>JBGVTF010000143.1:0-11760 GCA_041862415.1 Anaerolineae bacterium | reverse complement strand
GAGCTAATAATCTCGTGAGAGCAGGTGGCGGTTGCCGATGCGCACGTTGGTCAGGCCGGCCGCCCTGGCAGCGGCCTCTGCTTCTTCGGCGTGGCGTACCGAGGTGCGCGGCAGGTCGTGGATGTAGAAGTGGGGATGGAAGCCCAGCAAAGCGTAAGGGATGTCTGGATCAAAAGAGGCGATGAAACGGGCGATTTCCCCCACTTCTTCAGCGTCAATGTAACCCGGCACTAGCAGGGTGCTGGCTATGACCAGGGGCGGATTGGGACGCTGGGGAATGTAACTGGCGGCCCGGCAGAAGTTCTCCAGCGTCCTTTTGTTGGTCACGCCCGTCAGAGCAAGGTGCAGGTTCTCGTTATAGGCCTTGAGGTCAAACTTGATGCAGCCACCCGTTTCCAGCGATAGTCTCACCGCCCGGTCCAGCAGTTTGGGTTGCATGGTGCCGTTGGTCTCCCAGCAGACGCGCACACCCTGGTCGGCCAGGATATGGGATGTGGTCAGGGCGTGGGGCATCTGGGGCGTGGGGTCGCCGCCGAAATAGCAGACACAGAAGGTGCGGGCGTGGGCTTTGGCCGCCAGCTCTGCCGCGCTCATTCCGTTGCCACGGGGGGCCATCTGGCGGTAGTGCCAGTTCTGACAGAAGAGGCAGTTGAAGGAGCAGGCCCCGTAAAAGACGGCCAGGTTGACATGTCCGTACTGAGTGTGTCCCTCGCAGACCCAATCGGCCACGCAGTTGGTGGGAAGTGGATCGTAATACCAGTGGAGGATGCCTTTGGAGGGGGTCCCGGCCAGGTGCACCAGCTTGCCCTGCTGGTTTTCTCGCAGCCCGCAAAAGCCCCGCTGGCCCTCGGGGATGCGGCAGTCGTTGACACACAGGGGGCAACGCACGCCGTCGGGGGCGTGCGGCGCTGCCGGAGGCAGTTCGAACTGACGCCGCGTCTCAGCCTGCACTTCCTTGAGACCTGGCAATACCTCTGCGGGATGCTTGCGGATGCAATCCACGCAGGCGCTAATGGCAGAGGCGATCAGCGGCGATGTCTTGTGGCAAATCGAACATTCGGCTTCAAACTGTGGGGAGCGCAGCCAATAGGGCATGATCTTCGACGCCCCCTCTCCTTTCAGCGGTTACCTCGGCGGCATTACTTGTGAGCGGTCAGGATCGGACGGTAGCATTATCAGTACTTGAGAATTTGGGATGGGAGTGCAGGCAAGTCTGCTTCAGGCCTTGCAGAGGCGGACTGGTGTCCGCACTCCGGCGAGTTTTCCTACTATTGATTATATCATCGAGAGGCAACCTTAGCAAGTCTACTCTGGAACTATCCGAGAAATCGAAAATATGGTATACTTAAAGCCACATCATGGCGTGTCTGAAAGCCGTGGGACGAGTTGGCAACTCGTCTTACAACCAGGCTCCATGGGAGGTATTATGCTCGGTCTCCAAGACATCCTGGCCGCTCGACGGACCACAAGCAACCTGGTCAAAAGGACACCGCTGGAATACTCCTTCCTGCTCAGCCAGCGGGCAGGCTGCGAGCTCTACCTCAAGCTGGAGAATCGGCAGGTGACGGGCTCCTTCAAGCCGCGGGGAGCGGTCAACAAAATCGCCAGCCTGTCGGCTGAGGAAAAGGCCAAAGGGCTGGTGACAGCTTCGGCTGGCAACCACGCCCTGGGGGTGGCCCACGCGGCCAGGGCCCTGGGCGGTGTGCCGAACACTATCTTTGTGCCACACAACGCGCCAAAGTCCAAGGTAGAGAAGCTCCAGGAGTTTGGCTCCGAACTGCGTTTTGCAGGAAACACCTACGAAGAGGCCCATCACGCCGCAGAGGAATTTGTCCAGGCCCAGGGAGCCACCTACGTCCACGCCTACGACGACCCGGTGGTCATCGCCGGTCAGGGCACGGCGGGACTGGAGATCATGGAGGACCTGCCCGATGTGGAAGCTATCATCGTGCCCGTGGGTGGCGGGGGGCTGAGCGCTGGGATCGCCGTAGCAGCCAAGGCCATCAACCCTGAGGTGAAAGTCATCGGCGTGCAGCCTGAGACCTCGCCATCGGCCTACCTCTCTTTCAAAGAGGGCCGCTGCTACGAGAGCTACGAGGCCGGACCGACCATCGCTGATGGGTTGGCTGGCGGCTACGGCATTGTGCCGTTCACCATCGCCAGGGACCTGATTGACGAAATCGTGGTGGTCAGTGAAGAGGGGATTTGGGAGGCCGTTTACGCCTTGCTGGAACTGAACCAACTGGTGGTGGAAGGCTCCGGCGCGGCGGCGGTTGCCCCCCTCCTGGCTGGCCCGGCCAGCGGCTACGAAACTGAACTGGACCTGAAGGGGAAGAAGGTGGTGGCTGTACTGAGCGGCGGCAATATTGATGCTGAACTGCTGTTTCGGATCATGAAGGCACAGTTTGGCAGAGGCCCGGACCCAAGTTGCTGATATCCAAACCATGTTTTCAATAGATCCGTTTCATCGAAGGGGTTCGTTTATGCAGTTTTCCAAACCTATGGCTTTCTTTTGGCTGTTTCGCCTTAATCGCACCGTGATGGTGGCAATGATCACTGGCGCAGCAGCCTTCACCGCTGGTCCGGGGCTCGTCCGTTCAGTATGGATGACCCTGGCCGGGTGGTGCCTGGCCGTAGGCGGCTTTTCTTTGGACTTTTACGCCGACCGCGACTTGGACATCAAGGGGCCTCGGGCCGAGATACGCCACAACCCGCTGGCCGATGGCTCCCTCTCCCCGCCAGCAGGGCTTGCTTTCTCCTTGACTTTCATCGCCGCCAGCTTCGTCGTGACCTTCCTGGTCGCTCCCTGGGCTCTGCTGCCGTGGGGCATCACACTGGCTGTCATCGTCGGTTTGGCCCTGCATCTCTTCGAGACCCCCCTGGCCCGCGCCCTGACTCTAGGGCTGCTGCAAGCCCTGTACGTGCTCATGGGGAGTGCGGCTGGCCGCCTGAGCCCAGGGCTGGGGCTTTTGGCCGGCATGTTCTTTTTCGCCATGTTCGGCGGGCGGGGGATGATTGACATCCGCGATTTCGCACAGGATGAGTTCACCCGTGTGCAGACTCTGCCGAAGCGCTATGGAATAAAGCGTACTGCCCAGTTCACCGCCGTCTGCCTGCTCATCTCCTATGCTCTGAGTCTGGCTGCGTACTTCACGGGTGAATTCAGCACCGTCTACCTATATCTTGATCTGGCCTTCATCGCCATAGGCCTGGTCTGCGCCTGGCTCTTCGCCACACGCCCCAGCCCCAAGCTGGGTTACGTCCTGACCATTGTCTTCATGATGGGCGAAGGATTCCTCATCTGCTTGGCGATGATTTTGGGGAGCATTTAGACTTGGATATGCCATTGTTTCCCATGACCGATGACACCCAGCGCGGTTGGGCTACTACCCTTTTCCGAGAGTATGAATGACAGAGGGGGATATGACCCAATGAGCGGCTCTGATCCTTCAGGTTTGACCGTCGTCGGCGGTCGGCCCAACGAGGAAGGGAACGAGCCATCTGCCATCAGCCCTGGTCTGCAGGCTCTGCTCCGGCGGCTGGCCGAGAATCCATCACTGGCCCGTGACCTGGTGGCCAACCCGGAGAAGACCCTGGCCTCTGAGGGATTGACTCTCACGCCGACCGAGTTGGCCATGCTGCACCATCTGGACGCGGAAGACCTGGTACAACCCCGGTCCATAACACAGGAGGCCACGCGCAGCGCGATGCCGACGAAAGGGATGCCATCGGACGTTGAAGAAGAAACGCGCCAACGTCTGGCCGCCCAGCTCGAACTGGTGGCCCCCTTCGCAGGCGACCCCGATTTCTACATGGGCGAACGGACGCGAGGCATCCGGCCCATGAGCATCTACCCGACGCCATTCGCCGTGGCCGAGGCCCTGCTGCGCACCAGCGAAGACTTTCGTACTGCGTTCCTGGTCGACTCCCAGCAGGCTATACTGACCCGGCCCGACCTGCCCCTGAGCGATGAGGAGCGCCAGACGTTGCTATCTCAAGCTATCCGCGAACGTCTGGAACAAGTGGCGCGAAATGGTTGACATCACCCTGGTCAACATGAACCTGCTCCCTGATTGCGCAAAATGTATGATATTACCCTAGTCAACATGAACCTGCTCTACATCGTCTACGCCGACCGGGTGGACCGTGAGCTCCACGTGCCTTTGGGCCTCCTCTACCTGGTCAGCGTTCTGGAGGAGCACGGCTACCGCGTTGACCTGCGCGACTATCAACTGGCGACAGGGGAGAGTCTCTTTGACCTTGAGCATACGCTGGCCTTTCTGAATGACAGCGCGCCCATCGTCGGCTTCAGTTGCATGGCCAATCTGTTGCCCTACACTCTTCTGGTCGCCCAGGCCCTCAAGGCGCGCCATCCTGAGAAGACAGTGATTTTGGGTGGCACCGGCCCGACCGCTGTCGAGCGGGGCATCCTGCAGAAGTTCGATGGGGTGGATATTATCGTCCGAGGCGAGGGAGAGCGCACCATCGTAGACCTGATGGACGCCCTCACTGCCAGGCGGGATTTGCACAGCGTGGCCGGCATCAGCTATCGCTCGAATGGTTCCCTTGTCGAGAACCCGCCTCGACCCCGCATTCCCGATCTGGATGCCTTGCCCTGGCCTGCCTACCACCGGCTGGACATGGTCGCCTACCAGGGCTATGGCCTCGTCACCTCGCGCGGCTGTCCCTACCGCTGCACCTTTTGCAGCGTGGCGCCCATCTGGGAGCATCAGGCCGTGCTGCGGAGCGTCCAGAGCGTGGTGGCCGAAATGCAGCACCTGTTCGAGACCTATGGTGTGACCATGTTCTTGCTTCAGGATGAGTATTTCGTCTCCGACAAGGCCCGGATGCTCGATTTTTGCTCCACACTAAAGTCGGCCAGCTTGCCGGTGCACTGGAAATGCTTCGCCCGCATCAACTTGGTGGATGAGGAGGTGCTGTGCGCCATGGCCGACGCTGGCTGTGTCCATGTCCGCTACGGTGTCGAGTCAGGCTCGGATACCGTGCTGCGCCGGGTAGCTAAGGGCTTTACCGCCCGTCAGGTCAGCGAAATCATCGCCCTCTCGGCGCAGATCTTTCCCGAGGTGGACGCCTTTTTCATCTGGGGCTTCCCCTTCGAGACCATGGCCGACTTTTACAAGTCTGTCTTTCAGATGGTCCTTTTCCGCAGTTGGGGCGTGCGCGTGCTGCCCTGTCTGCTCTCGTTTCTGCCCCAGACGGCCATCTACCACGATTACCTGACCGGAGAGTACGGTGGAGCTTTGCGCTTCCGCCCTGATCTGACGCCAGAGTATGTGGCCACTGGCCATGAGACATCGTCGTCAGGGAGCATTGCCATCTCGGCGCAACAACAACCGCTGTTCGATTTTATCACCGCCCACCCAGACCTTTTCCCCGGCTTTTTGCAGTGGGAGCCTGAGACGAACGTGTGGCCCAAGCTTCAAGTCCTGTGCGATCTCGGCTTCTACTCGGATGCACGTTTCACTTCGGAGGTCGCATCTCAGATAGCGTGAATGGTTAGTGATGCAGGAGGGACAATCCACAAGGGAAAACTATGACACAAGAGAGAAAAACTAGACCAGGACGCGAGAGACAGCCACCATCAAGGCGTCGCCAATTTCCCGTCGCGACCATTGCCTTCTACGGCCCCGATGACAAGACGCCGACCAAGGTTGCTGTGGGCATCGTGGAGAAGGAAGGTGAAGAGGTGACCGCCCTTCAGAGATGGGCTGGTCCAAACGTGGCGGGCGACCCACAAGTCCATGCGGAAATCATGGCCTTTGTTCAGGAGCACAAGGCCAAATCGGTGGTCATTACGGACGGTGTGATCGGTTGTCCACATGAGGAAGGCATTGACTATCCCCTTGGCGAAGATTGTCCTTTCTGCCCGTTTTGGCAGGGTAAGCAGTAGATTGTAGCAATGATCAAGTACATCCTTTTCGATCTCGATGACACCCTCTATTCGAGGGAGATAGGGTTGATGGCGGCCATCGGCCGGCGCATCCACCAGTATATGCAGGAGAGAGTGGGCCTGGATCCGGTGGCGGCCAGGGATTTGCGCCGTCACTACCTTCAGACCTACGGTACCACCCTGAAGGGTCTCCAGATCCACTACAACGTTGATACCGACGACTATCTGTCCTACGTCCACGACGTTCCCCTGGGCGACTATCTCCAGCCCGACGAGGCTCTGGATAGAGTCTTGACCGAGATTCAGGCTGAGAAAATCATTTTCACCCATGCCACCATCGAACACGCCCGCCGGGTTCTCAGGTTTCTGGGCGTCGAGCACCATTTCAGTCGCATCTTTGACATACGGGCCATTAACTATGAGAACAAGTCACGGCCAGGGGCTCACCGACGTGTCCTGGACATCCTGGGGGCCAGGCCGGAGGAATGTCTGATGGTCGAGGATTCGGTGCGCAACCTGAAGCCAGCCAAGGAGTTGGGGATGGTCACTGTGCTGGTGAATGGCAGAAAAGGAGACGGCGTGGATTTTGCCATTGACAATGTAACCCAGGTAGCAGAAGTGTTCAGGCGGATTCAAGATTCGAGATCTGGGATTTGAGAGAAATCATGATCAACAAAGTGACAACTCTGACCGAAGCAGTGAAATTGGTCCGCGAGGGCGACATGCTGGCCCTGGGAGGGATGACCCTCTACCGGCGACCGGTGGCCTTTGTGCGGGAACTGATCCGTCAGGGCACGGGCGACCTGACCCTGCTGGCCTTCACCGCCAGCTTTGCCTCCGACCTGCTGGTGGGCGCGGGGCTGGTTAGCCGAGTGCGCTCCTGCTACTTCGGGATGGAAGCCTTTGGGCTGGCTCCCATGTTCACTAAACTGGCCACCGCTGGCGAGGTGAAAGTCATCGAGGAGACCGAGGCCAGCATCGCCTTCGGGCTGCGAGCGGCCCTGGCCGGGGTGGGGTTCATGCCGGGGCAAGGCTGGGTGGAGACCGACCTTTTGAAGGTGCGGCCAGACGTCAAGCTGGTGGACGACCCCTACAGTGATCGGCGCTACGTGGCCTTTCCCGCTATCCAACCCGACGTGGCCGTGATCCATGCCCGCCTGGCCGATCCCTCTGGCAACGCCGTCCTGGGTGGTAACCTGGCCGTGGATTGGGAGTTGACCATGGGCTCCGAGCGGGTGATCATCACTGCCGAGCGGGTGCTTGACAAACTGGAGGAGAGAGCCGACGTCGTGGGGCTGCGGGTCAATGCAGTGGTGGAAGCACCCGGTGGAGCCAAGCCCACCTCTTGCTATCCTGACTATCCCCTGGATTCGGGGGAGATCCTGCACTATGTGGAGACCTGCGCAAGCGGTGGGTTCGAAGAGTACTTGAAGGAATTCCTTGAAGAATTAGAAATTGATTCCTGATTACACCGTAGATGAACTGATTTGTGTTTGTATCTCCCGCCAGGTTGAGGACGGGGAGCCCTTGGCCCAGGGCCTTGCCACTCCTCTGGTGATGGCTGGCTATCTCCTGGCCAGGCTGACCCACGCTCCCAACGTGGTCTTTGGCTCGGCCATTGGCAACACCGTCTGCGTCGAGTGGGCTCCCCTGTCCATTGCCCGCATCGAAGACATCTGGCTGGGCCGGGCCATGGCTCTGACCAGCTTCCCCAGGGCCGTGTGCGATCTCTTGTTCGGCTTGCAACCCAAGGAGTTCTTCCGGCCAGCGCAGATAGACCCCTATGGCAACTTTAATAACATCTTCATGGGGGGTAGTTACGAGCGCCCAAACCTGCGCCTGCCCGGCTGCGGTGGCATTGCCGACGTGACGACCTACCATTCGCGAGTCTATTTCTACGTGCCACGTCACAGCAGGGCCGTGTTCGTGGAGAAATTGGATTTCCTGAGCGGCCTGGGGCATGGCCACCAATTGCCGGACTATCCCGGCCCCCACTACCTGGTCAGCAACCTGGGGCAATTTGATTTCAAGGGCGAGGACAGGCGGATGTGCCTGGTCTCCTACCACCCGGGTGTGCCGGTGGAAAAGATCCAAAAGAAGACCGGCTTCCCCCTGACCCTCTCGCCTGACCTGCACGAGACCCCAGCGCCCACTGCTGAGGAGGTGCACCTGCTACGAGAGGAGATTGACCCCCTGGGCATCCGAGAACTGGAGACCTTGAGTGGGGCCAGGCGGCGGCGCAAACTGCGGGAGATTATCCAATTAGAAATTGGAAATTAGAGGTTGGAAATCTAGGAATTGATACCTGATTACACTGTAGATGAACTCATTTGCGTCTGTATCGCCCGCCAGATCGAGGATGGCGAGGTGGTGGCCCAAGGCATCGCCACGCCCCTGGTGGCGGCCGGCTACATTCTGGCCAAGCTGACCCATGCCCCCAACGTGGCCCTTGTCTCTGCCATCGGCAATTCCATTTGCCACGACTGGGCTCCCCTCTCCGTGTCGCATATTGAGGAGATCTGGCTGGGTCGGGCTACCCACATTTTGAGCTTTGCCGAGATAGCTGGCACGGTGCTGCCCACCTTGTCGCCTCGGGAATTCTTCCGGCCGGCCCAGGTTGACCCCTATGGCAATTTCAACAACGTCGTCATTGGCAATTACCAGCCTCTTCGACCCTTCGACGGGGCTCAGGACAGGCCCTTCGACGGGGCTCAGGACAGGCCAGGCTCAGGACAGGCCCTTCGACCCTTCGACAGGGCTCAGGGCTCAGGGCAGGCCCCTCGCCTGCGGCTGCCCGGCTGTGGCGGCATCGCCGACGTGACGGTTTTCTCGCCTGGCATCTACCTCTACGTGCCACGTCACGAGCGCCGGGTTTTTGTGGAGCGGCCCGACTTTATCAGTGGAGTAGGGTTTCTGAGTGGGGAAGGGGAAGAGGAAAGACGGCAGCGAGGCATTACCAGCCCAGGCCCGCGCTACCTGGTCAGTGACCTGGGGCAGTTTGATTACGTCCACGGGCGAATGCGCCTGATCTCGCGTCACCCGGGGGTGAGCGTAGAAGAGGTCCAGGCGCAGACCGGCTTCCCCCTGGAGGTCGTGCCTGACGTGACAGAGACGCCCCCGCCGACCCAGGAGCAGGTGAGGCTTCTGCGCGAGGAGATTGACCCCCTGGGCGTGCGCCGACTGGAGTGCCTGAGCGGAAAGAAGCGTCGGGTTGTTCTCAGAGAGATAGTGGAACTGGAGGAGGCATCAGAGTGGGTTGGTCCATCAGAATAGGAACCGTCAAAGGCATTGATATCAGGGTACATCTCACCTTCCTGTTCATTATCCTCTGGGCCGCTATTGAGGGGGGAACAGGCATAGGGGGAGGGTTAAGAGGAGCCATCTTTGGCATCGTCTCCATCTCTCTCCTCTTCTTCTGCGTCGTGCTGCACGAGTTGGGACACAGCCTGCAGGCCCTGCGGTACAGGGTCAAGGTGCGCAACATCACCCTGCTGCCCATCGGCGGGGTGGCCCAGATGGAGAGCATCCCCGAGAAGCCGAGCCAGGAGTTGGCTATCTCCCTGGCCGGGCCAGCGGTCAATTTCGCCATCGCGGGGTTGTTGGCACCGTTGGCCCTGTGGATCCTCGTAACCCAAATCACTGGCTACCTGGATCAGCCAGCCTATCTCCTCTCCGACACTGGCCAGAGAGTGTTGAGTTGGGTCCTGGACGGTCTATTCTACGGCACCGATTGGAGAGCGCTGGTCTTTTATCTTCTCAGCATGAACGTGTCCCTGGGCACCTTCAACCTCATCCCGGCCTTCCCTATGGACGGCGGCCGGGTGCTGCGGGCCTTGTTGGCCCTGCGACTGGACTATCTCAGAGCGACCCGCATTGCTGTCAATGTGGGGCGGGGATTGGCCGTGCTCCTGGGGGTAGCGGGCTTGATGCTTTTCCAATTCCCGCTGGTCCTGATTGCCGTCTTTATCTACACTGGTGCTGGCTACGAGAGGCAAATGGTCGAGGTGAAAAGGGCGTTGCAGGGGCTAGAGGTCAGGCAGGCCGTCACCAGAGAGCTCCGAGCCGTTACCCCGGCTACCCCCCTGGCCCACGTTCTGGATCTCATCTTCCACGGTTATCAATCCAACTTCCCGGTGGTCGAAGGCCGCCAGTTGGTGGGCGTCCTCGTCCGGGAGGACATCCTGGCCACCTTGCGGGAACGCGGGGCCAACGTCCCCGTGGGCCAGGTGATGCGGACCGACTTTCCCGTTGTGAACCTCTCTGACAGCCTCCTGCACGTCCAGCAGTTGATTGCCAAATCAGGCGTGAAAGCGGTGCCCGTGATCGAGGATGGCTTGTTCCGCGGCCTGATCACCCTGGACAAAATCAACGAGACCTATACTCTCCTCTCGCCCCGTCGGTAGCACTCGGCCATCTCCGAAGGAGTGAAACGATGAAGCAAGCAGTTATGACCGAGCCCGGAAGAATTGAGTACAGAGAGGTGGACAAACCAACCCTACAGGACAACGAGGTTGTTATCCAAACCAGGAGGATTGGTGTCTGTGGTTCGGATATCCACGTGTTTCATGGCCTGCATCCCTATACCAGCTATCCTGTTGTCCAGGGTCACGAGGTCTCTGGCATAGTCGCGGAGGTTGGCAGTCAAGTAGAGGGCTTGGCTCCAGGGGACAAGGTGACTTTCACACCGCAGGTCACGTGTGGTAAATGCTATGCCTGCACCCATGGGATGTATCATATCTGCGAGTCCCTCAAGGTCATGGGGTTTCAGACCGGAGGAGCAGCACAGGAGTACGTTGCAATTGATGCAGACAAAGTTCTGAAGGTTCCGGAGAATGTTACTCTGGATCAGGCGGCTATGGTCGAGCCGATTTCTGTAGCTGTTCGTGCGCTGTCGAGGGCAGGAGAGGATATCCAGGGCAAGAACGTACTGGTGCTGGGGGCAGGCACGATTGGCAACCTGGTAGCACAGGTGGCAAAAGCCTATGGCGCAAAAGCGGTTATGATTACGGACCTCAGTGACTACAAGTTGGACAAAGCGAAGGAATGTGGCATTGATTTTGTAGTAAGTCCAGACAAAGAAGACCTCAGCGAAGCTATTCTGCGTGATTGTGGCCCAGATCGAGCTGATCTGATCTTGGAGTGTGTGGGAGTTCAAGAGACGGTCACCCAGGCCATTGAGAATGCTCGAAAGGGCACGACGATCGTGGTCGTTGGCGTATTTAGCGAGAAACTCGAGGTGGATTTGGGCCTGGTCCAGGATCGCGAGCTCAGCCTGGTTGGCACTTTGATGTATCAGAAGCAGGATTATCAAAGAGCGATTGAATTGGTCGCAAGTGGAAGATTGTCCCTTGATGCCATGATCACCCATCGCTTCCCATTTGAGCAATACCTGGATGCCTACCAGACCATCGAAGAAGCCAAAGACAACATTATGAAAGTCATGATTGCGTTAGACTGACGCGGTGAAGCAAAGTGCGCTCGATGATGGCACGGGGGGCGGTTATCGCCCAGTGCGAGCAGGGGAAATTCAACCCGACAAAAAACATTGACAAGGTTTTCGAAACCTGGATGGAGCCGGTTAGTTGACTGACCTGCAGCCGATTTTTTGCTTGAGCTGATTGCAAGGAAAGGAGTGGTAGAGGAACGATGCCTCTTTGGGGAGGGATTGAAGCAGGAGGCACAAAGTTCATCTGTGCGATAGCTGAAGATGATGGTGAACTTTTGGCGGAGACTAGCTTCCCGACAAGCACACCAGATCACACCATTGGGCAAGCTATTGCGTTTTTTCAGCAGCAGAGCGAGCCGCTGGCAGCTATTGGCATTAGCTCATTTGGCCCAGTTGATCTGAG
>JBGVTF010000142.1:0-2359 GCA_041862415.1 Anaerolineae bacterium | reverse complement strand
AAGACGGTGACCACGATAGCGGTGATTTCAACCGGGCTGAGTGGAGCCACCTGGTGAATCCGGTAAACGGTCATGACCAGAAAGACACCCGCCGCCAGCCCGATTAGTTTATGGATTGTCAAGATGATCACGCCATACGGCTTTCCAGAATGGCTCAACCAGAAGCCGGAAAGAAAGATAAAGAGGAAAAATAACCCCGCGCCTACAACTCTTAATTGGGTAGTGCTCATTTCAAATCCTTGGATCTTTTGATGGTTTATTGCGGAACCACAAGACCTACAACAATTCCGGCGCCAACAAAACGAGGTTGCCAGTGACTTGGCCGCTCTCCAGCAGTTCATTGGCTTTGGCCGCTTCCAGGATAGGGAACTTTTCAGCAATGATGGGTTTTATTTGGCCTTCTTCCAGTAGCTTGAAGAGTTTTGCCCAGTCTTCCTTGAACATGTTTATGTCCCCTCTATGAGTTCCATATCCCTTAATTGACTTTCCATTCGGCAGCAAGTTGAAAAAAATGAACTCGGCCATAAGAAGCAAAAAGCGTGAAAAGCTCTCCGGTCCACCGTAATGCACCAATGCGCCGCCACGCCGCAGCACTGCCAATCCGCGCTCAAAGTACTCTTCGCCCATCCCGTTGAAGACGAAATCGAGGCCGCCGGGTTCGCTCTGCCGGAGCGCTTGGACAAAATCCTGGGGGTGGTAGTCAATGGGGATCGCGCCATATTCGGTCAGGGTGTTGTGCTTGCTGGGAGAGGCTAACCCATACATTTTGAGATTAGCCAGCTTGCCAAGTTGCAGGAAAGCAGTTCCCACGCCACCACTCGCGCCGACAATGAGTACCTTATCGTCTGGCTTTACCTGTGCAATCCGATGCAGCACCTGGTAAGCAACCAAATAGTTCAGGATAAGTACCACAGCTTCCGCCGGGTCCAGGGTTGTAGGAACGTGAACAAGCTGTTCTTCACCAAGGAAGATATACTCGGCGTAGCCCCCAAGAGTCGTCAAAGCAGCGACGCGGTCACCCACGGCGACGTTGGTGACACCTTCGCCAATCGCATCAACGACACCAAGGATGGTATAACCCGGCACGAACGGTATCTTAGGCAGAAAAGGTCGGTTGCCAACCCGGGCGGCAATATCATCCTGGCACACGCCCGTGGCAAGGATCTTAATCCTCGCCTCCCCGGCTGATGGCGGGCGCAGGTCATTCTCTATGATCTCGAGAACTTCCGGGCCTCCTCTTTTGGTTACGATAACACTTTTATAGCGCACGTTTTTTTCTTAGCTCCTGTCGGACACTAGTACTTAGAAATGTCTCGCATCACCCAACATAGAATCGCGCAATGCCCGCTAAGACTCTAACTTCTGGCCCTCATCACCCTCATTACCCGACATCACTGAACGCCCCTCCATTCGTGTTCCTCGTGGAGAGCCGTCTGGTATCACATTATTCAAAAAGGTAGACCACTGAGACCGAAACAGCTCAGCCGTTTCAGGCGGAGTTATGGGGCTGGTGTACGCCTTCAACAAGTCTGCTAACCGCTGGGCTACAGCCTCGATCTCCTCAGGCGTCAATCGCTTCGCTGGCTCTGGGTGGTTCCCCCACCACTTCTTCAGATCCTGTCGCAATCGGGTCAGATAGGGTACCCCCCCTGCTGCATATTCCTCAAGCGTCGCTCGATGGCCAATATAACGATCCCACTCCCTACCAACACGTTTGTACCATTTCTTTGACCACTTGGCAGACATCAGCCCTCCCTGCGCTCCTTCGATTCTTCTCTTTGCTACGCTGATTGCCGGCTACGGCAATCCTGTCCATCACAACTCGATCCTCCTGCCCAGCTCATCAACTCTATGGAAGGTATCATCCTAGGCGCCGGTCGGGTAGCAGGGGGCCATTGCTGGCCCCCCGCCCCCTAAGAACTGTGCATGAGAGTTTCCCCTCACACAGCTCAAGCCGCTCAAACGCCCCGTGGTAGGACGCGCTGTGACAAGTTGAGCTACCTGTCACAACTTCACGATACACGCTTGGAGTCACCGCGTGGACTACTCCACTAGAGGGCGCACCAGCTAGGACTCTGCCCGCCATCATCTGCTTTCCCTCTTGAGGGTGGTTGGCCAAACTTTCTCGTGACGAGCGACCAGGCGGAAGTCTGCCCGCTTTCGCGTGGAGTGATGTCGCCCTCGTCCTGCGCTCACGGTCGCAGCCCGCTGGCTCCACCCCTATCCAACCCATTACAGGCTGGCCTTCGCTTCCTCCGCCATCCTTTACCCGTAGGCCCATCGGCTTGCCTTGCGGCTCGCTTTCCCCCGCTCTACTTGCCTTGTAGGGTGAGTCCTTCCGATCTCGTGAGCAAGGGGA
>JBGVTF010000141.1:0-2869 GCA_041862415.1 Anaerolineae bacterium | reverse complement strand
TGCGCTACCTGGAAGAATGGGCCGACGACCTCCAACTGGATTACTTCGAACGGGGTCGGCTCACCAGGGTAGACACTTTCCCCGGCCAGGCTTTCGATTCCGTGTTCTCCGGCAACACCATTGACATTTGCCCCGTGGGAGCCCTGACCAGCCGCATCTTCCGCTTCCAGGCCCGCTCCTGGGAACTTGAAGAAGTGCCCAGCATCTGTGCCTATTGCGGTCTGGGCTGCAACATCACCTTGGACGTCAAGACGAACACACTGCGCCGCATCAGCGCCCGGAGGAACTCAGCCGTCAACGACGGGTGGCTTTGCGATAAGGGCCGCTTCGCCCACCAATACATTGACAGCTCCGAACAGGTCACTCAGCCGCTGGTCCGCAAGGACGGCGAACTCAGACCGGCATCCTGGGACGAGGCCCTGAATCTGGTCAGCCGATGGGTGGGGCAAATCAGGCAGGAGAGCGGGCCCCATAGCCTGGGTGGGGTCGGTTCGGCCACCGTCACCAACGAGGCTGCTTACCTATTCCAGAAGTTTGTGCGGACCGTCCTCGGCACCAACAACGTAGACCACCTCGGCCGCCTGCCTGACAACGCGCGCCCTCTCCCTGCCGTGACCGAGATCCGGGAAGCCGACGCTATCCTGCTGTTTGGAGCCGATACCCTAGAGGAAGCTCCCGTCATCGAGTTATTCATCAGAAGGGCAGTGAACTTGAGGGGGACACAAGTCATTGTAGCCAACCCCCGTCGTATCCACCTCACCAGCTACGGCGGTCCCTGGCTGGCCTATCGCCCCGGCACCGAGGTGGCTCTGCTGAACGGCCTGGCCCACGTCATCCTGGCCGAGGGACTGCACAAGACAGCGAACTTGGAAGGCCGCGGGGTTGCCGAGCTCAAAGAGTGGGTGAAGGACTATACGCTCGACAAAGTGGGGGAAATCACTGCTGTACCGGCGGAGACCCTGCGGGAGACAGCCAGAGTTTTGACCGAGGTCCAGAAGGCTGTTCTCGTCTGTGGCGCGGATACAGTTCGCGGCCCCAATGGCGAGGCCTGCCTGGCCGCGCTGAACAACCTGTCGCTGCTGATCGGCGCTCAGGAGCCTGGCTGCCTGGCCCAGGAGCCCAACTCGTGGGGCGTGCTCGACATGGGACTGGCTCCCCACCTCTACCCCGGCCGGCAGGGACTCGACGACAAAGTCAGGGAGAGGTTGGGCAAGCGCTGGAGGGCCGAGCTGCCCTCCCATGCGGGCCTGGGGTTGGACGAGATGCTGAAGGCGGCCCTGGATGGCGACCTGGAAGCCTTGTACGTCATGGCTGCCAATCCGGTGATGGATCATCCCATCGGGGATGAGGCCCTGGAGAAACTCAAGTTCTTGGTAGTACAAGACCTTTTCCTGACCGAGACGGCCCGACTGGCCGATGTGGTCCTGCCAGCGGCCAGCTTTGCCGAGGCCGACGGCACGTTCACCAACATGGCAGGGCGCGTGCAGAGGCTGCAGAAGGCCCTGCGGCCTCCGGCGGAAGTCAAGCCCCACGGTCAGATTATCGTTGACTTGGCCAGGGCTATGGGCCAGGAGTGGGGACATTACTCGCCGCAAGCAGTGATGGAGGAAATCGCCAGGGTGGCCGCGCCTTATGAAGCGCTCAGCTATGGACCCCTGGGCGATGACGGCATCCAGGTGGCGATAGAAGGGAAAACACGCCCGTTCGCCCAGGCGGACTTTTATCCCCCGGCGGATGACGCTGCCTACCCCCTGGCCCTGGTCACGGGGCGGCTGCTCTACGACCGGGGCGTGCTCCTCGCCAAGTCAGAGATCATGCGCCAGTTCATACCTGACCCCTTCGTTGAGATCAACCCGGCCGACGCCAAAGCCCTGGGCATCGCTGACCAGGATGCGGTGACGGTGGCTTCGGCCAGGGACGGCCTGGAGTTGAGGGCCAGGGTAAGCGACGACATCCGCCCCGGTTGCGTCTTCGTGCCTCTGCGCTTGAACGAGATGCCTGTAGTGGCCCTCTCTGAGTTGGAGACGGCGGTTACCTGGGTAAAAGTCGCGAAACGAAAGTAGTCACCCAGACCAGAAACCCAACCTGCTCTGGGAGGGTCCGTGACCCGACCGCCGGTCGTGGAGCGGCTGAGAGCGAGTTTGTACTATCCTATACCACTAGAACAGCGAACTTTTCAGATAGAGACAGGGAAACCCATGGATTGGATAGCGAACCTATTGATCCCTTTGATCAAGAGCGTTATCGTGGTGGTAGGGCTTCTGGTGGCCTTTGCCTACATGACCTGGGCCGAGCGCAAGCTGAGTGCCCGGTTTCAATTGCGCTACGGGCCCAACCGGGCTGGACCTTTCGGCCTCTTGCAGCCTGTGGCCGATGCCTTCAAAGCTATCTTCAAGGAAGAGTTGATCTTTGGCCAGGTTCACAGCAAGGTCATCTACGTCATCGCCCCCGGAATTTCACTGGCCGCAGCCTTGCTGGCCTTTGCCGTCGTGCCCGTTGGGCCCACCATCAACTCCTTCCAGGTGCTTGGCTTCCGGGTTCCGGACATCTCTTTGTCTGTTGCCGCCGATGTGAACATTGGCGTACTCTACCTGTTTGCCATCGCTGGCCTGGGGACCTACGGCATTGTCCTAGGGGGATGGACTTCCAACAACAAGTATTCCCTGCTGGGGGCCCTGCGCACCACGGCCCAGATGATCAGCTACGAGCTGCCTATGGGCCTGGCCATCGTCAGCGTGCTGCTCCTGAGCGAGTCCCTGAGCCTGGTCAAGATTGTGGAGAGACAGGCCGTCCTGCCCTTCATCGTTTTGCAACCGGTGGCTGCCCTGATCTATCTCATCTGCGGGCTGGCCGAGACCAACCGCTCGCC
>JBGVTF010000140.1:0-2703 GCA_041862415.1 Anaerolineae bacterium | reverse complement strand
GGTACTAGGTAGTAAATCGGCCAGGGCTTAACAGGTCAATGCCGTCTCTTTCAATATTGCGGTAAAGGAGTGTCTGCATCTTCTGAAGCTTGCGCCAATGGGATTGGCTCCAGACCCGGGTGGAGAGGAAAAGCCCGTATTCCAACCACACCTCAGCCGCCAGGTAGCGAATCTCTTTGCGCGCCCGGTAGTCTTCTTTATCTATCACGACCAGCACATCAACATCAGAGTCTGCACTGGCCTCGCCCCGGGCGCGAGAGCCAAAGAGCAGGGCCGACAGGATCAGGCCGTCAAACCGCTGCCGTATCCGGTCCACAAACGCGGCCAGGGCCTGCCGTTCCCGGTCAGTCAAATGAGCCAGGGGGGCATGTTCGTTCATAGTTTACCTGCCTCTCGGAGATACCGCTCAGCCCGGTCAACGAAACGCCGTGCGTCATTCAGCACGTCTTCGGCCAACGCTTGATCCGCCACGAATTCCACGTCATAGTCGCTGTCCAGACGCGAATCGAAAGCGTGCCCCAGCATCTTGGCGTACTGCGCTTCGATCAGACCCCCCTTGACAAAGCGTTCACCGAAGGCAGAGTGCACGCCGGAGTGTTTGCTGCGCGATATTCCTTCACTGGCCAGGAGCGCACTGGCTGCGTAGAACATGGCATAATAGGCTCGCGTGATGGCCACGCCGTGGAAGCCTTGTTGAAGATTGCTCCTGGCTGCCTGCAGGTCCAGGTAAGCCCTGTCCAGATAGGGTTGGCTCTCTGAGACACTCATCCTGTCGCTCCTCCTGCGTTGCAATTATAGTGTAGATTTCGGGAAAGTGCAAGCCTGCAGCACGTACGGCCTATGAAATGTCTCCGCCAACCTGTTTTTGGAAGGGAGAAGAAGCATGGCAGCTAAAATTCTAGGTGGCTCGTTAGGAGAATGCGTCCACGTGGCTGGTGTGCTCAACTTCCTGCGTATGGCCGAGGAACAGGGCTATCAGGTGGAATTCACTGGTTCCGACCACCCCCATCGAGGCTTTTCTGAATGCGGTCCGTGAGGTTGACCCCGACATCATCGCCGTCAGCTACCGGCTGACCCCCGAGAACGCTGCCCTGTTGCTGACCGATTTCAAACAGGCTTGCGAGGAGGAGGGAATCCTGGGCAAAAGGTTCGTCTTCGGTGGGACACCTCCTGTGGTCGAAGAAGCCCGCAAAGTGGGCCTTTTCGAGGCGCTCTTCAGCGGCGAGGAGCCCATGGAAGCGGTCATCGCCTATCTCAGAGGCAAACCCCTGGAAGCGATGGGGCCTGAAGATTATCCTGCAGAGACGGTGGAGCGGATCAAGTGGAAGGCTCCCTTTCCCCTCATCCGTCATCATCTGGGCATCCCAGCCGACACCATCGAGCCCACAGTGGAGGGCATCCGCCGGATTGCTGAGGCCGGGGTGCTGGACGTGGTCTCTCTCGGCCCTGACCACGATGCTCAGGAGAACTTTTTCCATCCCGAGCGTCAGGACCCCAAACGAAAGGGGGCAGGGGGCGTGCCTTTCCGCACGGAAGACGACCTGCGGTCCCTCTACCAGGCCACCCGCTGCGGCAACTATCCCCTCATGCGTTCTTACTCTGGCACAGCAGACCTGCTGCGTATGGTCGAGATGTTGCAGCGCATTATCCGCAACGCCTGGTGCGCGACGTCGCTTTTCTGGTTCAATAAGATGGACGGTCGTGGCCCCTTGAGCCTGCGTGAGGGCCTGCGCGATCATATGGCCTGGATGCAGTGGCACGGCGAGCGAAACGTGCCAGTGGAGGGTAACGAGCCTTACCATTGGGGATTGCGGGACGGCCATGATGCAGTGGTCTGCGCCGTTTCCTATATTTATGCTCATGTGGCCAGGAAGATGGGGGTCAGAGACTATATCACCACCTACATGTTTGAGACACCCCCCCCATCTGTCCAATCGCATGGACCTGGCCAAGGCTCTGGCCCAGATCGAACTGGCAGAGTCCTTCGTTGACCAGAACTTTCACATCATCCGCCAGACCCGCACTGGGTTGATGAGCTATCCCGTTGATCCTGACTACGCCAGGGGACAGTTGGCCGCCTCGGTTTATGTGCAGATGGCGGTCAGACCGTCCATTGTACACGTGGTGGGCTTCGTGGAAGCGCACCATGCCGCTACCCCCAAGGATGCCATCGAGAGCTGCAAGATGGCCCGTAAGGTGATCCAGAACTGTCTCTATGGTATGCCGGACATGACCCACGACCCGGTTGTGCAGAGGCGCCGGGACCAGTTGGTGGAAGAGGCCATGGTCATCGTCGAGGCGATCAGGCAAATGGGGCGAGGTAAAGCCGAGGACCCGCTGAGCGATCCCGATGTGCTGGCCACTGCGGTGGAGATCGGCCTTCTGGATGCGCCGCAGCTCAAAGGCAACCCTTACGCCTGCGGGGAGGTACGAACCCGCATCATTGACGGAGCCAACTACGCGGTGGACGAGGATGGCCATATCCTGACGGAGAAGGAGCGAGTGGGGCGGATCCTCGCCAGACTATGATACAACAAGAAAGGAGCCATAACCGGATCTCGCCAGTCGCTACAGTGTGGTAGTGCAACGAAGAGCGACCTCAATCCGCGAGCAAACTGACTGACATCATGGATTGCGAGACAGCAGAGTCGGATCTGCCACTGACGCAAGCGGAGCGAACGGGGGACGGCGCAGAGCCTCCGC
>JBGVTF010000139.1:0-50092 GCA_041862415.1 Anaerolineae bacterium | reverse complement strand
GCAAGAAGGCCGTGTACTGCTCAAAGATGCGGCTCTGTTCGGCGGCTGGGGCTGCCGGTTTCTTGGCCAGCAGTTCCAGCTTGTCCATCCAGCCCACCTTGGTAAAGACGGCCTTTCCCAGTGCACCCAGCAGGTTGCCGCCCGGGACAAAGACGCCGATCAGTTCTGGCGCAGCCTCCACCAGGATCTGCACCGAACGCACCAGGACGGCGCGCAGGCGGTTGGTGTTCTCAGGTGTGACCCTGGTCGCCCGTTGCTTGGACGAGGCGTCGCCGGTGAGCATGGCCAGGGTTTCGCGGAAGGGCAGGTAGGGGTAGCCGATGCCGGTCTGGGCGTTACAACTGCCCATGGCCACGACCAGGTGGGGATCGGCGGTGAAGGCCTGTTGGACAAAGTGACGCACCAGGGCGGTCTTGCCGCTGCCGGCTTGGCCGGTGACGAAACAGACCTGGCCTGTTCTGGCCAGGGCCTTTTCCAGGTATCCCTTCAATTCATCCAGTTGGCGTTCGCGGCCAACAAAGATCTGTTCTTGCATTCTCTATCTCCTCTACGCTTTCTGAACGGGCCATTTTTATACTGGCTCCACCCTTTTTCGGCTCAGCTCTGAGTCTTACGCACCTCTCGGCAATCCAGGCCCGGATACTGATTTCCGTGATTCGAGCACCAGCAAGGTCCATATCGCCTTGTCGGCCATCAGTTTGACGGCCTCGTACACGGACGCATCCGGTGTAATGGACCAGATGTCGTACCCTCCTTAAATGGTGTCAGTTATACTTCAACAGTGATCGTCGGCTATGATTCTACACGTTTCTTAACGTAGACTCTGTATTGCCCATCCTTCTCTTCGATTCCCAGGAACTCGTGGCCCGTGCTTTCGCACCAGGCCGGCATGTCGGTGACGATGCCCTTGTCATCGGCTATCACCTCCTGCAAGCCCACAATGGTCACTTTCATTGTTCATAGGGTTACGCATTGGTAGGTGACGTTGGTCATACAGGTATTTGCCGGATTCTTATCTTTTGGCATACACTTCCGCGGCAAGCACTCGCGGATTCTTCGTCCGGGCATTGCGAGTTTGTCGCAGAATAGTGGCTTCGCGAAATCCAACCGCTCGAAACTCCTTGAGGAAGACGCCGCCTTCCTTGGCTCCAGCGATTCAGGCGAACCAGTTAGCTTCGCTTTCCAGGATCTCTGGAGACAGTGGCTCTTTTAATATGAGCTCGGCCGCGTAGACTGCACCCCCTTGACGTACCACTCGTGAGAGCTCAAGGAAAATTGCCTCCCTCTTGGGGTTTAGATTAGAGATACCATTGACCAAGGCTATATTAACTGAGCCTCCTTCAATGGGAAGATTCTCAGCATCTGCCTGATAGAATTCCACGTTATCGGCCCCGGCTTCCACTGCGGCTTGGCGAGCACAGGCAAGCATGGTATCACTAAAGTCTACACCGACGACCCTGCCTTTACGACCTACCCGTTGTGCGGCGATCAAAGAATCAAGGCCCGCCCCGCACCCCAAGTCAAGGACTGTGACACCTATTGGAATGTCTGCGAAGACGGCCACGTTGGAAACCCCAGAAAACGCATCTACAGAAGCGGACGGCAAGCCTGCGAGTAGATTCTGCGGATAGCCCAAGCTTTCCGCGAAACGCCGCCCTACTGGGAAGGGATGTTCATCCTGCGGTCTTTCCGCCGCCGCTGAATAAGCCTCCCGAACACCTTCGCGGAGTTGCTGTGTCTTGTCTCTGTTCATTCTCTCCTCCTGCCGAAATCGCGCGATACTCCGGGCACCACTCTTCCCCGACATCGGCCAGCGACACCCCACAGCCAGCACAAAAAGCGTCGTCCGGCTGGCACGCCCGGTGGCATACAGGGCAGGTCAGGGGTGTTTGTCCAATACGGCATCCCGTTCGCCGACTACCGGCGGCCCCTCAGCAGTCAGGGCGTCCAACTGCTGCAACACAGCCACGGCCTGCACCGTGTACCGTTCCCGCAGCGCCGCGTAATCCTCAGCCGACAGCTTGCCCATTTCGTGATCGAACTCCAGATCCTTCAACGCCGCGTACAGCGCCTCGCGCCGCGCCTCCAGTTCAGCCCGTTGCCTTTCGCCTTCGGCCATCGTCGTCGTCCGCCGCCGTGTCTCCTGCACCAGCGGGTAACCCACAGCGACCACGGCGATCACCACTAAACCGATCGTACCCAACAACGCCGTCATCTGCCTCTATCCTTTCAACCCGTGGGAGCGGATCCCACCCGCGCCGTCGCCAGCCGAGACACCTGCCGTCGCACCTCCTGCGCCGACGGCCACAGGGCAAAGGTCGTGCCCGCCGTCAGCACGGCCCCTCCGATCCACAACCACACCACTAACGGGTTGATGATCACTTTGAACGAGGCCACCGCTCCACCATCCTCCCACCCAGCCAGGATGACGTACAAATCCTCGGCCAGGGTGGTGCGGATGGCCACCTCAGTGGTGGGCTCCGACTGGTTGTGATGGTAGTCTTTCTCCGGCGTGATCACCCCCAGCAATCGCCCATCACGGTAAACGTTGACCGTAGCCAGCACCTTGGTGTGGTTCTGAGCCGGCACCTCGGCCAGCTTGACATACTCCAGGGTGTAACTGCCCAGGGCCAATGTCTCGCCCGGGGCCAGGCTGGCCTGGGTCTCCTGCTTGAAGAAGGTCGAGCCGACAATGCCGACGGCCATGAACACCACCCCCAGATGGACGATGTAGCCCCCGTAGCGCCGCTGGTTCTTGCCAGTCAGTCGCACCAGGGCCGTCAGCGGGTTCTCGCCCGTCATCCGCTGCCGCGCTCGCATCCCACGCCAGAACTCTAGAACGATGGCCATCACCACGAAGGCGCAGATGCCAAAGGCCAGCAGGGCGTAGCCCTGGCGCACCTCCAGGGCCAACAGCGCTCCAGCCACGACCAGGCCGGCCCCCATTGGCCACAGGAAGCTGCGCCACAGATTTTCCGGACTGGCCCGCCGCCAGCCGATGAGGGGACAAACGCCGATCAGGGCTATCAGCACCATGAAGATGGGGCCGTTGACCTGATTGAAGAACGGCGCGCTGACGGCGATCTCCTGGCCAGTCACGGCCTCGGAGATCATGGGGAACAGAGTGCCCCACAGTGTGGCGAAGGCGGCCCCCATCAGGATCAGGTTATTAAGCAGGAAGCTGGATTCGCGCGACACCAACGAGTCCAGTTCGTTCTCACCCCGCAGCTCGGCCAATCGCCGGAAAAGCAGGAACAGGAAGCCGAAGACGGTCAGGGCGATGAAGGCCAGAAAGTATGGCCCCAGACTGGATACTCCGAAGGCATGCACCGATTCGATGATGCCACTGCGGGTGATGAAGGTGCCCAGCAGCGTTAGCCCGAAGGTGAACAGGATGAGCAGTAGGTTCCACACCTTGAGCATCCCTCGCCGCTCCTGGATCATGACCGAGTGCAGGTAGGCCGTGCCTGTCAGCCACGGCATGAGTGAGGCGTTCTCTACCGGGTCCCAGCCCCAATAGCCACCCCAGCCCAGCTCGAGATAGGCCCACTGCGCTCCCAGCCCGATGCCAATGGACAGGAACAGCCACGAGATGAGCGTCCAGCGACGGGTAGCCCGTATCCAGGCGTCGTCCAAGCGGCCGGTGATGAGGGCGGCCACGGCGAAAGCGAAGGGTACAGTGAAACCTACGTAGCCCAGGTAGATGGTCACGGGGTGAAAGATCATGCCCAAGTTTTGCAGCAACGGGTTGAGGCCTTGGCCATTGGGCGGGGTGAAACCCAAGCGGGCGAAGGGGTTTGAGGCAAACAGCATCAGGATCAGAAAGAAAGCCTCGGTCGTCATCAGGACAGCGGTGACGTAGGGCAGCAGTTCCTGCTGCTCGTCCTGATGCTGGATCAACACGGCCACGCTCAGCAGGGCCAGGGTCCAGGCCCATAGCAGCAACGATCCGGCCTGGCCAGCCCAGAAGGCTGACACGGTGTAGAATAAGGGCAGGTCGCGGCTGGTGTAGCTGGCCACGTATTCCAAAGAAAAGTCACGGGTGATCAGGGCGTACAACAGAGCGACGGCAGCCACCGTAGTCATCCCGCCGACGACGAACACGGCATTGCGGGCGCTCTCGAACAGTTCGGGATAGCCCCGTCTCGCCCCGACCACGGCGGCAGTAGCGGCGTACGCAGACAGGACAAGGGCGATGAGCAAAGCATTTGAGCCAAGTTGGGTCATGGAAAACTCCTCGTTACTCGTTATTTGTTGCTGGCAGCCCCTTATAGCTCAACATACGAGTGCGGGCACTTGAGAATAAGGCGGTTGGCCACGAATAGGCCTTCAGCGCCCAGGCGGCCCTCGACGATAGCCGTGCGGCCGGGGCCAAGCAGATCGGGGGCTGGGCCGGGGTAGACCACGGGCAGGGTCTGGCCCCCCTCAGTCAGGGTGAAGTGCAACTGCTGGCCGTCCCATTCCAAGGAACCGGGCGCCACCTTGCCGGCCACGCGCATGGCTGCCGGAGAGCCCGAGTAGGCCAGGGCCTCGTCCACGGTCAGGTAGTAGCCGGTCAGTGACCCCCGCCACAGATTGTAGACCAGATGGGCCGCGACGGGGACGATAATCAGCAAACCGATAATGGCTTTGGTAGATCTGGACAAAGAACTTCTCCTACGGGAACAACCTCAACGTGTCATACACCACCTCTTGCGCGGCGGCGCTGTCCACAGCAACCCACACCACGGCCGCGCCCGAGCGGAAATAGGAATGCTGTTGACCTTGGCCGGTCGTAGCGTACACCGCGCGCCCGCCCAACGCCAACGGCTGGGGACTTTGGAAGGTGGGATGGTCGGGGCCGATTTTGGCGGTCATGCGAGCAGGCAGCTTTTCTTCATCACACAAACCAGATCAGGATGACGGCCCCGGTGGCTACCATCACCAAGCCCGACAGCAGCCGCAGGCGGCGGCTCTGGCTGCGCTCCAGCACCCGGATCTGGTGCAGCACCCGCCGGTTGGCCACGGCGGCCAGGATGACCACCAGCGGCAAGACGAACATCAGATTGTAGAGGGACAGGTAGCCCAGTCCTCGTAGATAGGTAGCCTGCGCCGACAGCAGCCCGATGATGGCCACATAGATGCCGCCTGAGCAGGGAAAGGTACACAATCCTACCAGCACACCGCCGGTGGCCGCAGCGGGCAGAGTAGCCTTTTGCAGCCAGTTCTGGATGGTGCTGTGGGCGATAGTCGGCACCCGCAGGCTGACCGGAAGTCCTGGAAACAAGAAATCTTTGAGGTTGATCAGCCCCAAGCCGATGACCAGCCACGAGCCGACCTTGGCCATAAAGTGCATCTCGCCCGACAGGGTGATGGCCTTCAGCAGCCCCAGGCCGATGAGGAAATAGGTCAGGTAGATGCCGCCGATGTAGACCGCGCCCATCTGGAAGACGTTGCTTTTGGTGCGCCGGATGGTGAAGAGGAAGGCGATGAAGAACAGCAGCACGGCGAAGGCGCAGGGATTAAAGCCGTCCAGGAAACCGCTGGCCAGCACCAGGGGTAGCAACGCCCTCCGGCCGGACACATCGCCGGGTAGCTCCGAAGACAGCCTACCCCGGTTGGTGTTATACCAGCTCAGATACTCCGCGATGGGCGCATCAATGGGATACTCCCGCACCTCACCGGCGAAAGCCCAGGCTTGATAGTGCGTTGCGCCCATCATCTTGTCCTGATAGACTACCATGCGCTCAAAAGCATCTTGTGGCACAGCCAGCAGGTCGCGGATGACCGCGGCCGGGACGTGGCCCTCCAGCACCAGCCGCTCGCCGACGAAGGTGGTGAAGTGGGCTTGCAAGGCCGCTGGCACGCCTAATTCCTCGCTGCGCCGCACCAACTCGAGGCGATTTTCGGGCTCGTTGATGTAATCCTTGTGAGCAATGTCGGTGATGCCCGACTCTTGCAGGATGGGGACGATGACCGTCTCGATGTACTCCCGGCAGTCACCACAAGCCTCGTTGAAATAGATGGTAGCCTGGGGTGGCGTGTCGGCTTGTGCCACGCCAGGCAGGGCGGTCAGGGTCAACAGAATGATGACAGCAGCAATACGACTCATGGATTTCATCTCTTCAGCTCCGTTGCTTGTTGGGTTGGACTGCCTTCGGGCGCCCATCAGGATTTGTCGGTCACTGTGACCCGCAGCCTTACCTGGGCCTCCGGTGTCTGCGGGTCGTTGGAGCGCAGGTACACCAGGCGCAGGAAGCGGCCCGTGGACCCATCGTGGGCCTGGGGGTCGAAGGTCACGGTCAGCGCGGTGCTCTCCCCCGGCTGGAGCTGCGTAGTCTCGATGGTCGCCGTGGTGCAACCGCACGAGGTGGATACCCCGCTGATGTCCAGCAGTGCGCCGCCAGCATTGGTCACGGTGAACACGTGGCTCACCGCCAGCTTCGGGCCGATCTCGCCCAAATCAAACTCGGCCGGGGTGACGGCGATGCGCGGCGGTTCGGACGGCGCAGCCTGAAGCCAGCCGTAACCCACTCCAGCCCCGACGGCCAGCAGGGCCATCGCAACGAGGAAAAGAAGAATGGGTTTGTTCGATGATGGATTCATAAAGGTCTCTCCAGCTCTAACATACCTATAAGCGATGATCACGCTCCCAGGGGTGCAGTACCTACCAGAGCATAGCGGAACAGCCCCAGCCCACCCAATTCGACGACGGTCAGCACCACAGCAGCACAGATCCAGGGCAACAGGTCATCGAGCGATCGACCCCGCCCTTCGCGCCGGGCCACGATCAGGGCGATGACCGCATTGAGCATGGACAGCAGCGCCACCGCCCCGGCCATACTCCACAGCGCGACGGGATACAGCAGCCAGCCCTGGCCGGAGACCACCACTCCGAACACCACCGCCTCCACCGCCAGTGCTCCGGCCAGTTCCCCCCAGCCGCCCAGCACCGGTCGCGCCTGGCCCTCGGCCCACACGGTCAAGTTGAAGACGGGCAACACGAGGGCGGCGATGGCCAGCCCAGTCAACAGCCCGGTAATCAGCCGGGCCGGGTTGTAGGGCGCGTACAGGTAGGGCAGGCCCATGTCGTGGAACAGATTGTTGAGCCCGTCGAAGCCCATGGTCGCAATGAACAGCACGCACAGGACCAGCAGCGGCACGGGCGCAAACTTGGAGGCCCGACCCCGCCGCAGTGCCAGGAAGTAGACCAGCGCCGCCAGGTAGCCGCCGAAGATGCCGACCATGCGTGCCTCGATAGGCAACTGCACCCCACCCAGAAAATACGAGTGGCTGGGCCGTTGGGCGCAGATGCCGAAACCGACAGCCCGCAGCTTGCTCATCAGCGGCCAGGGGGCCAAGGCAAAAGCCAGCAAGACAAGGGCCAAGAAGCCAAGGTAGAGCCACCGCAGGCGGTGGCTCTCAGATGACAGCAGTGGTCTTGTCTGTTCCATCGGCCTACTCCAGCCCCAGTAAAGCGCGTACATCCCGTTCGAGGGATACTTTGTCAATGTAGCCCATGTAGCCGCTGAACACTTCGCCTCAAGCCGTGATCAACACTGTCAGGGGATGGGCACGTACGTCGTAACGCTCCAAGGTGGGAGCGTCGGCGATGAGATTCAGATAGGTCATGCCATGCTCGGCCACAAAGGGCCGCACCACCTCCGGGCTCTCTTGTACATCCAGGCCAATGACCACCAACTGATCACCATACTGCTGGTGCAGTTCAACCGTGGAAGATACCATCTTCCGGCACCATGTTCACCACGTGGCCCACATGAAAAGCATCACCGGCTGCCCTCGGAATTGCGACAGTGTCCACGTTTGGCCATCCAAATCGGGCAGACTGAAGTCGGGAGCCATCTGAGCGCCGGGGATAGGCGTGGCCATGGAGGGTGAAGCGTCAGGCGTCAGACGCGGTGTGTCAGTGGGCGTCGGCTCGACCGTCTTCGTCGGCGTGGCTGCCGGTTCGGCTGCCTCCATCAGGGGGACGCTGGCAGGATCATCCACCCTGGCCACAGCTACAGGATCAGGCTGCTCGACCGCCAGCGCCGTTCCGCAGGCCGAGAGCACCAACCCTACAGCCAGCAATCCCAGAAATAACCACGTTCGACCGAATAGCATTGTTTTGGTTATTAGCCGTTTGTCACCGGCCATTTGTCATTCTCCTCAGTCGTTCGATCCAGCTCACCAGCGTGTCCTCGTTTAGCGGACCGATGTGCACGTGCGCGATGTGGCCCGCCTGGGTGACGAAGAATGTCTCCGGCACACCCTGGATGTGATAGTCTGCAGCCGCCCGGCTGCCCAAATCAGGGCCGTTGGGGTAGGTGATGTCGAACTCGGCGATGTAGGCCAGGGCCTCAGGCTCGGTGTCTATGTAGTCCACCCCGATGAACGCCACCCCCTGGTCGCGATACCGCCGCCATACCCGCTCCAGCACCGGGGCCTCTTCGCGGCAGGGCGGGCACCAACTGGCCCAGAAGTTGACCACCACCACCTGGCCCCGGTAGTCGGACAGGGAGATGGTCTGGCCGTCGAAGGTGGTCAGGGTGAAATCGGGGGCCGGACCCTTATCCAGCGGCCCCTGTCCCTGGCTGACCACGCCGTAGGACAACAGAGCCAACAAGGCCATAGCGACAGCCACAGCCACGATGGGGAAGACAGGCAAACGCCAACCGGCTGGCTCGGCCGGGATGGCCGTGTCTTCAGCGACCGGTAAGGTTTCCTCCAGCATGATGGTTGTCTCCTATCCGTATTCTGCCAAGTCTTCTTCCAGTCTTTGCAGGTACTCGGCCGGCAGGTCAGCCAGCGCCGACGGGAGGGCAGCCGTTGCCGCCCGTCGCCGGGCCCACAGCCGGGCAGCATAGTACACCCAGCCCCCGGCCACGACCAGCGCCAGAAAAGGGAACACCCAGGCCAACAGGTTGAAGCCCTTTCTCGAAGGCACGCCCAGCACCACCTCGCCGTACTGCTCCACGAAATAAGCTTTGATTTGCTCTTTCGACTCCCCTGCCTCCAGCTTCTGGCGGATGACGTCCCTCATTCCATCGCACACTTTCAACTGGCAGTTGTCCAGCCGTAGGCCGGTGCACAGTGGGCAATACAGTTCTTTGGCCACCTCGTTGACCTGATCGTCGGTCACCCCCACTGGCTGCTGGGCCCAAACCGGGGCCAGTCCGGCCAGCAGAAAGAGCCAGACGGCCAACAGGCCAAACATTACCATGCGCTTCTTCATGATGGTTCGTTCCCCGTGTATTCCCCAGGGTGAGGTGCACCTAGCTTCCAGGGACGACGCACCCCAGTTTTGCTGCCCAATACACCTGCCCTGACCAGCTGCCTCTCCAACTGCTGCCGGATGTCGGCCAGTCCTGCTTCCAGCAAAGGATACGCCAGCCAGACAGAGGCCAGGCCGAACAGCGCTCCGGTGAGGGTGCGCAGCAACCAGTTGAGGGAACCGATGCCCATGCCCGTGTAGAAAGCCGGGCCGAACACGCCGCCGGTCAGCCACACCGCCCAGGTATTGGTGCCTCGGAAGCCCAGCCCGGTGACCTCGCTGATGATATGACTCACTCCGTCGAAGAACATGGGGGCGATGAGGATCAGATACCACTTCCAGGATAAGGCCCGCAGACGGCGGCGTAACAGGGCGTAGCCCAGCCCGGCCAGGAAGACGCCAGTGTAGATGGCCGTGTTGCGGTGGGCCATGGCCATTTTGAAGCCGACCTCCGCATTGCCCACGAAGCCTCGCAGGTAACCGGGGTCGGCTCCCCAGGCCAGGATTTGTTCCAGTGAGTAGGTATCCACCCCGCGCGGGCCGAACAGAAAGTACGACCGCTGAGGTAATTGGTGGCAATTCAAAGCGTAGAAACGGTACAGCACCCGGGCCGGCCCCTCCAGGCCTAGGGCCATCAGCAACGGAGCGACCACCGTCAGGCCGATGAACAGTCCGGCCATGACGTTGACCACCAGCAGCCAGTGGCGGCTGAAGGTCAATATCAGCTTGTCCATGCCGATAACCAGGTCACGGGTGCGACCGGTGACGTGGGTAGTCGTCATAGCGTTACTCCGTGGGCAGTGGCGTGTCGGTGCCAGGGCCAAAGCCGCCGTAGCGACGGTCAATGTCAGCCCGAATGCTGGCCAGCGACTTGCCCTGCGTTATCTGTCGAGACGCATCCAGCGCCTCATCAACGCACAGCTTTCAGGTCAGGGCGTGCTGGCCGTACACGATACTGTCGTCGGCATTGGTGGCGGCGATGTAGCAGTCTTTCAAGGAACGATGGCCGTTGCCTGGCCCGCAGCCACAGTAACAGGCCATGAACTCCATCTCGTTCTGATAGTTGACCACCTGGGCGTAGGCGGTTTGGACGTTGGCCGCCGCCCGGGCTAGGAAAGATGGGAAGTTGTAGTCCTGGGCCAACTCTTCCGACGGGCCGCCCTGGGTGGTAAGCCATAGCCCCAGAACCAGCACCAGCAGGGAACCGGGGATCAACACCCACAGGGGGTTGAGACGACGCCACAAGCTCTTTCGTCGCGTTGTGCGCCGTGTACGCCATTTTCTCTTCTTGTTGTTCTTGCTCACAGCATACTCCTTTCAAAAGGGTGAGGATGGTCGCTACACCTGCCGCCGTCGCATGCCGCAGCGGGGGCAGAAGCGGTCGTCGGCGCGAAGCCCTTTGCCGCACTGGTGACAGTAGCCGCTCACCTTGTCACAATCGTTCGACTTCTAATTTTTGTCTATACTTCAATCGAATGCCTCTAAGGCCAGCACTTGCATCAAAACTCTAACTGATCTCTGCAGCCCTTGCTGCTGGCTTCTGCCGCCACGTGGCCAGTCCGATGACGAGATAGTAACCGACATAGCTCAACACCTCGACCAGCGACGGGTTGCCGTTGTAACCGAACAGAGACGTGAAGATAGAGCCCAGGGTGCCTTTCTCGTTGAGAATGAGATTGATGTCCCACACATGCTCGACTATGATGGGTAACAGCCCTGCCTCTTGGAGCTCGTGCACCCCGTGGGCCACCAGCCCGGCGGCAAAGACGATGAGCAGCACGCTGGTCACCTGAAAGAAGCGCCGCACGTCCAGCCGCGCACTGGCCGCGAACATCAGCCAGCGCTTTCCTCACCTCCGTGTCGCGCGCTACGAGTTCCTTCACAACCACGGCCATTTGGACTGGCAACAGACCTTCGAAAAGGCATTGCGATGTATCTTCTCGACAAACGGTCGTTACTTGCGAAGAATGGTCCACCAGCATCGCCTTATCCCTTTAACAGCCTGCTACCGAAGAGCGTTAATGAATGCTCACGACATTCAAATTACCCACCTCAGCCGTACCAAGGTTTTTCATCTGGTTCAACTTGCAAGCTAATGTTGAACCTGTTGAGACCGCTGAACAAATCAGCGACCGTCATTATTTCGAGTATCGCTTCATCGTCCAGCCCCAAGTTCCGCACCGCAGCCGTATAAACCGTGATGCAATAGTCACATCCACTCATTACTGACACGGTAAGGGCAATGATGTCCTTAGTCAAACGGTCAAGCTTGACCGACTCGTGCATAATCGCTTTGACTTTGTTCCAGGTCGCCTCCAAGTAGCCAGGGTTGGAAGCCATAGTCTTGTACATATTTGGAACAAAATCAATTCCAAGCGTTTCCATGATTTCTTCGTAAATGTCTTTAACTCTTCCTGTAGCTTCCGTTTCTGCAATCATCTTGATAGATGTCATGTTGATCCTCCTTTTTTCTGTTCCAAATCAATATTCTTCCGACAACGACGGGGGGAGCCATAGGTCATCTGGCCTGTCGGCTTCCCCGTCGTCCACAAGGTTCATCGGCCGGCACGGAGACTACTCCAGCGTTTTCAGAAACTCCAGCAGGTCGTCCAGGTCGCCCCCGGACATCTGCCAGCGGGGCATGGTGTAGTCTAGCGGCTCGTCGGCCGGGTTCAGGCCGTCGGTGATGGCCCGCTTGATAGTGGCGTCGTTGTAAGGCGGGTGCTCCTCGCCCTCGTGTTCGCCGTGCTCCTCTTCGGTCAAAGCGTGGTAGCGGATGTCCGATGGTATCTCGGTGCCCATCATCACCGGCACCCCGCCCCGGCCGTCCTCGCCGTGGCAACTGACGCAGTCAGCGCCCTGCATCGAGAGCCACATGGGGCCGCCGCGGAAGGGCATGCGCTCTCCGCGCTCGTTGGTACCGGTGTAGTAGATGCGCTGGCCGTTGGTGGGATAGGCGCGGCTTTCGTAGCCGTAGCCTTCCAGTCCTTCGGGGCCGGTGGCCGGCCGGTGGAAACCGCCCCACGGGGCGAAGAAAGCGGCGAAACCGGCCACCAGCAGGCAGCCCGCCACCACCGCCGCGCCAATGGTCAGCGCTCAACTGGTGCTCGTTTTCATGGCCTCACTCCCCCGCCGACTCCAGGGTCGCGCCCCAATGGGGGCAGGCTTTCCACCCGACCTGCACCGCGCTGTGGCACTCCGGGCAGACCTTGCTGACCGGCGCGGCCGGCTGGGCCCCGCTCACTTCACTGTTCGCACCAGCCACACGATGCCCACCACCAGCAGCGCCAGGAAACCCAGGGGGAAGAGACACATCGGCAGCATGAACAGCCAGCCGAACAGGCCACCGCCGTAGCTGCCCATCATCCCGCCGGGGTCGTAGCCGCGGGAACCGCCCATCATGTCCGGCCCCATCATGCCGTAGCCGCCGCCCCATAGGCTTCTGAGCACCCCCATGCCAACAGCGAACACTAGCACGACCACCACGGCGAAAACACCCACCTGCGTCCAGTTGATACGATTCATCGTTTGCTCTCCTTTCCCAATTGATCTATACCGATTCCGAGTTTACCCGTCGTCTAACAAATCCTCGCGGATGCTGGCCTCCAACTCGGCCAGTTGCTCGCCTGACTCCAGGGCCTTCAGTTCGGCCTCACGCGTTGCCACTTCGTCGCGCAGCGTGTTGATGCGGCCCAAACTCTTGCGCAGCGATGCGATCCGTTCTTCCAGCGTGTTGACGCGATCCAGCGCCTCTTGCTTCACCTCGAGGTAGACGCGCGCTTTCTCCTCATCGGGCAGCGCCAGTTGTGCTTTCTCCTTGGCGCCCTCAGCCTGCTCACGTAACCGGGTCACGTCCGCTTCCAGCGCCTGGAGCATCTGCTCCGTCTCAGCACGCGCGCCTTCCAACCGGCTACGGTGCGTGTACAGTCGATTGAGGCTGCTCACGATAGCGGCGTCACGTTTCCGCCCCGGCGCTTTTTGGCCCGGTCGCTCCTTGACCGCACCCTCGCTGCGCACGCGCGCCAGATCGCTCCAACTGAGTTGGCCGCTCTGCGCCATCTCCATCAGGCGGTGAAGCGTGTCGGCGTTGATATCACCACGCGCATACATGATCTTTACTTCCTGTTCGATATCAGCGCGTGGATCGGTCACGCGGTCGTAATAATCGCGCTGCCGGCGCTGCTCGTCCAGCGCCTCGTCCATCAGGCGTTCGAGGATTCGAAATGCCCCATGACCATGCACTTTTGGCATACCTCCTGTGTAAAAGGGGCGTGGCGCCGGTTGGTCACCGGCACCACAATCTTGTTCGTGTTCAGCGGGCGGGTCATTCAGGGCCTGTCCTGAGCCTGCGAAGGGATGAGGCCCTCGCCTTTGAACAGTTTGATAGCTTCGGCCAACGTCAGATCTGTCGGTGGCAGGATCAGGTCCGACGGCATTACAGTGTCCTGCAAAGGGGCGCAGTGCACTTCTACCAGGGTCGCCATTTGCTCCAGCAACATCTGCAACGCAGATTCGGTCCGAGTCAGCAACGCCACGATCTCGTTGTCCAGGTCATTCAGTTCTGCCAGCAACACCTCTTTGTCAGTGACAATTTCGTACTGTCCTCTGCCGGACAGGCGGACAACCAGTGTCTCACTCATGCCGATACCTCCGCTTTCAGGCGTGCCAGTTCTTCATCCACCGCCTGGCTGCGTCCGATGCGGGCCAGCTCGCGCTCGATGTCGTCTGTACCCGGCTCCAGCACGTCGGCCAGCACGCCTTCGGCCACGAGATTGTCAATCGCGTCGGCGCGTGATTGCACCTCCTCGATGCGCGCTTCGGCCCGTTGGATCGTGCTGCCCACATCGGCCAGGTCTTCGGAAATTCCGGTCAGCGCTTCGCGTATGCGCAGTTGCGCCTGCGACGAATCATAGATCGCCTCAAGCTCTTCTTTCCTGGAGCGCAAGGTAGTGATTTTACGTTCCAGGCTGGTCTGGCTCTGTTTCAGGTTGGTTACCTGGCGGTTCAGGTTCTCGACGTTGGTTTCCAGTTCGGCCTGGCGTGCCTCCGCTTCTTGCTTGCGCTGCAAGGCTATCCGGGCCAGATCGTCGCGCCCGGCTTCTACGGATGCCCTGGCCTGCTCCGCATATCTGGCCACGGCTGCTGCCATCTGGTCACGCTGGTTTTCCAGGCGCCGCTTAGCCGCACTCACATCAATCAGACTGCGGCCAAGTTGGCGGCGATTTTCCTCCAGCTTTGTCAGGCTGTAGTCCAGGCTGGCCCTGGGATCTTCTATCTGATCGGCCACTGCGTTAGCCCGCGCCTGAAAGATCGCTTTGAATCTCGACAGGATGCTACTCATGGTTCACTTCCCTTTCAATCAAATCAGGGCAATCGAAGCCTTGATCGGATGTCTAACAACGAACTCGGAGAAGACAACGAACAGTGAGTCATCTGCAGGAGATCCGGCAGTAGCCGGATCTCCTAACCTCTCAAATCGAGTTAGATGGCAAGGTCGTCGCGCATCTCTTCGTATTCGGCCTTGCTGATCTCGCCGCTTGCGTAGCGTTGTTTGAGGATGTCCAACGCCGATTCACGGGTGTCATTGCCGCGGGAACCGCCCATCATGTCCGGCCCCATCATGCCTGGCCCCATCATGCCGTAGCCGCCGCCCCATAGGCTTCTGAGCACCCATATGCCAACAGCGAACACTAACACGACCACCACGGCGAAAACACCCACCTGCGGCAGCCAACCCGGCGCATAGGCGATGGCGCCCAGCACCAACAACACAATGAACACCACACTGAACAATGCACCAAATCCCATCATCATGATTGTGTTACTCCTTTCTATGTTTATATTTGCCACATGGTCACTACTCAGGCTGTAGGCGTTTGACAAGATGTTCATGCAACCTTAACGAAAACTCCATAGGAATTTCACAAGTTTGGGGTATACTCTATTCAGCATGACACTACCATCTGATTTCGATAGCAACCGGTTCCTAAACTGGATAAAGAAACTCTCATATCGATCATCCTGACATTACAGCAACAGGTGGATGAACAAGCTGCTGTTATCCAGTCATTGCGTGACCAATTGGCCAAGAATAGCCGGAACAGTGGCAAACCGCCGAGTAGCGATGGTTTGAAAAAGCCACGAACTCGCAGTTTGCGTCGGAAGGCTAGTCGTCGTCCACGAAAGCCCCTTCATACAGAATAAGCAGCCGTGGGTCGTCGTATTCCGGCCACACGCTGACGTGGGCACGCTCCAGGCGCAGCTCAGTAGAACTTTGAGCCGCGGCAGGGCTCACAATCAGCACGGTCATACCAGGATGATTCCCGTCACGCAGCCAGTAACTACTCTCCAATAGCGGCGATAGCTTGTCACAATCGTTCGACTTCTAATTTTTGTCTATACTTCAATCGAATGCCTCTAAGGCCAGCACTTGCATCAAAACTCTAGCTGATCTCTGCAGCCCTCGCTGCTGGCTTCTGCCGCCACGTGGCCAGCCCGATGACGACGTAGTAACCGACGTAGCTGAGCACCTCTATCAGCGACGGGTTGCCGTTGTAACCGAACAGAGACGTGAGAATGGAGCCCAGGGTGCCTTTCTCGTCGAGAATGGGATTAATGTCCCACACGTGCTCAATCAGGATGGGGAACACTCCTGCCTCTTGGAACTCGTGCACTCCGTGGGCCACCAGCCCGGCAGCGAAGACGATGAGCAGCACGCCGGTTACCCGGAAGAAGCGCCGCACGTCCAGCCGCACACTGGCCGCGAACAACAGCCAACCGACGACCACGGCCACAGCCAGGCCCACCAGCCCGCCGATCAGGGTCTGCACCGGCGATGAGGCAAAGACGGCTGCGCTGAGGAACAACACCGTCTCGATGCCCTCCCGCACCACGGCCAGGAAGGCCAAACTGAACAAGGCCCAGCTTCGTTCAGTGGCCACTGCCTGCCGCACTTCCTCTTCCAGTTGCCCTTTGATACGCCGCCCCTGAGCCTGCATCCAGAACACCATCCAGGTTAGCACTCCGGCGGCCAGGAGCATGGTCACGCCTTCGAATATCTCCTCGGCCCGCCCCTCGAAGCGGGCACCGACGGCCTGGAGCCCGAGGGCGGCGGCCAGGCTGGCGGCCACAGCCGCCACCACACCCCACCACACACTCCGCTGCCGGTCCATGTGGCCCGTCTTTCTCAAGTAGCCTAACACAATGCCCACGATGAGGGCTGCTTCCAATCCCTCTCGAAACGTGATCAACGCTGCTGCGAGCATTTTGTCATTACCTCTCTCCGGAAATTTACGTGGCTTTCAAAATCGTCTTGGTCTCCGTTGCAAGAAATGCCGGGACCGGTCAGGCACGACGCGGTCCCGGCACTCCGCATCGGTGAGGCATTCATCTCACCTAAGGAGGAGAGGAACAAACCGATAAACGGTTCATTCGCATCCAGTATACCATCCCCGTGACGCTGTGAACAGCGCCATTTTGCCTGCTCACTGATAGGCAAAATGGCCTATTGCCACCCCAGGGCTGCACTCTGGGCTTCCTGTGGTGAGAACACCCCCTGGCCGCAGGAGACAACTCTTATACTGCAGCGTCTTCGGCCTGTCCCATTACCTCCAGAGCGATCAGTGCGGCCGCCAGGGCCAGCACCTGCGCGCCTCGCACCCCGCCAGGCAATAGCCAGCTATCACCTCGAAAGGCTTCCACAAACAGGCGAGCCAACCCGTACAGTAACACCAACAGCCAGGCCAGAAAGCCGTCATAGGGCCTGTTCGTCCGCTGCCACCACAACGCGGCCAGAATGCCCAGGGCAGCCACCATCTCGTACAACTGGCTGGGGTGGCGGGGCTCGTCCCACTGGTAGACGGCCCACGGCACATCAGTCGCCATGCCGTACGCCTCGCCGCCGAGGAAAGCCCCCAGGCTGGCAATAGCCAACGCCAGGGCTGCACCCGGAGCGAGGGCATCGGCCAGGAGGGCAAAAGGCAACCCGCGTCGCCTGATCAAGATAGCAGCCACCAGCAGGCCAACCACCACCCCCGCGATGGGAGCAAAAGTGCCGGGCGTGAGGGACAACGCCTGCCATGGCTGACTCCGGTAGACAGACCAGTGCGTGAGCACGTACCCCAGCCGGGCACCGATCACGCCGCTCACCAATCCATACAAGCCGATATCCCATACGTGATCGCCGGCAAGGCCCAGCCGTTGTGCCTGGCGGGCTGAAAGATACAGCCCAGCCCACAAGGCCAGCAGCAGACTCAATAGGTAGGTGGGCACAGTCAGGCCCATCAGGCGCAAGACAGGCATCATCTAGCTGTCTCCCTCGTCCAGAAGGGGGACGACCTTGCTCTCGATGAAAGCTTCGCCCATCGGCCCGCCGATCAGCATGTCGCGGATCATCCCGTCACGCCCAATGAAGAAGGTGGTAGGCAGAGCCCGCACCCGGTAAAGTTGGCTGACACTGCCCCGGCCATCCAGTACGATGGGGAAAGTGAGTTCCAGTTCCCGGACAAAATCGGCCACGGCCGCCTGCGGTTCCATTTGATTGACGGCCAGCACGGTGAAGCCCTGGTCGCCATACTGTTGATAGACGGCCTCGATGGCCGGCATCTCGTCCCGGCAGGGCGGACACCAGGTCGCCCAGATGTTGACGAGCACCACCTGGCCCTGCAGGTCGCTCAAGGTCACCGGCTCCCCGACCAGGCTGGGCAAGGTGAAATCGGGCGCCCGGTGGCCAGGTAGGGGCAATGCTTTTTCGCCTATCGCCTGAGCCGCGTCGGGAGAGACGCGGGAGACGGCAATCCAGGCCACGCTCAAGATCAGGATCAGAGCCATCAGGCCGTATCGTCGGCGTCGTGTCATCATTCGTCCCTCATTCTTCTGGCAGCGGCGTGTCCGTGCCGGGGCCGAAGCCACTGTAGCGACGGTCAATGTCGGCTCGAATGCTGGCCAGCGATTTGCCCTGCGCCATCTGTCGAGACGCATCCAGCGCCTCATCAACGCACAGTTGTCAGTTCAGGGCGTGCTGGCCGTAGGCGATGCTGCCGTCAGGATTGGTGCCGGCGATGTAGCAATCCTTCAGCGAACGGTGGCCGTTGCCCGGCCCGCAGCCGCAGTAGCAGGCGATGATTTCCATCTCGCTTTGGCGATTGACCGCTTGGGCATAGGCTGACTGGACGTTGGCCGCCGCCCGGGCCAGGAACGGCGGGAAGTTGAGAGCTTCGGCCAGTTCGGCCGAAGGCTGGTGGTGGGCGTTCATTTGCCACACCCCAAAGGCTAGCACCAGCAGCGCGCCGCCCATCAGAATCCACATCGGGTGAAGGCGCGCCCAGAAACCTGTGCGACGCGACGACCGCCGAGGTGGAGGCTGACGTCGCGAAGAACGTCTTCGCCGCTTTTTGCTCATATCATGCCTCACAGGAATGTGCCGACGTAGCGATAGAAGTAGCCGCTCATGATAGACAGGAAATTGGTGTAGACCAGCACCCCCATTCCGATGAGGAACAGGCCGCTGAAGATGGAAATGACGTTCTGGCGACGGTTGAGCCGCCGCAACAGGCCGCTCATACGGTTGAGAGCCAGTCCGGTCAACAAGAAGGGGATGCCCAACCCCAAGGAATAGACGAACAACAGTGCTGCCCCCTGGCCGACCGTCTGGCTGGCGCTGGCCAGCAGCAGAATGCCCGACAGGATGAGGCCCACACACGGCGTCCAGCCGGCGGCGAAGATGCTGCCGACAAGGAACGACGAGGCGTAGCCCCATTCGGGGTTGGCTTGCCAGTTCAGCCGTTTCTCGTAGTCCAACCAGGGGAGGTGCAGCAGGCGCATGGTGTGCAGCCCAAACAGCACCAGGATGACACCGCCCCCTTTCTGGATGAGGGGCAGCCAGTCGTAGAGCAGATAGCCCACCAGCCCTACCGAGGCCCCCAGCAAGGTGAACACCGTAGCGAAACCCAGCACAAAGCTGAGAGCGTGCAGGGTCGTGGCCCGGCGGTCATGGGCGACGGCCCCTTGGGGGGTGACGGTCGCCCCGCTCAGATAGCCGACGTAAGCCGGCACCAACGGCAACACGCAGGGTGAGACAAAGGACAACACCCCGGCCGCCAGGGCCAGGAACCAACTCACGTTCTGTGCGTCCATCGGTTACACCTCTCGCCATCGTGTGTCGCAGCCGATATATGGCTGGCGCAGGTAGCGGGCATCCGGGGCTGTATCAAAAGAGCAGCCTTCTCAATCAACACGGTTGATCCTTATCAAATGGTTTACTATCCATCTGTACCCTCACACGCCCGGTCGGACGCCGGTTGGCAACGGCTGTGGGGTTGAATGAGGAGCCCTGTCCATCATCGGGCGGGCATACAGGGCGCTGCCGGCGAATACTCCCAGGTAGATCAGGCTGCCCAACAGCAAGCTCCAACTGAAGCCGCCCAACATGGCTACCGCTACCGCTCCTGTCGAACCCAGCACCGAAGCCAGACCATTGACGCCCCAAACCCAAGCCACCGAACGGCTCTTGCTCATGGTCGACAGCCGTTCAGCCCGAAGCCAGCGCAGCCCAGCCGGGAAGGGCACACCCATGACCAGGCCCAATGGAGTCACCAGGGCCACAGTGATGGCCGCCCGTACCGGCAACGCCGCCGCCAGGAAATGGGCCGTGAGCCAAGACGTGAAGCGGATGTAACCGACCAGCAACAGGCTGGTGGCCAGCGCCGCTCCGGCCACGGCTATCTGTAGACGGTCGGCCGGCACCCGCTGGCTGAGCCAGCCGCCCACACCTCCGGCCAGCAACAACGTGGCCAGAGTGACGGTCAGTGACAGGGTGGGGTAGCCCAGAAACAGGCTGAAACGCTGGATGACGGCTACCTCCACAGCCATGAAGCCCACGCCCAGCGCGGCGAAGTACAGTGCGAAGGCCGCTGATGGCTTGCCAGCCCTGGGATGGCGGGTTTGCATGGGCCGATACCTAGCACCCGCCAACAAAGCCAGGGCAGCGAACATCACCGCCAGCAGGCTGCCAGGAATGCCCCGCTCCATGGCGTAGAAGAAGGGGCGGTCGTCGGTGGTGGGAGTGACGTTCACGTTCATCACCCAGGGGACGAAGGCGGCCAGGCTGACATTGTCCCGCGAGAACAGGCCGAAGGGCAGTTCCTCTTGCACCCCCGGTACGAACAGGGGCTCAAAACCACCAGCCACAGCCTCAATGAACAACTCATCCAGCTCCGCCTGGGTGAAAGGCGACTTTTTGAGTAGCAACAAGGGATGCATGACCATGCCTGGCTCTGGGGCATGGTTGTTGATCAGCACCAGGTGGCGGCTGGCCTCAGCCGGACTCTCTCCACGGTTGACCAGGACGGCCAGGGCGGTGGTGAAAGCCCGTGTCAGGTCGCGCTGGTCATGCAGGATAAAAGCCAGGCGGCCGTCCGGAGCCAGGTGATTCAGGTAGTCGTCGAAGGCTTCCACGGTGTACAGGTAGTTCTCGGCCAGGGCAAAGCCAGTCTGTTCGGCGGCCTGGGTGACCGTCTTGGCCAGGTAGATGAGGTCATACTGGTCATTGGAACGGCGCAAGAAGCTGCGCCCCTCGTCCACCACCACCTTGACCTCGGGCCGGTCGTAGATGTGGCCACCGTACGCCCCAAAATGCCGCACGGCCCGCACTGCACCGGGGTTGATTTCCACGGCGGTGACCTGGCTGCTGCCGGCTACCAGGGCCAGCGCCACGTCCTCGCCGCCGCCGGGGCCGATGGCCAGTACCCGCTGATTCGGGCCGGTGTGGAAGGGCAGGTAGCCCAGGGTAGCCTGCAAAGACGCTGTCTCTTCCGGCGTGCGGGGGAAGCGGTACAGATTGGATCCCGAGCCGCCGTCCAGGAAGATGGACATGTGGTCAGGGGAGTCAGGATATGCCAGCACGTCGGTGCGGGCGAAGGCGTCCCATTCGGAATAAATCAGCTGACCCGGCTCTTCCGACGTGTGCATTTCCAGGAACATCTCTTTGGCCGGCGGGATCCTCTCTAGCCTGAGATCGAAACCGCCGGTAGACAGGTGATAGGCCAGCAGTGCCGTGGTCAGCAGGCTACCGGTGGCCATCACCCAACGTGTGAGCCGCTGGCCGCTGCCCCAGGCGAAGGCGGACGCTGCCCCACTCAGCAGAGCCGCCGTCAGCAAGGCCGCGCCGACCCCACCCAGCTGGTTGAGCAGGGGCACGGCCAGGAGCGCCCCGGCGGCCGCCCCGCCCAGGTCGGCGGCGTACAACCGGCCGCTGTGGGGAGTGAAGCGGGCAAAGATCAGCGCCGAAGCCATGCCGGCCGGCACGAAGGGCAGCAGGGCCAGGGGCAGGTAGACGACGGGATGGGGAATCAGCAGTCCCAATCGGAATAGTGCTACCACAGCCAGAGCTGTCAGGCTCGTGCCGATGGCCAACACGGAGAGCAGGGTCAGGCTGCCCGTGCGCAACAGCGGCACCCAGCGCCGCCGGTGGATCAGCAATCCGCCCAGCCCCAGGCCCAGCACGGCGCCCGACACTACCAGGAAGGTGTAGTGGTAGAAGAGGAACAGGGACAGAATGCGGGTCAGGGTGATCTCGAACAGCAGCACCCCGCAGGACAGCAGAAACAAGCCGGTCAGCAGGCTGGCCCGCAGGCGAAAACTCATGGTTGCCGCTCCTCGCCAGACACAGACAGGCTCGACAGGACGGCCGTCAGCGAGGGGATGAGCATGGGCGTCCGCGCCCGATACTGGCGGTAGGCATCGCCGTAGCGGGCCTCCACCTCCCGCTCTTCACGGCGGGCCAGGCGATAGTAAGCTATCATCAGGATGGGCCCCATGGCGACGGTTAGCAGGGTGGGCCATTGGATCAGCATGCCCACGGTGATGAGGATGAGGCCCAGGTATTGGGGATGGCGCACATGCTGATACAGGTCTTCGGTCACCAATCGCTCGCTGCCGCGATAGATGAGCCGCCAGCCACGAATGACCAGGTAGCCGCCGGCCACCATCAGCAGGCCGCCGAACTGGCAGATGAGCATAGCCGCCGCGGGTCCCAGGCCCAGCAGCGAAGCCCACAGATGGCCCTCGATGTGGGTAAAGGGCAGATCAATCCTCAGCAGCGACGACAAAACGTAGATGGTCAGCGGCAGGCCGTACATCTCGGTGAACAGGGCGATGAAAAAAGCCGAGAACAATCCGGCCGAGCGCCACTCCGGACCCCGACGGGGCCGGACGAAGCCCAGCACGAACAAGCCACCCAATAACACCAGGATCAGCACCGTGCCCCAGTGGCCATAGTCGTATGTTCCAGGGATAGGCATAGCGTACTCCTTTTCTCAGGTAGTCGGGATAGTAGGGTAGGCGATAGGCAGTTCCCAACGCAAGGCCTGCTCTCCGCCGTCGGGGACCGACAGCACCAACTCCAGCCAGCCATCATCCTCCGTCAGCAGTGCTTGGCCGTCGGCTGTGGCGCGGGGGAAATGCAGCAACCCAACGCGGCGATGGTCGGACATCGAGCTGGACATCTCCACCCAGTTCTCGGCCGGTACCTCGCGCTCGCTGGCCGTGCGCAGGCGGCTCACGGCCTGCGGCTGGTAGTCGGTCAGATCGGGACCACTGCTTTCCAAGATCAGCATAAAGACCAGGTAGCGATCTGTCTCATGATGGCTCAGGTATGTTTGAAACAGGCTTTCGGCCTCGACTTCATCGCCCCCCTGTTGGGCCACATGGTAACGGCTCAAGGTGGCAAACAGCTCAGGGGTGTTGTACACCGCTTCCATCAGCACTGCGCCGCTCACGTCGCGCCGGGTCAGGGCCGTGGTGACAAGAGCCAGTTCCGCCTCCAGGGTTGAATCGGCTTCAAAGGCAGCCAGCGCCGGCATGGGGTTGCCCGTTCGGGGCAAGTGCGACAGGCGGTCGGCGTGGAAACCGATCATGGCCCAGGCGGCCAGGACCAACACGACCAACACCGTGGCCGCCACCACCACCTTGCGCCGAGCGGCCAGTCCCATGGGCCATTTGAATTCGGCCAGCGCCCTGACGGGACCATTTCTGTTGATTGTGGCTTCCGTGATTTCCATCATCGTCACCTCACCTTTGAGCGGTCTCCGTGTCCACTGCTGCCTCCTCGTATTTCGACGGACACTTGGTCAGGATGGTGTCGGCCCGGAAGACACCCGAATCGAGCAGGCGGCCTTCGACCACGACACTCTCGCTTATATCCAGCAGGTCAGGCTTCACCCCGCTGTAAACCAGCGGCAACCGTCCCCCTTCATCTACCAGGTCGAAACGCAGAGTCAGGCTTTTCACATCGTAGTCAATGGTCTCTGTGTCCACCACCGCACTGACGCGCACCGGTCTGTCCACAATGTCCGTCCCCCTGGCCTGCAACTCGGCGATGGTCAGGTAGTAGCTGCTGCCGCCGCGCAGACTGGTGACAATCAGATAGGCCATCACCAGGACAATCAGGACCCCACCGACGTAGAATTTCGTCTGGCGGCGGGGGCGCGAGGGTTTAGAGAGAGGTAAGCTAATCTGTCGATCCATGTCGGCTAGCCTCCGCCAGTCTGATCGGGCACGTTCCCCGTCACGTTGGCCACGGTCATCACCTCCAGCGTCGGTTGGTCGGCGTCGTTGCTGTACAGGATGATCGAGTGGTTGTGGTCGCCGTAGGTGCCGTGGTGGCGAGGGTCAAAGTACACCGTCCATTGGGCGGTTTCTCCCGGTTGTAAGTTAGTAGCCGAGACCTCGGCTGTCAAGCAGCATCAGGTCGGCTCCACGCCCTCGATGCGCAGGGTACCAGAGCCGCTATTGATGATAGTCTCCACCGCCGACACGACCCCCATGCTCATGGGCACATCTCCGAAATTGAATTCCTCTGCCGACAGCCCTAGATGGGCCGGGCCGTCTTCAGCAGTGGGAGACGACTGAGCCATGCTGCCGCCAGGCGACGATTGGGCACGGCTGGGCAGATCCCAGCGGAAGACCCGCTCCGGCACTTCGGCCACGTCGCGGATGACGATCTCCACAAACGAGGTAGAGTGATCTAGCGCGGCGAATTTGAGGACGCCGGAACGGTGGTGGCCGCCGGGGCCGGGACCCTCCCAGACAGTGGGCGTGTACTCCTGATCTTGGTCGCAGCGCAGCGCGCTGACCTCCGTCATGTCAAAGTCCAGGTTCACCGAATGGGTGTTAAGGGCCACAGCGAACTCCCAGGTCTCTTGGTCATCGTCCAGCTTCTGGGGTTGCACGTCAATGACCACCCGGCCAGCGTCGTTCCGACGCGACGAGAGATCCCAACCAGAGGTAGAGGGCTGGCCGGTTTCCATGGTGGGTGGGCTTGGTTGCGCAGTGGACACTGAGGGCCGTTCTCCCTCGGACTGCTTGCCGGCACAACCAGCCAGCAGGAGGACAGCCAGAACCGCGACAACCAAAACGAGATAAAACGTTGCTCTTTTCATCAATGACAACTCCCTTCGTGTGTGATCTGTTTCTTTGCCCTTCGAATCATGGCCAGCAGCACGCCGATGCCGGCCGCGTTGCTCAATAGGCCGACGATCATGAAGGGCACCTTGTACTGGGCCAGGAAGATAGTCGCTCCAGAGAGCCCTACCAGGGGCAACACATCGGTTAGGTGGTGAGCGCAGCAGGCGATCATGGCCGCTGTGGACGTGCCAGCACTTGAACCGGTCACTGCTGCCGGCATCCCGGTTGCCCCATGAAGAGCGCGCAAGTAGGTGAACAACCCGGCTTGTATCCCAAAGCCCAGGGTGATGGGGAACACGAACCAGCGATCCTCAGCCAGCAACGCCAGGGCGTGGCTGACAGATTGAGAGATCAGCGACACCAGCCCAAGATAGAAGAGCAACAGGGCCAGAGAGGCGATCAATCCCACGACGACCGGTCGCAATGAAATCCGGCGATGATAGGTGCGGCGCACAGCCATTTGTTCCATAGATGAATCCCTTTCTCTTGCATACAAATTGTAATACGCTCTGCCCACTCCACTTTTTTAGGCGAAAGCGGGCAGGCTTAGCCAATGGTATTCTTGGCAACTGTCGGTTACTCTCTATCGGGCGCAGCCTGGTCGCTTTCGAGGGAGGTGGGTCTGTGTGGGTGTTCTCCCTGGGGGCCCGTCATGCCCCTCATCATCACCAGGTGCAGCACCGGACAGAGCAGGAACAGTCCAAAGTACAGGACACTGTTGCCCGGAACGCCCAGCATAGAGATAGCGGCAACGGCGACGATAGGGATCAAGCAACAAAGGATCATGATCCACCAATGTTTGCGGTCCATAGTTAATCCTCCACGATCAAGAAATATTCGCAATACGGGGCACCCTGAGACATGGTCTTGGGTATGATGTAGCGTACGGAAACGAGAGGTGCATAAGTGCGAAACGCTACCCGGCCCATAACCACACCCAGACGGGTGCAGAAGGCAGGGGTTTCCTTCAATCGCTCGGCATGGGGGCAATAGCGAATGCGCTTGACCATTCGCCCCAGGCCGTTCTCCAGCCATTCCCCCTCGGCTCCTACCAGCTCGTCAGCCAGGTCCACGAGGTGCATCAAGTCCTCGATGTCGTCGCCGTAGATGTTCTGGCGGCGTAGATAAGGACGGGCCAACCAGATGATCAAACGGGTTATGACAACGGTCAGGCGTTCCCACATCCACCAGGCCCGTTCACCGAAGAACCGAGTAGACAGGACTAGTGGAGGGAAGATGACGGCAGAGAAGACCCGTTCCCAGCGATCCCTGCGCTGCACCACCGCGGTCACCTGCCAGCCCTGGGCTTTCACCATACGGGTCAGGCCCTCGACGCAGGCATTGGAACCATAGTGGACAACCGCCTGGTGGCTGACCAGATCCACCTCGGCCCTTGCCACCCCGGGCACTCGCATCAGCGCCAGCTGCAAGGCGGCCGCCTCGTTGGGCCCCCACAGGCCCGCTACCTGTAATACCACCTGCTTCATGGCTCTCACCTGAGCTATTCCGGCAAAGCTTCTTGCTGGCTATCAGTATACCCTTTCACCATGCTTGTCACAAGAGCCGTTTAGCCTGTTGGAGGATAGGCAAAATGGCCTATTCCCCGCAAGCACGCAGCATCCGGTGCAAGCCACCAGCCATACCCTTGGTCTAGCAATCACCCACCATCTGCGGCATGAACTCGGGAAATTCTTGCAAAATCTCTTCGATGCCCGGCTCATCCGCGTCACGGCGCGCGGTCAATGCTTCGGTCAGCGTCTGCTTGGGGAAAAAGACGGCACGCCACCGAGTCAGTTCCTCCACCAGTTCCTCATCTATGTAGTCGTCGGGGTAGTTGGTGATCAGATAGGCAGCCAGGCCGCGCATGGCCTGGGAATGAGCGCAGCCGCAGGCGGCAACGCCGTCCGGTTTGACCAATGTGCGGGCCTCGCAGCAGTATTGGCAAGCGGTAGCACTCCCCACTCGTATGTATCGTTCCAGATCGGCACCCTCCAGCACGATCTTATCTTTACCATAAGTGGGATCAAATTTGCTCATCACATTGATGCTAGCCTGCACCTGGTCCAAGGAGGCGTTCAACACTGCGCCGTAGGTGTCCGGTACGCCGGTCGGAATCACCTCAGCCCGGATTTCCTTGAAGCGGTAGTAGGGGTTGAGGACGCGCAGTTGCCTAACCTCCTGTTCAAGGGTGACCAGTCTAGCTTCTAGCTCGGGGCTAGCGTAGTTGTGGCTGCTCAGGTTACTCATCTCTTCGGCAAGGGCCTGGTATGTCTGCATGATGGAGAGATCGCGCGGGCCTAGCACCGGCTCGTCGCATGCCGGTGCATCCGTTTGCACGATGTTGTTCCTCGCTGGCGTGTCCTCGTTTGCTCCAAACAGTAGCGGGCGCGAGTAGAGGCCAGCGACATACGTAGCTAACAGTCCTACCAGGGCCAACACATAATCAATGCGCACACGCTTTCGCGGTGTCTCTGGGGAGGGTTGGGCTGCAGCCTCTTGTGTCTGACTATTATGGTGTGTGGTCATCATGGATCCTTAATATACGACAGTCGGAATAGCACGACATGCAGTACACTTTTCCTTTCTGTCAAGTTGGTTCGAGGCCACTCCCTCAGGGCCGACGAGCGTGGCATGGTGTATGTGGAACAGCTTAGCTATCCCGAAAAGGCGGTTGACGCCGTCGGCCCACTCGAATTACCTTACACTAGTGTCCGAGGCACGCCACCGTTTCAGAGACCTGTTCGGCCTTGCACCGATCTAAAGGATGCTGCGGCTCGATCTGGCAGGGCAGGGTAAAGACCTTTGGCGGAAACCGAATCCCACTCACGTGTCAGGCCCCAGTACTTGCCGAGTACCCACGGCCGCACGCGGTCGTCATGAATAAGGAGCGCAACCGCATCAATCCACGCTGGTGGCAGGCGGGTGAGAATCGCTTGCGCGGCCGAGAAGACCTGGAACAAACGCCGCCGCGCTTCGACAAAGGCGGCGTACTCGGCCAGCCCAGCCTCCAGTGTCAGTTCGCCCTCCAGCACGCGCCGGACGATCCGGCCGCAGGCCTCGCCAAAGAACAACGCTGGCCGGATGCCCTCACCCGTCAGCCCGATGCACATCCCTGCCGTATCACCGACGACGAATAGCCCGCCGACCGTCGGGTCGCGCAGGGTGTAGGGAAAATAGGTGCCGTGCAGGCCGTCGGCCTCCAAGCCAAATTGCTCGGCAAGACGGGTCAGGGGAAGGCGCAAATGAGTCGCGCCGCGATAGGACCCGATGCCCACACTCGCTGTTTCGCCGCGCGAGAACACCCATCCTACAGCGTTCCGGAGGATGGCTGGGTCGTACCAGAAATGCAATGTAGATGGGTCTAGCCGGGCATCGTCTGGCAAGGGACGAATGGCCTCGATCCCAAAGTTCATAGGAGCGGCCTGGGCGAAGCCTGGGACGACCGACGAAGCCAGGACCGCCCGCCAGCCGGAGGCGTCCACCACGCAGCGGCCGCGGAAGTCGCCGTGGTTGATGCACACCCGCCCATCGTCGAAACCCCGCGCGGCTTTCTGGAGATGCTCCGCTCCGGCGCGCTCAAACAACGTTTCGCAGAACCGGCGGTAGTCAAACGTGCACCAGGGATAGGGTGACGGGAATTCAATAGAACGTCTGGCGGTGTGCAGGACGAGACGGTCGCATACCTGTAGCACCGCCTCAGCCCAATCCCAGTGTTCAAGGACATGCAGAATCGTCCCGCAGGCGGAGGTCTGGCCGGTGCCGATGGGTTTCCGGTCTACCAGCAGCACCCGGTGACCACGCAACTGGCTGGCCACCGCCAGCCCGGCGAAACTCGCGCCGACGATGATGGCATCGTACACGTTGTGCTCCGGTGGTCAGGAGGGTGCGGTGACTCTCCTGACCCAAGGTTGGTGTTGTGTGAACTATGCGGCCTGAGACCGCATAAAGTAATTATAGGGCAGCACCAGCAGGGCTGCTCCATACAGGCTGTAGCCGACCAGCCAGAGCAGCCCCAGAAGGAAGCCGCCCGCCGTCAGCGGCCAGGTGAAGCCCGGCAGCAGCGGCATCCACACCTGGTACATCGTCCAGCCAAACAGCAAGTCTCCGACGATGCACAGTACATAGCTGACCACCAACGCGATCAAGAGCGTGATGGCCATAGCCCGAAAATTGAGTTTTACAGTCATCGTTCACCTCCTTGTTGAAATTGCTCTACCCTGTGTACATTTTCAGTAAACAATTAACCATCGCCCGCAACGAGCACCAAATGGTGTATTCGAATCAGGATTTCTCGCAGCCGGCTATGTCACCTGCGAACTGGCGCGTTTTTTCAAGCGCGGGGATCGTCATGAAAACCTCCTGCTCCGTTGGTTACCCACCTGTATTCGCCTCCGCCAGGCGTTTGATATTCGCCAGCACCCGAAGCACGCCCAGCCGCGCCAGCCAGCATGAGCAGCATCCCGGAAAGGACGGCCACGCCACCCCAGACCGGCCGCAGCGTGCCACAGTACAGCCAGCAGGGGAGAGCCACGTCAGGGATGAGTAACGTGGGCGCGGTTGGTTTGGGCCACCACACGATGCAGTAGATGGCACAGCCGAGCACACTCAGCCCGCTGAATACTGTCAGGACCGCGCCCGTCCGCTTCTTACCCTTATTGCCTCCTTTAGCCAATGTCCCCGCTTGGCACTGACTTGCGTGCGAGCACTTGCCCCGCCAGCGCTCCCGCCAGGGCCGTGGCCGCTTCGCTATCGTAGGCTTCGATCTCCCCCGCATCACATAGACGGCTGATCTGCGGGTCAACAGGCAATCGGGCCAGCAGGGGGACGTCCGCGACGCGGGCCAGGGCTTCAGCCCCGCTGGGACCAAAGATTTCGTGGTGGGATCCGGTTTCGGGGCAGACAAAATAGCTCATATTCTCCACTAAGCCCAGCAGGGGCACGTCCATAGCCTGGGCCATACGCAATGCTTTGCGCACGACCATGGCCGCCAGCTCCTGAGGGGTGGTGACCAGGACCACGCCGTCCAGGGGGAGTACCTGCATCACGGTCAGGGGGGCATCGGCCGTGCCCGGAGGCAGATCTACCAGCAGGTAGTCAAGCTGCCCCCAGACGACCTCGGTCCAGAATTGCCGGATCAGGCCGTCAATCAACGGACCGCGCCAAATGACCGCCTCGTCTTCGCTGGGCAGCAGCAGGTTGACTGAGATGATCCTAATGCCCAGAGTGCTCTGCACAGGCAGGATGCCCCAGGGCATGCCGATGGGCCGGTCCCGGAGACCAAAGAGCCGGGGGATGGTGGGACCGGTGATATCGGCGTCTAGGATGCCTACCCGCTGTCCCTGCCGGGCCAGCCCTACGGCCAGCAGCGCCGTGACCAGTGACTTGCCGACACCCCCCTTGCCACTCATCACCGCCACCACGTGGTCTATGTCGTTCATTTGCTGAGCTGTCGTCGGCTCCACAGCGCCTCGGAAAAGGCGACTCCGTTCTTCGGCCGTCATCTCGGTCAGGTGCACCTCCACCCCGGTCACCTCAGGCAGCCCGGCGATGGCGGCCCGCGCCTCGCCGACCAGCCGGTCTTTCAGCGGGCAGGCTAGAGTAGTGAGGGCCAGCGTCACTTCCACCTGACCGTCCACCACGCGGACCTCCCGTACCATGTCCAGATCTACCAGATTCTGCCCGAGCTCCGGATCCACGACCTGACGCAGGGCATTTCGTATGTCCTCTTGGGTCAATTCCATTATTCCCTGATCACCGCATCGGCTGGCACTCCCGGCTTCAACTCGTGTGCAGGGTTGGGCACTTTCACCTTGACAGCAAAGACCATGTTCACCCGTTCCTTCTGGGTCTGCACGTTCTTGGGCGTGAACTCGGCCTCGGAGGCAATGTAGCTCACCCGACCCTCAAAGACCTTCCCAGGGAAAGAGTCCACGCTCACCTCCACTGCCTGCCCCACCTTCGCCCGTCCAATCTCGTCCTCAGGGATATAGACTGTCAGCGTCACCTTGTCTAGATCGGCTACCGTCAGCAGGTTGGCCCCGGGCACCGCCATCTCTCCTACCTGCACCATTCGCCCTGTCACCAGCCCTCCCGTGGGCGAGCGCAGGGTCAGCTTTTCCAACTGTACTTCCAACACTCCCAGGGCAGCCTCGGTCTTGGCCACCTCGGCCTGGGCCACTGCCACCTCTTCCTCGGTCGGGCCGGCCTCCAGGGCCTCCAGCCCAGCCTGAGCCATCTCCAATGCCGCCTGAGCCGCCTGGTATCCCGCCCAGGCCGCGTTGACCTGAGCGTTCAAAACCAGGGGCTTCTCATTCATGGTCAGCAGGTGCTCCAGTTGGACCTGTGCCCCCTTCAGGGCTGCCTCCGCTGCCTGCACATCAGCCTGGGCTGCCTCCACCTGCTTGAGGGAGGCCAGATACTTCGTCTTGTTGTCGTCACCGGCCTGGAACAACTGATAGTGATCGCGCATGACCTCAGCCTCGGCCAGGGCAGTGCGGGCCTGGTCCAGTTGCACGTTGGCCAGCTCCACTTCGGTGCGAGCCTGGCTGATCTGAGTCTCCAGTTGTTGGGGATCATCGCGGGCTTCCAGAGCGTTCTGCCAGTCCCAGTAGGTTCCCTCTTGAGCAGCTTGGGCTTCGGCCAGGGCGGCCTGGGCGGCGGCAATCTCCTCGGGGCGGGCTCCGGCCTGAACCTGGGCCAGTTTGGCTTTGGCCGTCTCCAGTGCGGCCTGGGCCTGGTTGACCTGAGCCTCAAGGAGGGCCTCGTCCAGCCTGACCAGCACGGCCCCGGCCCCCACCTCGTCGCCCTCGTCGGCCAGCAGGGCCTCGATGCGCCCGCCCACCTCAGCAGTGATAGAGATTTCTTCGCCCTCGATGGTGCCGGAGGCGGAGAGGGCAGCTTCGGCAGCCCTGGCTTCTGCTGGAGCCAACTGGGCCACCAATTGGGCCGCCTGATCAAGTGACAGGCCCAGGCGGGTCATGAGTTGTGCGGCCTGTTGCGGCGAGGTGGTGAAGTACCACCAGCCAGCAAGCCCCGCCAATACAAGTAGAATAACCAGTAAGGTAGTCGCTCGTTTCATCATCCTAACTCCTTTACTCTCTTATCCCGTAATCACTGCGTCGGCCGGCATGCCCGGCTTCAGTTCATGTTCCGGGTTGGGTACCTTGACTTTGACGGCGAAGACCATGTTCACCCGTTCCTCCTTGGTCTGCACGTTCTTGGGCGTGAACTCGGCCTCGGAGGCGATATAGGTCACCTGACCCTCAAAGACCTTTCCAGGGAAAGAGTCCACGCTGACTTCCACCGTCTGGCCTACCTTGACCTTGCCGATCTCATCCTCAGGGATGTAGATGGTAAGGGTCACCTCGTCCAGGTCAGCGATGGTCATCAGGGTGGCTCCAGCGGTGGCCATCTCCCCGCGGTGGACCGTCCTTTCCGTGACCAGACCTGAAGTGGGGGCGGTGAGGGTCATCTTGTCCAGTTGGACTTTCAGAAGGTCGGCTGCAGCCTGGGCCTGCTTCACCTGGCTTTCGACCACGGCGATTTGCTCCTGGGTGGCCCCGGCCTTCAAAGCCTCAAGTTGGGCCTGGGCGGCCTGCACAGCAGCCTCGGCACTCTCGTATTGGGCTTTGGCTACATCTACCTGGGTGTCCAGTTCCTGGGGGTTCTCTCGGATACTGATCAGGTCCTCCAGGGCGGCCTGGGCTCCGTCGCGGGTAGCCTGGGCCATAGCCACCGCCTCCCAACTGGAGGTCAGCCTCCGGGTGGACAGGTTCCACTCGAAGTAGACCTCGTCACGCTCACCCTTGCTGGGCTTGATATCAACGTACAGACCTTTGCCGGTCAAGGGGTGAGTGCCGAAGTAGACACGGGAGGGGTGGGAGACAAAGTCGGCAGCCCTGGCCAGCATGTCGTACTCGGCCTGGGAGGCCCCGGTGGCCGCCACGGCGGCCTGGAGTTGGTATTCGGCCACTTCCAGTTGGGCTCTGGTGGCGCCAATCTGGGCCTCGAGTTCCTGGGGGTTGTTGCGGATGGCCAGGGCATCCTGCCACGCTTGATAGGCTCCGTCGCGAGCGGCCTGAGCCTGGGCCAGGGCGGCTTCGGCCTGACGGATGGCCTCGGAACGGGGCCCAGCCTTGACCTGAGCCAGAGCGGCCTCAGCGATCTGGACGGCGGCCTGGGCCTCTCGCAGTTGGGCCTGAGCCAAGGCCTCGGCGAGGATGACCAGGGTATCACCTTTCTGCACCTCGTCGCCTTCGTCGGCCAGGAGTTGATCAATGCGGCCTGGAACTTCGGCGGTGAGGGAGAACTCCTCAGCCTCGACAAAGCCGGAGACACTACGCATGCCACTGGCCTCGGCCTCACGTATCATTCCAAACTTGAGCTGGAGTTGAGTGAGTGCGTCGGGATTCTGGCTGTAATACCAGTACCCGCCCCCGACAGCGCCGGCAACCAGCAGACTCAGAATAAGACGCCATATTTTGTTTTTCATGGTTTACCTCCGAAAGAATAGATCAGCTTCTTGATTGGTCCAATGATGATGCCCTTGGCCCACAACACTGGTGTCAGGCGGGTCTGGTAGCTCCCGCCCCCAATGGTCGCGCGCAACCTAGCCAGATCGGTTTCGGTCATCCGCGGGCCGAAAATCTGGGCGCAAAAGTTGGAGCAGAAGTAGAAGGTCTGGTCCATGACTTGACGAGTCTGGGACGTCTGTACCGGGTCAACGACCATCCCACATACCGGATCCTTCACCATTTTGAACATTCTCCTGTCTTTTTCATCCATCATTAAATGCTTACTTCCAGAGATTGGAGATTCGTTTTCGATCTCTAATCTCTAATCTCCAACCCCTAAGCCAGGCTCCGCCGGAAGTAGCCCAGACTGGCGCTAAAGATCACCACCGCCAGCGCCGCCAAAGCCGCCACCTGCGGCCAGAGAACGCTGATCCCTACCCCTTTGAGAAAGATGCCTAGAGTAATGGTGACGTAGTAGCGCAGGGGGTTGAGCAGGGATAACCACTGCAAGGCCTGCGGCATAGCAGACACCGGCGTCATTGTCCCCCCCAGAAAGAGCATTGGAAAAAGAAGCAAGAAGCTCAGCAGCAGGGCCTGCTGCATATTGTTAGCCACCGTGCCGATGGCCATGCCCAGGCCCGCGCCCACCAGATAGACAATGACGGACAGGGCAAAATACAGCGCCAAACTACCGCGCAGCGGAACCCCTAAACCCCAGACCGTGATGGCAATACCTATGGCCAGCCCGACCATCTTGATGATTCCCAATGGCAGCAGCTTGGCTGCGATCAGTTCCCAAGGCCGGACGGGCGTGACCAGCACTTGCTCCAGCGTGCCCTTTTCCTTTTCGCGCACGATAGCCGCCGATCCTAGCACGATCCCCAGTTCGGGGACCACGATAGCCACCATGACCAGCATGAGGAAGTTGGTGAAGCGCAGGTCCGGGTCGTAGCGGGCCCGGATGCGGTTGACTACCACCGGCAGCCGGGCCAGCGCCGTCTCCTCGGGCACGCCAACGCGCTCCAGCTCGATGCGGCGCGAGTGGGCGGCGATGATCTGCTCGGCATATGCGGTGGCCACGCTCGCGCTGTAGGCATCGGAGCCGTCGGCGATGAGCTGCACCCGGGCCGTATCGCCCCGGCTCAGATCGCGCCCGAAACCATTGGGGATGACTAGCCCCATCCGCACCGCGCCCCTGTCGAAAAGAGGCTCCAGTTCGGCCTGTGAGTCCAGGACGGCGTACAGATCAAAGTTCTCCGAGGTGGATAGCTGGGTGATCAAGGCCCGGCTGGCCTGGGTACGGTCGGCATCCCACACGGCCAGTGGCATATTCTTCACGTCGAGGAAGATAGACACAGCGCACTCAATCGGCTCGACGAAAAAGAACAGGATGAGAAAGATCACCGCCCAGTCGCGGGAAAACTGCAGGAACTCTTTCCGCATTAAGGATACCAGACGACTTAACATTGGTGCTTCTCCTTTGATCAACCTACTTTCTTCTTGAACCGCAGCGAGGCCAGGGCGAAAACCACCAGTGTGTAGGCCAGCATCCACCTCAGCTCCGGCCACAGGGTCTCCAGGTCCACGCCTTTAAGACCTATGCCGCGGGCGATGACAACGAAGTAACGGGCCGGGAACAGGTGGGTGACCCGCTGAACCACACTGGGCATATTGAAGATGGGGTAGAAGAAGCCAGAGAAGATGAGGGCTGGCATCATGGTCAGCACCAGAGCAGCCAGCGAGGCGGCTAGCTGGCTGCTGGTGAGAGTGCTGATCAGCAACCCGAAGCCGACCGCCCCCAGGACGTAGATCAGGGCAGCCACCAGCAGCAAGGCCAAATCTCCCCTGAAGGGCACCCGGAACCAGCCGATGCCTACCACAAAGATGGTCAGCATTTCGACAAAGGCGATTACCCCGTAAGGGATGAGCTTGCCCAGGATAAACTCGGCTGGCCGGATGGGCGAGACAAAGATCTGCTGGATGCTGCCCTGCTCCTTCTCCCGCACCACCGTCAGCGCCGACAGCATGGGCGGGAAGGCCAGCAGGATGACGGCGTACAGGCCGGGTACGACAAAGTTGACGCTCTTCAAGTCGGGGTTGTACCACACCCTCGGTTCGACCACGATGGCCGGTCTAAAGGCCTGGCCCGTCAGGGCGGCAACCTGCCTGGCGCTGTAGACCTGGTTAAAGGCGGTCACGTAGCCCGTGGCGACTTCCGCCGTGGGTGGGAACGAACCGTCCAGCCAGGTTTGCACCATCGCTGGGCGACCGGCCTGCAGCGTTTCCCCGAAGCCGGGCGGGATGATCAGGCCCACCTGGACGGCGTCACGGTCCATCAACCGCTTCAGCTCGGCTTCGCTCCAGACCTGGCTGTGGAGGTAAAACTGGTCGCCGGTGGTCAACTGAGTCACGTAATCGCGGCTGGCCCGGGTCTGATCCTGGTCGTAGACGGCCAGCGGCAGGTCGCCCACATCCAAGTTGGTGGCATAGGCGAACAGGAAGAGAAAGATCAGGGGCAGGGCGATGGCCATGCTCAGGGTGTATGGGTCCCGCCAGATTTCGCGCACTTCCTTGATCAGAACGGCAATAAAACGTCTGGTCATTGGTTCGCCTCCATGCGGGCGCGTTGGCCGGCCTCTTGCATCTCGATATAGATGACGAACAGGTCTTCCAACGAGAATTCAATCTGTTCGATGCGGCCTGGCGCCAGCTCGGCGGCAGCCAGGGTCTGGCTCAGCGGCTCAACAGCCTCTTCGGCCTCGCCCCACACCAGGACGTGCAACTTGTCGCCGTAGGGGGCCGCACTTTGCACTTGCGGTAGGTTGGCCACCACGCTTGCAGCTCGCAGGGCGTTGACCACCTCAAGCTCCAGCATCTGGCCAGCTTTCATATTGGCCTTCAAGGCCGCCGGGCTGTCCAGGGCGATGATCTGGCCGTAGTAGAGCAGAGCCAGCGTGTGGCAGTGGTCGGCCTCGTCCATGTAGTGGGTGGTGACGAAAATCGTCACCCCCTGCGCCGATAGCTCGAAGATCAGGTCCCAGAAAGCGCGGCGGGAGATGGGGTCCACGCCGGAGGTCGGTTCGTCCAGGAACAGAATGCGCGGCTGGTGCAGCACAGCGCAGCCCAGGGCCAGGCGTTGCTTCCAGCCCCCCGACAGGTCGCGGGTGAGCAGCCGTTCTTTGCCTTGTAGCCCGGCCATCTCCAGCACCCAGGCCTTGCGCTCGGTGCGGCGTTTGCGGGGCACGCTGTACAGCCCGGCATAGAGATCAATGTTCTCTTCCACCGTCAGATCCGGGTAAAGGGAGAACTTTTGGCTCATGTAGCCAATCTCCGGCTTGATGCGGGCCTGCTCGCGCAGGACATCAAAGCCGGCCACCGTCCCTTTCCCCGAGGTGGGCGGCAGCAGCCCCGTCAACATACGGATGGTGGTCGTCTTGCCCGAACCGTTGGGACCGAGGAACCCAAAGATCTCCCCCGAGCGCACATGAAAGCTGCAGCCGTCAACCGCCGTGAAGTTGCCGAAGCACTTGGTAAGCCCCTCGGCGGTGACGGCATAGTTGGGAGTTGGGAGTTGGGGGTTGGGGGTTGGAGATTGGAGATTGGAAATGGGAGATGGGTCGCCAACCTCTGGGCTCCGCCCTTCACTCTCTGCCGCCTGCTCGACTGCCTCAATGGAGGCCACAAATACATCTTCCAGGGTGGGCTCTGTCCGGCGCCGGTCGAGAAGGGTCACCCCCGCAGTGGCTAGAGTCGCCTCCACATCTACCCCCTTTTCCTGGCCATTCCCCGTCGAGGCCAGCAGACGCAGCCGCTCGCCAAGGACCTGCACATGTGACACCCCTTCAGTAGCCTTCAGGACCCGCAGCGCGGTCGCCTGCGGTTCGGCTTTCAGGTCCAGCATCTCTCCCTCCAGACGGGCCTTGAGGGCCCGGGGAGTGTCGGCGGCGATGAACTGACCCTGGTGCATCAGAGCCACCCGGTCGAAACGCTCCGCCTCGTCCATGTAGGGCGTGCTAACAAAGATGGTCAGCCCCTCATTCGCTTGCATCCAATCGTGCAGGATCTTCCAGAAATCGCGGCGGGAGACGGGATCCACGCCGGTGGTCGGTTCGTCCAGGAAAAGAGCCTGGGGCGAGTACATCAGCGTGCAGGCCAGGGCCAGCTTCTTTTTCATCCCACCCGACAGGTGCTCGGCGCGGCGATCCCGTGCCCCCTCCATGCGGGCGAAGCGCAGCAACTGCTCCTTGCGCTCACGTCGCATGCCAGCCAGTACGCCGTACAGGTCGGCGAAGAAGTTCAGGTTCTCTTCCACTGACAGTGTGCCGTACAGGGTAAAGCCCTCGGACATGTAGCCGATCTTGCCACCCAAGCGGTCGGCGTGACGCACCACATCCACCCCAGCCACACGGATTTCTCCTGCCGTGGGGGTAAGGATGCCGGTCAGCATCTGGATGGTGGTTGTCTTGCCCGCGCCGTCGGGGCCGACGATGCCAAAGATCTCGCCCCGCCGCACCTCAAGATCAATGCCGCGCACGGCTTCGAGTTTTTTGTAGTGCCTGGTCAGGCCTTTGGCTTCAATCATCAAGTCGGTCATCTGTTTTTCCTACCCACACAGATTGTATTTCAAATGGACTCAAAGGTCCCGATAATCCACCAGTTCAATATTCGGCACCCGTTTGAGGCGTAGCTCCAGCCAGTGAACGCGCTGGCACTGCATGGCCACCAGGACCCGCCGACCCGGATCCCGGCGCATAGCCCACAGCAGCCGCTCCAAGATGCGTTCGTTGGTGGTTTGCCAGGCCCTCCGCCCGGCATCACCGGCCACTGCCGCTTCCACGGTGCATATCAAGCCACACACGTGGCCGAAGAGGGCGCTGTTCACCCCTTCGGGGCCGTCGCTGACACGCTGCAGCTCGGTCAGCAGGCGATCGGCACCCTGCATCAGATTGGCCCGCAGCCGCGCCAGCTCACCCCTCTCTGGCGGTGCCAGTTCGACGGGTGAGGGGCCACCCAAGGGCACGATCACCGTATCCGTGCGGCGGGCCGCCGGCACCAGCCCGTCCCGCACCTCGACCGGCGCCCCCCTGAGGTCGCCTCGCTCCCAGGCCTCTGGTTCGACCTCCACACCCAGCAGGTCGGGCTCCAACGCTTCCACCAGCGAGCGCAGACAGGCCAGGTCGTAGCGCAGCGGTTCCGTGTGCAGGTGCCCCAGGGTGCCCAACAAGGCCAGGCGGGTCTTCGGTTCGTTCTCGAACTCGGGCGAAGTGCTAATCATCGTTTCTCCTGATTGCCAGTATATCACATTTGCTGGGGCGGCAACAGCGTCAAATCACTCATTTGGGAGTAGGTGAAAACCCCTATGTGGTACCCACCCAGCCCCGCTGCGTGGCCAGGACGGCGACGGCGCCCTCGGGCTCCATCAGCAACCTCCAGAGGATCACGACAAACACACATCAACATGGTACAACTTCACTGTTTACACTGAGTCGGCTCTGAGGTATAATACTAATAACCAGGAGCAGCCGACATGAACGAAGCGATTCCACGGTTTGAAAACTACGTTGCGGCGTCGCTATGCTGACTGATCAACCGCGGTATGTCCCTTGAGTCGTTAAGCAAGCTACTGGGGCACAAGTATCTAAGCACAACTCAGCAATATGCTCGTGTGTATGATCCCACGGTGCAAGAGCAATTCGAGGCCGCCATGGCCAACATCGAGGGAGTAGCCGTAAGCCACTGGCCCCATCTGACAGTCGCCCTTGCCGCCGCCCAGCGACCTGCGCCAACGACCGACTCAACATAACGGGGGAACCTGAATAGAAAATGATAATTTTGATTATAGGCCCGCAAGGATCTGGAAAAACCACTCAGGCTAAACTATTGGCAGAAAGGTTGCAGTTGGATTTTGTTTCAATGGGAGAGGCTCTGCGTAAGCTATACATACAAAAAGACCCTATTGGCCTGGAAGCAGAAAAATACTGGAGTAAAGGCGAACTAGTGCCTGACTCAGTAATTAGAAGAGTCATGGAAAGGTCCCTTGTCACTCGCGAGATGAAAAAGGGCGCTGTGATAGATGGTTTTCCACGCAACATTGCCCAGTACGAATGGATGAAAGATGTATTCGACCGACCAATTGCAGCAGTTGTCAACTTGCTCTTAGATGAAGAGACTATCCACCAGCGATTAGATAAACGCCGACAAATCGAGCACCGAGGGGACGAAACACCTCGAGCCATCGCTACACGATTAAAACACTACCAAGAAGACACGTTTCCATTGATAGAAAAGTTTCAGAAAGACGCTGTACCAGTAATCACCATTGATGGGAGAGGCAGCATTGAGGATATTCAGGCCGAGATTCTCGCAAGACTTGAGGAATTAGCTGCCCCATAGTTACCGGTAGCTGGCAACTGGCTGGGGTGGCGGAGCTAGTCACTCCGAACTACTTCCCTCTCCATAGCAGCCCGTGCACTCCCCACCGCAAAGGGCACGGCACGCAACCCGTGACATTGGGACACCTGCTCCATGGAACATCCAGCAGGCAATACTCGATAATCGAAAACGGGGTTCACACATCTCGCAAGCGGCCTGAATCTGATGCCGATACCGGAACCAGCAATTCAGAATCATCAAAAACCCAACCCCGCCGATCAACAAAAACAACCTCTGAATGTTCACTTCCTCTGGCGATATCGCCATCCCGCCTGTTATCGTTGCCAACGGAACTACCCAGGCGATGCCCATCAATGTTTGCTCAACGCCAAATACATAACCCTGCATTTTCAATGGTGTCAACCTCTGCAGAACCGTGGTTACGACGACGTTCAGGCTGGCTCCGGCTAGATGGACTAGCATGATCGCCACCAATGCAGCCTCCAGGTTGTCCATCAGCCCGATGAACAATGCCCCGATCGGTGTCAGCAACCCGGTCAGCAGCAGGGTCATGGATAGACTCAGCCGTCTGGCCAGCACCGCGGCAAGAGGCGCTCCGATCAGCCCGCTGAAACCCACGGCGGAAAAGAAGACACCGGTCCCTTCGGGTCCCAAACCGAGTTGATGGGCAAGCGGGGTGATCAGCGGCATCATGGCCCCCATGACTAACGTGTAGTGCACCAGACACAAGAGCACCCGCCAGACAGGACCATGCTGGCGAATGAACTGCCAACCGGTGCGCATCTCATGCCAGACGCTCACCTGTTCAGCAGAACGTACACGCGTCGCCGGAGCGTGGATAAATGACAACGGCGGCAAAGATAGCAAGAGCCCCAGCCCGGCCACAAGGAGGGGTACCTGGAAGCTATCTGTGAGTGACATGAGCGCTGCACCGATTGCTGGTCCAAGGAAGAGGCCGACGCTGGTCACAACCGCGAGCGCTGTGTTGGCTGCCACCAGATTTGCTTTGCTACTGACGTGAGATACCAGGGCCAGCCGCGCTGGGATCAGCACCAGGCTGGCCAGCATGATCAGAAATGCCAGAATGTACACTGCCAGAATGGTTTGCCCTACAACCAGCCCGACCACCAGCGCGGCCTTGGCCAGCGTGGCCAGAGTAGCCGCCTTGCGTTTCCCCAGGCGATCAACCAGGTTCCCGGCCCAGATGCCGAGCAACACCTGCGGCGCAGACTGCACCAACATTACTCCACCCACGCTTGCTGTTTCGCCACCCAGTTGGTAGGCTCTCTCTAGCAACGCCACGTACACCATGTTGCCAGCCACTTCGGCCAGGGTCGAGGAGAGTATCAGCGGGAGGAGCCCCTGCTCACGCAATACGTCAGGTAGAGGAAGCCGCTTGCGCAACTGTTCCCGAAGCCCAGGTGTTTCAGATAGATGCGTGAATATATCCGGGTCAGCGTGTGCCATTATGGTTCTTCCTTGCCCTATGGTGCGTCTCAACTCGTCTGGTTTTGTGCTCAACGCCCTTTTCCCGCGACAGAATTCACCTGAGGCTTCTTGTCTCCTGCCAAGTCAAGGATCTTGACAGGTCCGGATGCCGCTCTAATGCCCTTTTAAGCACGGCCGTCCGGATGTCGGCAGCCTTTTCCACGAGCTGCTTTTCATCTACGCCAACCACGATCCCGTTTGACAGAACAATCTCACCATCGATCATGATTGTGTCGATGTAAGGTGCGATAACTCCGTACACGGCCGCAGCGTAGATATCGTTGATTGGAGCGAGTGCGGCGTTTTGAAGGTCAATGAGGATCAAATCCGCTCTTTTTCCAGGTTCCAGCGAGCCAATTTGACCGTCGAGTTTCAACGCTGCAGCGGCATCCACGGTTACCATCTCCAAGATTCTCTGCGGTGAAAGTTGAGCGTTTTCCCTGGCACGGAAAAGCTGAACTGTCGAGGCTATTCGAGGTTCTTCCAAGATGTTCATATTCCCGGGCCCAGCGGCGGAGTCCGTGCCTAACACAACACGGACCCCACTTGCAAGTAGCTCGGGAACTGGCGTAACGTCGCTGTACAAGTAAGAAACTTGCGAGGTCGGACAGAACACGACGCTGACCTGATTGGACCGCAATCGCTCTATGTCGGAATCGCTCAGAAACACACTATGTGCTGCCAGAAGGTTCCCTCTCAGAAAGCCTATGCTATCAAGGAATTCGACTGGGGTGGTCGCGTACACTTGAGAGATATATTCAACCTCCTGCGGCGATTGGGCGAGATGGATATGTAGAAGGATATCCTCCTCATCCGACATTCGTTTGAGTTCCCTTAGGGTCTCAGCCGAAACAGTTTCCGGTGAGTGAGGGGCCAGCACCGGCGTGATCCGTGGATTCTTTTCCCGCCAGTCGCGAATGAATCGGAACGCACGCTTCTTCTCCCGTTCTCCAACGAACGGGGCAAGTCGATCTGCGATGGTATGCCCCAAAACGGCCCGAAGCCCCACCACATTGATCGCCTGGGCGACTTCCTCCATGAAGTAGTAATGGTCAGCGATACACGTCGCGCCGCCTTTCAGACATTCAACCGCACCAAGCAGCCCAAGATAGTAGACGTCTTCGGGCTCCAAGCTTCCCTCAATGGGAAACATGATCGAATAAATGGAGCCTGGTTCGCTTGTATAGAGTCCTCGAAACAATGCCATGGCAATATGGGTGTGGGCGTTGATATATCCTGGCAGAAGCAGTTTATTAGAGGCATCAATCGCTTCTTTGACTTTCGGGTACTTCGACCGCAACGTTTTCGATTCTCCCACGTCGAGAATCTGGCCATTGCGGATTGCCAATGCACCGTCCCAAAAAACTCGTCTGGCTCTGTCCATCGAGATGATCGTGGCATGGGTAATCAAAACATCCGGAACCAATTTGCTACTGCCTCGATCCCCCATCCTTCGATACGCTGACCACACCGGCACCTCCATCCACAGTTATTACCTGACCATTGAGGATGCGTTTGGTCGCTACACCTGTGCCCAGCACGGCAGGGATGCCGTACTCCCTCGCCACAATCGAGCCGTGACTGAGAGGCCCGCCCACGTCCGTAACGATGGCCGATGCTCGGGCAAACAATGGCGTCCAGGCCGGTGTGGTCATCGGGGCCACGAGCACATCGCCCGCCTTCATCTGATCAAAGTCCTCCGGGCCATGCAGGACGCGAGCCGGGGCGGTCACGCGGCCCGGGCTGGCGGCAACACCTTTGAGAGTGTCTCCTTTGTGCCCTCTAGCTCGCGCCGTCTTGATTTTCTTCATATCCACCCCTGGGAATCTGAGTTGAGGAAGCATCCTCGGCGGCGTGACACGCTTGGCGGCGCGCCAGGCCGCTTTACGATCTTGGACGGTTGTGGTCAGGCGATCCAAAGCCTCACCGAGATCGAGCCTGGCTGCGGCTTGCTCAACTTCGTCCTGCTTCAGCCAAAAGATGTCGTCGGGCTGTTCGATCATTCCGCCCTCGGCAAAGCGGCGGCCCACCTCGCGGAGCATTTGTCGCAGCAAGGGATAGCCCAGACCGACATCGGCCAGCCCATCTTCGCGCAGAGGGGCGTAGCGCTGTGCCGGCACGATGAATTTGCGGAAGAGCTTCAGGCGCAGCCCTTTCAGCCTTCTCAGCATGGCTTGCGTCGCCTGCTCGCGTCGCTCGGCGGTGGCCTGCTGGCGCGCGTGCGGGTTGACACCCTGACCGCTGATGAACAACTTGAACGTTTCCAGTAGCGGCGCTGGATCATCGGCAGGCACCGGGTTGGCAAAGTCGAGGTTGTAAATGGCGTGGCCGTAGTGCTGCAAGTGCGCTTGGAAGCGGCTCTGCCACTCACGCCAATCGTCGGCGTTCACGCCCGGCGGCGTTTGGTTGTTTCCAAGTTGGGCGGCGAGTTGCGATGTCGGCGTGTTGCCCAAGTAAGTGGCCAGCCCGGCGCGCGTGCGGACCCACTCGGCCAAGTCATACAACGACTTTTCAGCCCGGATGGGCACACTATCGAATCCCATCAGATAGGTGGGCGCTGCCGGATCGTCGCGCCGTTTGATCAGTGTGTTGTAGACGATGGTGAACAAGCCCTCGCTGATCCAGGCGGCTGGAATGACGCCGGACACAAGCGCCCCGTAAGCGTCAATCGCCGCTTCCGAAAGCTCGCGCACCGCACTCAGGAGTTCAGTGGCCGAAAGCTCACGCCAGCGCGCGGCCTGCCAGTGTTCCACAGTGGCTACATAGCGCGGGCGGCCTGCGTCGGTCCACCGCTCTACCGCACCGGTGAACATGCGCTTCAAGATCCCCCCAGTGTTCAGGAGTATCTTCAGCATTGGTCCGGGCTTAATCGAACCATTGTAGTAGGCGTATTCATTGACGGTGATAATAAGGTCCTCCGGCATGATACCCGGCTTTCCAAAAAACATGGTCAGCAGGCCACCCAGGCTGGTGTTGATGGAAGTTAGACCCAACGTACTGAATAGAGGCGTCAGCGGGTCGGCCATCAATTCAACAATGTTGTTGCGCATGGCAACGTATTTGCCTTTGGGCAGCTTCCACTCGATCAGAGCGGCCGGTTCGGGTTCGGGTAGGGCCGTGATCGGCCGGGCCTGAACGATGGCGAACGTGCCTTCGGCCAGGGCCCATTCGATGTCCATGGGCAACCCGTAAAGAGCCTCGATCTGCGCACCCAATCGCGCGAGTTCGGCAGCTTCTCCGTCGGAGAGAACAGGTGCGTAGCGCATCTTCTCAGAGACAGGCTGCAATCCCGTGCCGTTCCCAAGGAGCACCGTCATCACCTGCTTGTCAGCCGTCTCACGTGTGAGCACGCGGCCGGTCGCTTTTTCCACGATGAGCGTGTCCGGCGTTACCAGTCCACCCACGATGGCTTCACCCAGGCCCCAGGCCGCGCTGATCATGGCCTGATCGCGCTGGCCAGTGACCGGGTTGGCGGTGAATAGCACACCGGAGATCTCCGCGCGCACCAGCTCCTGGATGACGACGGCGACCTCATGTGTGGGCTCCATGCCTTTGAACCGGCTGTAGGCCTGCACGCGCTCACTTTGCCGTGAGCCGTATACCGTGTGAATGGCTCTGCGCACCTCCTCATCGGTGTGTACGTTCAGCACTGTCTCGAACTTGCCCGCAAAGGAAGCCTGAGCTGAATCTTCACTCATCGCAGATGAGCGCACAGCAAAAGCGACATCGTGACGACGTGTGCGCATACGCGCCAGATGTGCCTGCACCTGGGCCCACGCTTCTGGTTTCAGGTGCCCATTGGCAAAAGCTGAGGCCGGGATGACAAAGCCATCCGGCACCGGAAAGCCCGCTTGATAGAGCCGGGCCAGCGATCCACCTTTGCCTCCGGCAATTGACAGTTGTTCGGCCGTCAGTTGATTGATCGATCGGATTATGGTACCCATTTTTTTCTCCTTACCTCGAATAATAGTTAGAGGAACTTTGCTTTCAACCTCTCCACTTGCTCTGGGGTCAAGGCTTCAAGCTCTCGTTTCACCAGAGGTCCGTTCGAGAGAGCCACTTCTTGATCCTCGTAGATGGGACGCTCGTCCTGGTATAGCACCCCCATGGGGATCCGATCGCCCCACATCTGAGCCAGTTCCCAGGCGGCGGACCGATCCCGTCGATCATGCCCTTCCTCTTCCACATCAAAGACCCGAGCCTTATACCAATCGTAGGTGTTTAGCCGGTTGAAGATGATGCAGGGCTGGAGGACATCAACCAGGGCATAGCCTCGATGTTTGATCGCTTCTTTGAAGATCCTCGCCATATGCTGCTTGTTGCCTGCAAACGTACGGGAGACGAAGCTGGCATCTGAGGCTAGAGCCAGGGCCAGGGGATTGATCGGAGGTTCAACTGCCCCATAAGGAGACGTTTTGGTCTTGTACCCCTGCTCCGAAGTCGGCGAGTATTGTCCCTTTGTGAGGGCGTAGACCTGATTGTTCTGGGCGATGTGGGTGATATTGAGATTGCGACGCATAGCATGAATGAAGTGGTTTCCTCCAATGGAGTAACCATCGCCATCGCCGGTGATGGCGATGACAATCAATTCGTCGTTGGCAAGCTCGAATCCCGAAGCGACGGCCAAAGGCCGGCCATGTATTCCCATGAACCCATTGATTTTTGTGTAGTCAGGCAACTTGCTGCCACAGCCAATTCCGGATGAGATCAAGACCTGATGTGGCAGAAGCTCTAGCTCAGCCAGGATGGTTCTCAGGGTTCCCAGGATGAAGAAATTACCGCACCCCGGCGAGCCCGGGCACCAAGTCGGTTTCTGGTAGACCGTATAGTCAGATGGTTTGAGCATTGAAACGTTCCTCCTTCAAGCAAGTCAGGATGTAATTGGGCGAAAAGGGCCGCCCGTCGTATTTGAGGATATTCTCCTTGAGCTGAATCCCCGTCTCCTGCCGAATCAGACCAGCTAATTGCGCGCTGTAGTTCTGCTCTACTCCTATCGCCCGTTTCGCCCCTCCCAGGATTTCCTCCACTTCCTCCTTCGGAAAGGGCCAGACCTGCGGCAAGTGAAGCATGTTGGCACTTGTGCCGTCATCGTTCAGCCAGTCGACTGCCTCCCGCAGCGGACCATAGATGGAGCCCCATGCCACGAACGTGATATCCGCGTCTTCCGCTCCATAGAGCTCAGGCTGCCAGAGGTCTTTGCGCGCAGTCTGCAATTTCTGCATACGCTTGTTCATCATGCGAATGCGGTTCTCCCGGTCTTCCAGGATATGGCCGTCAGGGCCGTGTTCGTCCGAAGTCACCGGGTAAAATGCCTTCTCATGCGAACCGGGGAGCGCGCGGGGCGAAATCCCTGTTTCCGTGAACGCAAACCGCTGGTATTCACCCTCCAGCTTGTCAAGGTCCTCAGGGCTCAAGAGGTCCCCACGATCGATCTTGACCCGCTCGAAGTCGAGGGCGTCCAACCCGAGGACACGGTTGGAATTGGCCAGGAACTGATCGTAGAGAACGATCACCGGCGTCTGATATTTTTCCGCCAGGTTGAAGGCTCGGGCACCTGCCTCGAAAGCTTGTTCCACCGTTCCGGGGGTGAGGACCAAGCGGGGAAATTCACCCTGGGAGGCATGGATCACAAAGCGCAAGTCTCCTTGCTCGGTCCGAGTGGGAAGGCCTGTGGAAGGCCCAGGACGCTGAACGTTCACGACCACCACAGGTGTCTCCGTCATACCCGCAAGCCCCAAGGCTTCCACCATAAGCGAAAATCCACCTCCGGAGGTTGCGGTCATGGCTCTGACTCCCACATGGTTGGCCCCAATGGCCATACAGAGGGCTGCAATCTCGTCCTCCGTTTGCTTCACCAGGACTCCGTATTCTTTGGCGCGGGCAGCCATCCACTCCATGATCGTGGTGGCAGGCGTCATCGGATACGCGGACACGAACCGGCAGCCAGATGCCAATGCCCCAAGACTGAACGCATGATTGCCATGGATGAGCATTCTTGGAGGAGCCTCGACCACCTGGAGTTGATAATCAAATTGCGAGGCATACGTGTCCTGGCCAAACTGGTAGGCCACCTCAGCAATCCGGAAATTTGTATCTGTGACCTGCTTGCCCTTCCGAGCAAAGTTCTGCTCGATCACCTCACCGATCTTTTCAAAACTATAGCCCGTGATCCCCGCGGCCACAGCAATGGCGGCGGTGTTGACCATCACGCGATTGCCCCCCATTTCTTCGGCTATTTCGACCAAAGGCGAAGCAAAGGCACTAACGCCCTGCTCCTCTACCTCATGGGCATCCACTCTCATCTCCTGATCGTAGATGATCCCTCCCCCTGGATGGACTTCACCCCGATAGGTCTCGAAGGCTTCCTGGTTCATTGCCAGGAGAAGATGCACATCATCGGTATGGGTGTAGATCTCATAGGGGGCGATCCGAATCTGGGAAAAGTTCAAGCCTCCGCGGATACGGGACATATAGTCTTGCATCGTGAAGACGTTGAGGCCCCCCCGCGCCAGCGCCAGGGCAAAACCGGCACCGCTAGACTCCACGCCCTGACCAGCTTTTCCAGCAATCCGAAAGCTCATATTGTTTACAGACATTGTTGGCTAATCTCCTTTTTTTCTCACTCTGTGTCGAACCGACCTTTCGCACAAGGTCCGGTACGTTTTCCGATCATTCAATCCCAACCGCCTGTCGGAGGGCGATCAGGATGAAAGCGAAGGTACTTGGCTTTCAGCTCTTCCTTGGTCTCTTCGTGGTTTGGGTCAAAGATAACTGCGTCCACGGGGCAGACCAAAACACATTGCTGTTCATCATAGAACCCCACGCACTCCGTGCACAGATTAAAGTCCACCACGTACGCGTCTAACCCTTCGGATATGGCCTCGTTGGGACACACAGGTTCACACGCGCCACAAAGAATGCAATCTGCAGTGATAAACATCGCCATGGTCACTTGCCTCCTATTCTATCTGTTTTTGCTGACGCCCAAGTTGGCGTTCCGCTTAACTTGTCGATCACGCCTTATTCCCCCTGTCCGTGTTCACCGCACAGGTAATCATCCTTTCCGACTGCGAACGGTACAACTTTCTAGTTACAGTGTTCATCGTATATTCTCCTTGTTTTTCAAACTATCCTGGTTGTTTGTCCTTCGGGATAGGATACTTGCGCAGGAACTGGACCAGAACCACGATCCCGGAGAGCACAATGACGGCGCCCAATACCGTGAAGTAGAGAGGGAATTCGAGATTGAACCAGTAGCCGCTGGCAAAGGCGATGACCGCCAGCGCTGCGTATGCGTAAACGCGCCGTGCGCCAGTCGCCCAGGCAATGAGGCTGAACAGACCTGCCAAAAAAACGCCAATTACAACCAGGCCGTATTCCCTGATCCAGGGTGCGAACCAGGATGGCAAAGCTTCTGACTTGGTGAACACCACCAGGCCCAACGTAAAAAGCACAGCCACAGCCAGCACAACGGTCACGATGATCAGCTTCACCTTCCATTGGGCCTTCGGCGTGAAGTCGATGTAGCGCATCCGGGGTACCGTGATGCTTTTCTTGACAGACCTCATAATCGGCAACCACAGGACAACCCAGACGCCGCCAAGGGCAGTCCAGTCGAAAATCTCGGCCATGGCGACGATCAGGATGGCCAGGCCGATGGCGATGTCTATCAGACCATCTCCGTGATACAGGTTAGCCTTGCGTTCGATTTCCTTCAAACCAATACTCTGTGACATGGTAAACCTCCTGTGGCACAACAGTGCCGCCTTGATTTGCGGTAAAGAATTTGGTTCTGGTTAGCTCACTGTACACTTTTAAGATATAGTTGCCTCGCATTTAGTCTAACTGTTGCCTTTTAGACCTTCCGCAGAAACTCTTTTACCTGATACTCCCACTCCCGGGTTTGGACGTTTACGTCGGTATACTTGCCTTCCGGCTGAACCGTCACATCCACAAAACCGCCACCGCCCCGGAAGAAAAGATGCGAATCGCTTTGTTCAACAAGGTCAAGCCCGATTCCGCCGGGACCGAAAAACGTAATGGCAGTATCAAGGACACGGTCAACACTTCGCTTCGACTTCTTACTAATGTTCAGCATCTCTTTTACTCCTTTAGCTCCTCTTGCGCAGGGCGGTCAGCGCCGTACCAGGTCTCCTGTTCTCGCCGCTGCATCTGATGTGCCATCAGCCCGCAGAAGGTACGTTCAACAGAGTCACTCGAAATGTCCCGAGGTAAGAAAATGGGCTATGGGCTGAAGGCCTCCTCGCGCCCTTGCTCCCCCTGTTTTTCACGGAGATAAGCATCCAGTGCACGCGTCGATCCCGTCACGATCAACAGTCCATTCGCAAAATGCGCTTCTACTGCATGGGGCTCGAGATCGGCCACTGGAAGAGGGAACACACCCTTGATCTTGCCGTAGGGCAATTCTGCCAAGATATATTCCCGCTCTTCGGTTCGTTGGACTGGCATTCGATGCTGCCTGCTTTTTGCGGGCATTTTGCTTACTCCTTTGGCCCTCCCTGCCAGCGACCGATGGTTCGTCGATCGCAAGGAGAACGTGTGCATTTAACCTGGCGCTTCGCTAGCCATAAGCGGTGGGTTTTGACTCTTCAGCCAGCTAGGAAATCACGCCTCATCCCCAGCGTCTCGTCTGTTATGCGGATAGAGTCCTCCCCCCTCTCAGTGGATCCTGCGAGGGCGCGAATCGCGTCGATGTTTTCGGGAACGACTATGGCTTCGTTGTAAACCTGATAGGTGTAGTACAACTCCTGGCCATTGACCGTCAGAACATCCTCCCAGAGGGCAACCTCCCACATATCGCCCCGGGGCCGACCCAGGTCCTTCATCAGCTCGATCGTGCTGTTGAGGGCCACGATGCCATCGCTCATACGGATGAAAGCGATGCGCGGTGCGACGCGGAAGGCCTCCAGGACTTCCTCGCGGCGGGCCGGGCGGGTCAATTCCACTACCCAATAGTGGTTGT
>JBGVTF010000138.1:0-4212 GCA_041862415.1 Anaerolineae bacterium | reverse complement strand
ATACTGAAAAATGAATGGGGCAGAATCATTAATATTTCCTCGACATCTGGAATAACGGGCGGGACTTCCGGTGCTCATTACGCTGCTGCAAAGGGCGGCGTAATAGCGTTTACAAAGGCCCTCAGCAGCGAGTTTGCACAGTATGGGATAACGGTCAATGCAATCGTTCCGAGTAAAATAGAGACAGATATGTTGTGGGGGTCTCTTGATGAAAAGGGCAAAGAGGCATTGCTCAAGAAAATTCCTATAAGAAGATTCGGCAAACCGGAAGAAATAGCAAGCCTCGCCCTTTTTCTCGCTTCTGATAATGCCGGATACATTACTGGCGAGACGATCGTTGCCTCAGGAGGGTACCGATAACTTATTACGGTATTAGACATGACAGGCTGAGAATAGTGTGTACACCTTAATGTGGAAATTTCCATATCCACGCCGACGTTTGATCCGTGCCATGCTGCGGCGGCTGACTCACGTGGCCTTTGCAGTGCTCACCGATTTGCAGATCACCGGTCAGGAGAATCTTCCTGAGAGAGGCCCGTTGCTGGTGGTCGCCAACCATTTCAGTTTCATAGACCCGGTGGCCATGGTGCGGGCGACGCCCTGGCCATTGGAGTTTGTAGGGGGCTTTCAGATGCCCAACGCGCCCGCTTTGGTGACCTGGATCCCCAAGGTCTGGGGGTACTACCCCGTCTTCCGGGGCACCGGTTCGCGTTACGCTTTGCGGGCTGCGGAAGCAGTGCTGGCGCAGGGCGGCGTGCTGGGGATCTTTCCCGAAGCGGGTAGCTGGGCGACGGTGTTGCGCCCGCCGCGTCCCGGCGCGGCCTTTTTGGCCGTGCGGACGGGCGCAAGAATTCTCCCCATGGGGTTTGATGGCTTGCCTGATGTCTTCCCACGCCTCCGCAAGGGGCGGCGCGCCCGCGTCACGGTGCGGATCGGCAAGCCCTTTGGTCCCTTCCAAGCGACGGGCCGGGGGCGAGCGCGCCGCCAGCAGTTGGAAGCCATTGGCCACGAGATCATGCGGCACGTTGCGGAACTGATTGCCCCAGAGTGGCGCGGGCATTATTCGGATGACCTAGCCATCCGCGCCGCCGCCCAGGGGACTGAGGTTTATCCCTGGGCCGATGCCCCCGAAGGCTGAGTACCACGCGATGGGTTTGCCCCACCGGGCTGCGGTCCGGGGACACGGGTACCTGCTCAAAAGAGAGGAATCTGGGCTTCATCCTGTTCGATGATAGGTCGCAGACCGACGATTTTCTTCAGGTCGTGGCGGCCAATCTCTGTGGCGCTGACGAGTTGGTCCAGATGCTTATACTTGATGAATTGCCAGCGCCCGGCGACCATCGCCTGATGCAACCAGGGGGACCGATCCAGCTTAAAGCTCGCTAAATCGCCCCTCTCCCCGGGGATCACGAGGTAGCGGTTGACGCCTTCCGCTATGTCATCCTTGTGCCAGGGGATGAGACCCAGAGCAGCCGTGCTGAGGAGAACAAAGGCATGCCTGGGTTGTTCGTCCTCGTACCAGAGGACATCAAAGGGTGAGAGGGGCTCGATACCTGGATCCTCGTTCCTCAAGAGGTTTATCAGCGTGCCCCCTTCCCAGGACCACTTGCGCCAGGCCTGGCTCAGCCCCACGCTGTAACCCAGACGCTGCCCCAGCTTCACCAGATGGGCCACCCCTTGCCCTCGCTGTCTTTCTCTGTTCTTCGGCTCGTCCTCCGGCCTCAACTGCCAGTGATCCGGGCCGATCTCCTGGGCGTAGGATTTCAGGCAGGCCTCGATGAGTTCTGCCTCCGGCGTCAGGAGGCCAGGGAAGCGGGGGTAAATGACCGCCGCCAGCGCCTCAGCGCTCAGAGTTGGTTTCTCGCACAAGACCTCCCACACGGCCTCCTCCACCCGGTCGCTCAGCGGTGGGCTGACTTTATCCGGTTCGCGCAGCCACCACAATTGCGGCCAGCCCTCTCCCTCCTTAGCTTCCTCCCAGCGCACGATAGCCCCACCCTCCACTCCCTCCAGCACAGTCTCCACCTGCCGGGACACAAAGTCGAGGGGTGAGAAGCCTTCTTCTGATGAGACGGCCACTGCCTGGCGCAGATAGCCTTTTGCGCTCAGGTGCCGGTACGCGGCTAGGTGCAGCCACTCGTAGGTCAAAGCTTCGCCCCGTTGACGCAGCACATCCTGCATGGCTGTGGAGGCCTCTCGCTGGAGTTCGATGGCCATGTTGGCCTCGTCCTCAGGAGGCAAGGCGGCCAGAGGCTCTTCTTCTTTGGAGAAGGAGAGCTGATATTGGCCCATCACTCCGGCTGGCACCTCGCCTGGCTGGCAGGATGCTCCTTCCAGCTCGAAATTGGCCCGACTGGCAGCTATAAAAAGAGCTTCCAAGAAAGCTGGCCTCTCAGTAGCAAAGACGAGCACCAGTCGTCCCCGAGCCTGCAAGGCCCGGCGCAAGGCCCGCAAGGTCGAGCTCATGGCTCGTTGGTACCAGTCCCAATCGGTCTTCTTTCGCTTCAACAAGGGCTTCAGTGTCGCCGCTTCCTCTCGCCCGAAAAGCCAACCGCTCCAGAGATAGGAAAGGGACCAGAGAACAGGGTCCAGACGCGGCAGGGCAGTGATGATCAAAGAGACACTGTCTTCAGGGAGCAACTGGCTCACTCGCCGCACAGTCAAGGGCTCGACCAGGGCATTGGGCGGCTGACCCTCGGTTTCAGAGAGGGACAGGAGATCGGGGGAGGTAATCTGGCTCACACCGGTAGCCAGATGCACAGCAGGGGGGGGTGAAAGCTGGCTCAATTGGACTCGGGCCTCGTCGAAGGCTCGCCAGACGTTGCGTTCAACAAAGCGCAGTGGAGGGTGGAGACGGCGGGGACGGAGCCAGGCCTGGGGGGAAGCGTAAAGGCTGCTGCAAGAATCGAGGCAGGCCAGGAGCAACAGCTTCAGGGTCTCTTGCAGAGGGGAGTCAGCGAAGAGGCTCTCGATCTTGATCAACAGGTTGGTCAGGGCGTACAGGTTGCGCGGCGTGTAGAGGTCCAGGAGCTTTTGGCCTAGCTTACGACCTTCGTCACCTGGCGGGGCCAGGCGGTCCAGGACGTAGTGATAGTGAAAGCCACGCCTCTCGATGCGATCGAGGGTCTCGCGCTCGCCTGGCTCAACAGGAGCCTGGCCTTCGCTCCCGCAAGCCTGACAGCGATACCCCTTCTCGACTGGCTCGCCAGCCTCTCGGTCCCAAAGGAGATAGTCAGCTATCGTGGTTCGGTGGCACTGGGGGCAGCTTGTGGCGTAGAGGCCGTCGAGGTGCTCGCGGAGGGGCACCCCCAGCTTCAGGCTGTCGCCCAGGCGAGTGGTAGCGGCGTCAAGCTCTTGGGGTTCAGGCAAACGCAGTCGTCCCCGCACGAGTAGAACCAGGATCGGGTTAAAGTTGGCCGCGATGACCTTGCGCCCGGTTGCGACAACCTCGGTCACAAGGCTTGGGCTCTGGCAGAAAGGATCGAGGGCGATTTGGCCTGGTGAAGTGTAAGCCTCGAGATAGGCCATAGCCACGCCCGCGGGCATGGGCTGGACGTAGTGAGCCAGAAACCGCTCAGCTTCAACAGTCTTGCCTGGTACGAAGTAGTTGATCTGTCCCATCGTACCGTCCTGCTAGAAGAGGGATAAGGGACAAGGGATAGGGATAGGGGGCGTTGTCCCTCCAAATCCTACTAGCACGCGGGGCCTTCGAACTGGGCGATAGTCAAAGGCCCCGCGTATGCTCTCGCCTTTAGCCGGTGGGCTTGCTAGTCCATGCCCATATTCTACAGCGGTAGTTGGACTCATGCGGGCCCACCCACTTGCCAGCGATAATCGAGCGTCCATGCTCTAGGGGACTGTAGAGGCTTACTGACAGCCCGGACCTAGAAGAGGGAGTCTGGGTTGTAGTACTGACAGGCGTTCTCGATAGTGATGAGCGGTGAGGGCAAGACGGTGTCGTGCTCCGGCTTCGCTCCCGCCAGGATGGCCATCAGCCGGTGGAACCCGGCCCGTCCGATCTCGTCGGAGTCGTTCTTGCCGGTGCATGCATAGTTGGTGCCGTCCATAATGGCCTTCAGGGCCTCTTTCTGGCCGTCTACGCCACACAGGAACATCTCGTCGCTGCGGCCCGCATCCTCGATGGCTTTCTGCGCCCCCAGGCACATGGAGTCGTTCTCGCAGAAGACGACGTCGATCTTGTCGTACTTGGCC
>JBGVTF010000137.1:0-33471 GCA_041862415.1 Anaerolineae bacterium | reverse complement strand
TGGACGGCGCGGGCGATTGGCTACCGTGCGCGCCATAACATCGCACCCCAGGATGTGAGCCTGGCGGTAGTCGTGCAGGTCCTGGTGCCCGCCGACGCGGCCGGCATTCTCTTCACCGCCAATCCACTAACCGGGGCGCGCAGCCAGATGATGATCAACGCTGCCTGGGGGCTGGGTGAGGCGATTGTTGGCGGGCACGTCACGCCCGATACAGTCGTGATTGATAAGGCGAGCGGAAAGGTGGTGGAACGTAAGATCAGCAAGAAAGATGTCATGACCATCCGTACGCTCGAAGGCACGCGCGAGGAAGCGGTGCCGAAAAATCGGCGCAACAAGGCAGTGCTCAACCCGGCACAGGTAGCTGAACTCGCCCGGATCGGCGCACGAATTGAAGAACTCTATAGCCAGCCAATGGATATCGAGTGGGCTCTCCACGATGGCCGCATTTCCATCCTCCAGGCCCGCCTGATCACCGCGCTTCCCGATCCGCCACTGGAATGGAAAAGCTCCTGCCCCAAACCGCTCCTGGCGCGCGGCAGTTCTATTGACCTGTTGCCCGATGCGGTTTCGCCGCTATTTATTACGCTGGGGATACCTATTGTCACAAAGGTGTATCTGAAAATGTATGCTGAGGTCATGGGGCTTTGCGGTGAAGACGTACCCATTTTCGAGGTCATCAATGGATATATCTTTCTTTGCTTCATCAAGAGAAGTAGATTTTGGAAATACATGCTGGTGCACGGGTCTACCGCCGGGAAACTCTATGAGTACGGTAAGGTACGGGCGGAAGAAGTGCGCGCCAAGTGTCACGCGGTTGTGACCAGGTGGCGCCAGATGGACCTGGCTTCGGTGAAGGCTCCTGAACTGCTGGCTGGAGTGCGCGAACTTGCCGAAATCTCGGCCGACTATCTCTGTGCGTCGATATGTAGACCGATCCCCCAATCCAACTTCAGTGAGCTTTTCTTCAGCCTGTTCTACGACGCGCTGATCAAACGCAAAGCAGACCCCGCTGCTGCAACCTTCCTGCTTGGTTTGGAAAGCCTGCCGCTGCGGGCGGAGAAATCGCTGTTTGATCTGGCGCAGTGGGCGCAGGCGCAGCCGGAGCTGGCGGACTACCTGGCGCGAACCCCTGCGGAGGAAGCCTGGGCTGAGCTGCAATCAGACCCCGTGCCTGCTCCACTTTCTGGAGAGTTTGCCGCTCGCTTCGCCGCCCACCTGGCCGAGTTTGGCCACCTCACCTACGATCTCGATTTTATGAATCCTGTTCTCGCCGAGCAGCCGGTTCCGCTGTTGGACACCCTGAAGGTTTTCCTTTCAGGCCAGGGAAACAACCCATACACCCGCCAAGGAGCACAGGAAAGAGCACGCCAGCAGGCAGAACAGGCCATCCCCCAGCGCATAGGTTCGTTGCGCCGAAAATGGTTCCAGAAACTGCTCACCTCGGCTCAGGAGTGCGCGACCGAGCGCGAAAATGCCATCGCGAACATCGGTCTGCCCTACCCGCAGCTCAGGCATCTGCTGCGCGAACTGGGGCTGCGCCTGGCGGCGGGCGGTGCAATCGCCCAGCCGGAAGACATCTACTGGCTTGAAGCTGAAGAAGTGGATGCATTGGCTGCCGCCCTGGAGAAAAATGAGCCGTTGAGCAGCCATGCCGCAAGCGTGGAAACTCGCAAAGCGAACTGGCAGCGCGCCCGCAAGACAGTGCCCCCTACCGTTCTGCCGGAAAACCACTTGCTGGCCAAGATGTTTTCGCCCAAGAAACCCCAAATCAACCTCCTGAAAGGTAAGGGCACCAGCGCGGGCCAGGTTACTGCCCCGGCCTGCGTTCTGCGCGGCCCGGATGATTTTGGGCAAATGCACCCTGGTGACGTGCTGGTTGCCGTGGCGACCACCCCCGCCTGGACGCCGCTTTTCGCCATGGCTTCGGCCGTCGTCACCGATATTGGCGGACCGCTGAGTCACAGCTCGATTTTGGCGCGCGAATATGGCATCCCCGCGGTGATGGCTACCGGCGTGGCTACCCGTCTCATTCATACCGGACAGATGATCACGGTGGACGGGACAATCGGAACGGTGACGCTGGCGTAGTTATTGCGGAATAGGTATTCCGTTGGGAGGCTTTGATGAGCCGCACTCTCCCAGAATTCGACTATAACCCGGTCACGGGCGAGTGGAACGCCAGCCAAGTTCGGGTATAACTATGGATAACCAACGGAGCAAGCGGGGATTTCATCTGACATTCTTGAGCCATAATTTGGCCGCCTAATCAAGAGTCAGGGTGCTCACAGCAGTGAGAGAAAGGGAAAAAGGCCATGGCTGCAAAAAACGCTCAAATAGTCATGAACTATCTCGACGTGCAAGCCTATGTCGGCATTACCAAACACAATGGCGGGTTTGAAGCGACGAACGAGCTCCTCTCCCTGTGCCACATTGAAGATGCCCAGGAGGTCCTGAATGTGGGCTGTGGAATTGGCGTCGGATCCACCTACATTGCCAAGAGGCATGGCTGCCGTGTAGTGGGCGTGGACATCTCGGAGAAGATGATTGAATGGTCACGACAACGCGCAAGAGAGGAGAGAGTCGAGGACAAGGTCGAGTTCCGGATTGCCAATGTACTCGAGCTGCCCTTCGAAGCGAACCGGTTTGACGTTGTCCTCTGTGAATCCGTGCTCAATTTCGTAGAGGATAGGCAGCAGGCGATTCGAGAGTGCGTGCGAGTAACAAAGCCTGGGGGATACGTGGGGCTGAACGAGACGTACTGGATCGAAGAGCCGTCTCCTGAGATTGTGGCGCAGGTGCAAGCTTTAGTAGGCACGGATGTTCCCACCGCTGCGACCTGGCAGGCGCTATGGGAGGAATCCGGATTGCAGGACAGGGTGGTGAGACTCTGCCAGATTGACCCCCGCACAGAGGTCAAGGACCGAATCCAGTGGGTCGGTTGGCGGTGGGCTGTGAGAGCCGTGGGCCGGTTGTTGCGTTTGTATATCACGAATCCTGCGGCCAGACAGTCCCTCAAGGAGCAGTTTGGTGCGCCAGCGGGCGCAAGCCTTAAGCAGATGGGATATGGGCTGTTCGTCGGCAGGAAGTAAGAGAGGCTTCACCAGAGCGAGGAGATGGATAAACAGTGAACAACAACATCGTAGTGGAAACACGCAACCTAACCAAAGTGTTCGGCGATGGCGGCGAGGTGCGGGCCCTGGACGGGGTCAACCTGATCGTGCGGCCGGGTGAGTTGCTGTCGGTGATGGGGCCTTCGGGCAGCGGCAAATCCACTTTGCTGCACCTTATCGGCGCCCTCGACCGCCCCACCGAGGGACAGATACTGATCAGAGGGCAGGACCTGGCCACGGTCAAGGACCTGGACCGCTTCCGTAACGAGGAGGTGGGCTTCGTCTTCCAGTTGCACAATCTGATCCCGACCCTGAACGCCCTGGAGAACGTGGAGATTCCCCTTTACGAACAGCCCCTCAGCGAAAAAAAGCGCCGCCAAAAAGCGGCCGAGCTTCTGGGGTTGGTGGGCCTGGGCGACCGCCTGGATCACCTGCCCAGCCAACTCTCCGGCGGGCAGCGGCAGAAGGTGGCCATCGCCCGCGCCCTGGTCAACGACCCGGCCATCGTCCTGGCCGACGAGCCCACCGGCAACCTGGACAGCCAGAGCGGCCAGGATGTGATGGCCTTGCTGCGAGAGTTGAATGAAAGGCAAGGTGCGACCATCATCGTCGTCACCCACGACCCGGCAGTGGCCCGCACTACCAAGCGCATCATCACCTTGCACGACGGTCGCATCGCCCGGGACATGCCCCTGGAAAGCCCCTACCTCGAGGACCTGCGTGAACTCAAGGACTCGCCTTTGGGGAAATCGCTGCTGGAGGGTAAGATACCATCCGAATTGGAGGGCCTGGGGCTGGAGCAGGTGACACCCTTGTTGAGAGGAATACTAGAGGAAGTGTGAGGAACGGCAAGCTGATTTGACAGGGTTGAGCAGTTGGGGTAGACTGGAGGGGTGAAGGTAGACAATGACAACGACCAAACAGGTTCCATCCCTCATTGACCCTGCGGGGCGAGAGCATCCCTTGACTGGTGACACCGTCACCATCGGCCGCGCGATTGAAAACGACGTCGTCATCACTAGCAAGCGCATTTCGCGTGAACATGCCCGCGTGCGACGCGAGGGCTGGCGCGCGATACTGGAAGACCTGGGCAGCACCAACGGGACCTTTCTTAACGACGAGCGCGTGCTGACTCCCGTGGAATTGCACGATGAGGATCGTATCACGATCGGCGACGTGACCCTGATCTTTCATGACCCTGATATTACCTACCGGGATACGCCCTTTCCAGAGCTGGAGGTAGATGTAGCCGCGGCTGTGGTGCGGGTGGACAGGCGTATGGTCGAACTCTCGGCCAAAGAGTTCGCGCTGCTCGCCTACCTCTACGAGCATCGTGGCCAGGTCTGTTCGAAGGACGATATCGGCAACGCCGTCTGGCCCGAGTATCATGAGGGCGTCTACGATTATCAGATCGAGAACCTGGTGCGCCGATTGCGCTCCAGACTCGAACCCGACCCTGCCAATCCGCAACTGCTGCTCACGGTGCGTGGGTTGGGCTACAAGCTTGTCACTCACGGGTGAAGGTCTTGTCCTTGACAAGGCAGAAAGTGAATCCGCTTGACGCTGCATTTCAGGTCGTGAAACGTGAGACGTGATAGGAGATACATGTTTCACGTTTTTTGCTGTGCTGCTTCGCCTTTGGCTCCGATTTGATGAAAACTCGATAGCTGGCTGTTAGCTGGTGGATAGGCAACACAGCCAGCGGTATGCTATGATATCCGCAGGATGGTGGATAATGATTAGACAAACGACATTCCACTCCCTGCGGGGACAAGTATGCTGTTGATGCCCAAGGGAGGAAACGAAATGACACCCGCTTCCCTAGAAGGACAGACCCTCGGCAAATATCGGATACTGGACCCGCTGGGTCGTGGTGGCATGGCACGCGTCTACCGGGCCTACCACCCACAACTCGATCGCTACGTAGCGGTCAAGGTATTGCGCTCCGACTTGGTGGAAGACGAGGAATTCCTGACCCGTTTCCGGTGCGAGGCGCAGACGGTGGCTGCCTTGCGCCACCCTAATATCGTCCAGGTCTTTGATTTCGAGGTGCAAGACGATGTCTACTATATAGTGATGGAATTCCTGGATGGCGACACGCTCAAGACGCGTCTGAATGACTACCGCATGCGAGGCGAGCAAATGCCCCTGGGTGAGATGGTGCGCATCTTGCTCGATGTGCTGGATGGGCTGGCCTACGCCCACAGCGAAGGGATGATCCACCGCGACGTGAAGCCTGCCAACATCATGTTGACCAAGCGCGGTCAGGCTGTGATGACCGATTTTGGCATTGCGCAGATCATCGGCAGCACGCGCCACACCGCCTCCGGCGCGTTAATGGGCACGCTGAACTACATGGCGCCGGAGCAAGGACTCAAAGGGCACAGTGACGCTCGCAGCGACATCTACTCGCTGGGCATTGTCTTCTACGAGATGCTGACCCAACGCACTCCCTTCGACGCCGACACGCCGCTGGCCATCTTGATGAAACATCTCAACGATCCCCTGCCTCTGCCTCGCCAGACTGATCCGACGATCCCTGAAGCATTTGAGCGGACCGTGCTGAAGGCGCTGGCCAAACAGCCAGAGGACCGCTATCAAAGGGCCGAGGAGATGGCTCGGGCGTTGCACGAGGCAACCGAAGAGGCTGAGATCGAGCTGCCGTCGCGCATCTCATTGCCGCTCTCATTCAAAACGGTGGAAGCCCCATCGGAATCGGTGGCTGTCCTTTCCGGCACGGCCCGCCAAAAGATCACGGACATACAGTTTGCCGATGACGACACCGACGCGACATTGGGGCAGCGGCTGGCGGCGGAAAGGGCCAAGGGAAAACAAGCAGGTAAGGGGATAGGTAAGAAGCTGCTGAATGTGATAGGTATGCTTCGTCAGACGGGACGACAGCTCCCCGCTGAGTCCGTCGAACCAGAGGTTGCTGCGGCACGCAGAGGGCGGAGCAGGACAATTTCAGGCGTGATAGGGCTTGTCTCGGGGCTTGCAGTTATTGTCAATCTGATAGCTGTTTGGGTGGCGAGCCTGACGGGATGGTGGGTGATCCTGGAGAAAGGCTGGCCTATGGAACTGTTCTTGGCTGGCCTGGGGCTGTGCATCGTCATGGCCGTCGCAGCTTCTATCTGGATGTTGATTCCGGTGGGCATCGTGCTGGGCAATGGAATTCTCTTTTCGTACTACACGCTGACTGGCAACTGGAGTCACTGGCTGTTTCTGTGGCCTCTGGAGCCCCTTTTAATCATCGGAACGGTGCTTCTGACCATCTGGCTTGCGGGTCTCGGTGACTTTTCCCGCCAGCTAAGTCGCGTCCTGGGATGGGTGCTGGGTTTCATGGCCGCTGCATGGAGCGTCATCATCCCCCTGGCAGCCTTGGTCATGCCAAGATAGCGTGTCACGCACAGCAGAATCGGTCGTGAAACGCGACAGGCGACTGATTCCGAAATAATCAGACAGTGTTTTCCAGGCCGTGGAGCGTGATGCAGGATTCACGCTCCACGGCCTTTTCTATTCCCATCTGAATTTGATGATAATTAGATAGCTGGCTGTTAGCTAACGGATAGGCAGCGGAGCTTGGATTGTAGTATCATATCCCCAGTCGGAGAATAACCAAATCGGGCACAGGTACGGCGAGCGAGAGAACGATTGGAGATATCACAAATGACCGGAGCACGCAATTCTAACAACCACGCCCTGATTGAGCTGCGAGACGTGGTCAAGACCTACGAGACCGGCGCAAGGGGCGTGACAGTTCTCAAGAAGGTCTCACTCAAAGTCAGGCACGGAGAGTCCGTCAGCGTGGTGGGTCCTTCGGGTTCGGGCAAGTCAACGCTGCTGAATATGATCACCGGCATCGACCGGCCTACCAGCGGCGAGGTGTATGTCGCCGGCCAGGCCATCCATAATCTGAGCGAAAACCAGTTGGCCCGATGGCGTGGACGGAACGTCGGCGTCATCTTCCAGTTCTTCCAACTGCTGCCCACGCTGACGGTGCTGGAGAACGTGATGTTGCCGATGGATTTCTGCAACGCCTATCGGCGGCAGGATCGGAAGGAGCGGGCCATGCACCTGCTGGAGCAGGTAGGCATCGCTGACCAGGCGCACAAACTGCCCAGCGCATTGAGTGGCGGTCAGCAGCAGCGAGCGGCCATCGCGCGGGCGCTGGCCAACGATCCGCCGGTCATTGTCGGCGACGAGCCCACGGGTAATCTGGACACGGCTACCGCGAACGAGGTGTTCTCGCTGTTCGAAGACCTGGTGGCGCAGGGCAAGACGTTGATGATCGTGACCCACGATCGGGGACTGAGCACTCGCACGGGGCGGGTGCTTCATCTGCTCGACGGGCGGCTCCACCGCGATGAGAACAACGGGAGGCACTAGGAGTGGGTGTGGTGTGGAGCAAGGTCTGGCGCGATTTGGCGCGCAACAAGGCCCGCACGTCCCTGGTGGTGCTCTCCACCGCCGCCAGCGTCTTCGCGTTGGGGCTGGTCTTCGGGCTCTCCGGCGTGCTACGTGCCCGGATAATGGAATCCCACCGAGCAGCAGTCCCTGCACACATCACCTTCTGGGGCGGGCCGTTCAGCCCGGATACCGTTGACGCGGTGCAGCGCGAGCCCGGCGTTGCCGCTGCAGAAGGTGAAACGGCCACCTCCTTCCGCTGGAAGTTGGAGAGTGAGGGGGAATGGCACGATGGGGACCTCATTGCTCGCGCCGACTACGATGCGCAGCGAGCGAATTTGCTTCGGTTGCAGGATGGTCGTTGGCCGGACGAACGGACGAACCGTCCTACGAAGCGGGCGCTGGGCATAGAGCGCCTCTCTTCGCAGTATTTCGACATTCCCGCCGGTACGACCATCCTCGTCGAGTTTGGGGAGCGCGAGCGCCGTGTGTCGGTCGAGGGGGTCGTCTGCGCGCCGGTCGTACTGCCACCCGAGTGGGGCGGTGATGCGATGTTCTTCGCCACTCCGAGGACTGCGGCCTGGTTGTCCGGCTCCGAGTATGGGGAGGACTTTAATCGCTTGCACATCATCTTGGAGTCGTACAGTGAGGAGGCCGCCGAAGAGACGGCAAAGCGCATCGAAGACCGACTGGAACGCATGGAGCTTTTCGTTGAAGGGTACGAAATCACCGATCCCAACGAACATTGGGTGCAGGACATCGTGGACGCAACGATGATGATTCTGGCGGTCATCGGTGGCCTTTCATTAGGGTTGAGTGCCTTTCTGATCATCAACACGATGAATGCCATGCTCGTCCAGCAAGTGTGGCAGATCGGCGTGATGAAAGCCATCGGCGCGACCTTTGGCCGTGTGATATGCGTGTATCTGGCCACGGCGCTAATCTACGGCGCATTGGCCTTGCTGCTGGCCGTGCCGCCGGGAGCGCTCGGTGCTCACCTGCTGGCAATTTGGCTGCTCAACATGTTCAACGTGGAACTCGACGCGTTCCAGATCAACCCAGTGGCGATAGGCATCCAGATTGTCGTGGGGTTGGCTGTACCTCTGTTGGCGGCGGCTATACCGGTCATCGGCGGTGCACGTATCACAGTGCGCGAGGCCATCGCCAGCTATGGGCTCGGAAGTGACTTCGGAAAGGGTTGGCTGGACCGCCTGATGGCAAAGATACGCCGCCTGCCGCGCCCGCTGGCGCTCAGCCTGCGCAACACCTTCCGCCGCAAAGCGCGCGTCGTGCTGACCCTGGCCACGCTCACCTTCAGCGGGGCAATGTTTGCGATAGTCCTGAGTACAGGGGATTCTTTGGATAACACCATCGTAAACAGTTTCTCCCTGGGCGCGGACGTAGCCGTCAAACTGGACCGCCCGCGTCGCGTATCGCGGATGATCGAAATCGCGGAAAGCGTGCCAGGCGTCACTGAGGCAGAAGTGTGGAATAAACAAGGGGCAACGCTTTTGCTATCAGGGGGTGAGGAGCATGCGGTCGCTCTGACAGGGATACCGTCTGATTCGGTGATATTCAAGCCGAACATCGTCCTTGGCCGCAGCTTGAGACCCGACGATGGCCACGCCCTTGTTTTCACCCTCCGGCTGGCCGAAAAGAAGGGGATTCGGGTTGGCGATGAGGTCACGGTGAGCATCGGTGACGAGGAGTCCGAGTGGACCGTGGTCGGTCTGTATCTGAGTGTTGACAGCATTTCCGATGAGTTCTTCGTCCCGCTGGACGTTTTGCAGAGGGAGATCGGCTCCTTTGGACGGGGAAGGCAAGTGAAGGTGCTATCGGAGAATGACAATATCGAGTCCCAACAGCGGGTAATCCAGGGGTTGAAGGACGCCTTGGCCGTTCAGCACATCGAGGTCGTCGGTTCCTGGAGCGCCAGCGAGCAGTTGGAGGAGAGCCGAGCGTCGTTCGGTATACTCACTTCCCTTCTGATGGCGATGGTGGTTCTGATGGCCATCGTGGGTGGCATCGGGTTGATGAGCATGATGTCTATGAACGTGATCGAGCGCAGACGCGAGATCGGCGTGATGCGCGCTGTTGGCGCTTCCTCGCTCGCCATCGTCGGCATGTTTGTCGCAGAGGGCGTGCTGGTGGGCGTGTTATCGTGGTTGCTGGCGGTGCCGCTCAGTTACCCGGGGGCACGCTTGTTCAGCGACCTGATCGGAGAAGCCCTGCTTGAAATGCCGCTCGATTTCGTCTACTCGACGGGCGGGATGGTGCTCTGGTTGCTGATCGTGGTCGTGCTTTCAGCTCTGGCCAGCCTGTGGCCGGCACTACAGGCGACGAAGGTCAGCGTGCGCGAGGCGTTGGCATACGAGTGATGGATAAAGGAAGTACCTTCACCCATGAGTACGGCACGCGATCTCACCAGGAGGGGCCTGCGCAGCAGGTCGGGGGGCATGGGGGGTGTCCCCCCAATGTCCCTTCTCCCTTTGCCCGGGGTGGGGCGTTGGCCCATCGGCCTTGCTCTCAGGGGGGCAAGAGTGGGGTTGAGGGGGTACCCCTCAAGCCCTCGGCCTGAGGACCTCGGCTGAGCACGGTCGAAGCCCTCGGGCCGAAGGCTCCCCAGGCTTCGCTGCGCAAGCCCCAGGAGCGTTAGGGATTGTCAAAAGCGGCCACCGGAGGTATAATATAGCCAGAGCCAGCACGGGGAGGTGAAGTATGGAAAGCGTGGGCATCCGGGAAATGGGGGAAGGCGGCCCTGCGACCGGAGCTGGAGGAACAGATGTGGGAACTAGCCGCCGAAGGATTTCTGACCTGGAACGGCGGGCCGTTTCGGGTGCCGGAACCGGCGGCCGTAAACCCGAGCCCAGAGCTGCCCAGTAACCTGATAGTGGAGGACCGAGAACGATCGTCTACCAAGCCGATCTGACAGCTTGGCCGGAAGAATGGCCATCGGATTAACGAGGCCATAGTGAAGGGGGTAGCAAATGAAAGAAGCGATGCTTTACGATAAGCTGGAAGACAACCAGGTGCGATGTGCGCTTTGCGCTCACCGATGCCTCATCAAACCCAGTCGGCTGGGAATTTGCGGGGTGCGGGAGAACCGAGACGGCACGTTGTACTCCCTCGTCTACGCCCAGGCCATCTCCGCCAACGTGGACCCCATCGAAAAGAAGCCCCTCTACCATTTCCTGCCCGGCACTGGCGCTTTTTCCATCGCCACCGTGGGCTGCAACTTTCGCTGCGACTTTTGTCAGAACGCCGACATCTCTCAGGCTTCCAAAGAAGGGAGGTGGGGGCGATGGGGCCGGGAACTATTACCTGAGCAGGTGGTGGACCTGGCTCAGAGGAACCGTTGTGCCAGCATCGCCTACACCTACACCGAGCCGACCGTCTTTTTCGAGTACGCTTACGACACAGCCAAAATCGCCACCGAACGGGGCCTCAAGAACGTCTTTGTCACCAACGGTTACATGACCGAGGAAGCCCTGCACGAGATCGAACCCTATCTGGACGCGGCCAACGTGGACCTGAAGGGCTTCACCGACGAGTTCTACCGCCGCCTCTGCGGGGCTCAACTGCAACCAGTGTTGGATTCCATCCGCCTCATGCACCAAATGGGCGTCCTGGTAGAAGTGACCACCCTCATCGTTCCCGGCCACAACGATGGCGACGAAGAACTGCGTCAGATCGCCCAGTTCCTGGCCGACATCAGTCCGGACCTGCCCTGGCACATCTCCCGCTTTGTGCCCCATTACAAAATGACCAACGTGCCCCCCACGCCAGTGGAAACCCTTCACCGGGCAGCAGAAATCGGCTATGAGACGGGGCTGCGGTACGTCTATGCTGGCAACGTGCCCGGCGACCGATACGAGAGCACCTACTGCCCTAACTGCGGGAAGATAGCCATCCAGCGCTTCGGCTACCACACCCAGGTCAGGCTCGATGGAGACCGCTGCAAGAACTGTGGCTATCAGTTGGCTCTGGTGACGGCTTGAACCGGCCTGCACGCAGGTCTTCCCTCAATTGCCGGGGAACAATCCCTGTTCCACCAGATACTCGTAGATAAGCTGAGCGGCCAGACGATTCCCTTCCGCGTTGAGGTGGGCGTTCACCGGGAAGTAGGGGTAGGGCCCGCCGGCGGCGATATGTTGGCGGAAAGCTGGGGTCAGGTCCAGATAAGGGATGCCATGCCGGGCACACAACTCCCCCAGAAGATAGTTGGGCCTCTCTCGGTCGTAAGAACTGGCTTCCCCGCTACGAAGCGCCATCTGGTTCCATTGAGAGTCGCTGACTTGATTTTGCTCGGGCAGGTAGCAGACAAACAGTTGTGCGTCCGCACTCTCTGCCAACCGCTGCATTTCCACGAGTATGGCTTCCGTCACCTTCCAGGCTTCCTCCCACTCAGGCATGTGGTCGGTCTGGTAGACCTGGCAGTATGCAGGCAGTTCTCCAGGGGAACTCGTCTCCAGCACCTCACGTGCAGAGCGATAGATATAGGATCGCTCCAAAAGTCTGCCCAGGGATTTCAAAGGATTGGCTGGGGGTTGAGGAGGGGGAACATTGGTGAGATGGAGTTGGCCATCCCGCAGGACAAAGCACGGTTTAGCATATTTCCTCCCTTCCTGGTGATCAAGCCTGTTGCTCAACACGTCATTGACGAAGAAGGCCACCAACACGAGATCGGGGGAATATTTCAAGCCCTCTTCTCTTAGAAAGAGGTATTCCTGGTCACTCCCATACCCTCTTGTACCGGCATTAATCACCTGAGCCGCTCCCTCTGTGCTCAGTAGCTCCTCCAGGATCTCGGTCCAGACCTGTTCCTTTTCCACCTCTAGCTCAACAGTGAAAGAATCCCCCAAAGCCAGGACACGGTACTCCTCTGGAGGTTTCTGGTAAGACACTTCATCATCCCGTAGGCCCTTGGAGTTGATCTTGACGTGAGTATGATACTCGTATCCTACAAATGGCCCCTCGGCACCGGGGATCTTGGACCAGCCCAAAAGGGGGTCGTATTGCCAGAAGCGGTGCTCCTTTTCGATAGCCGGGGGGAGCAAGTGGTACTGGGACCTCAGCCCCCCTTCCAGTGTAGCCAGAGCCACCAGAACGCCGAAAACCACGAGGGCCACCCTGGCTGCAATCCCTCTCACTTCATTATCTCCTCAAAGTATAACCTGGCCAGCCTGGCTCCAAAGAACTCACTAAGCAAAACCACGCTGGGGCTACAGACCAGTCCCGAAGGACTCGACTTCCTCAACCCAAAGGTTTAGCTCCGCTACCCCTTCTGAGTACCGCAAACGGCAGAGACATCCGGGAAGCAAAGATATTGCCCAAAAATCCAAAAAGTGGTATGATTACTGTTAGAGCCAGAATGAACTGGCACTTCATTTTCAACAACAGGAGGCGCAAGATGGATTTGTTTGACAAATGCAAAGGCTTCTTCTCCGATCCAGCGGTGGCCCAGGCTATAGGGTACGCTACCAATCCTCGCACAGCTCAAGCCTGGGGACTCTATCCCTTCTTCATCCCCCTGGATCAAACCGAGGGGACCGAGGTGACCATTGAGGGCAAACGGATGATCATGATTGGTTCCAACAACTACCTGGGTCTGACCACTCATCCCAAAGTCCGCCAGGCAGCCATTGATGCTATCCGCGAGTTCGGCACCAGTTGTACAGGCTCGCGTTTTCTCAACGGCACCCTGGCCATGCACCACGAACTGGAAGAGAAACTGGCCGAGTACGTGGGCAAGGAGAAGGCCCTGGTGTTCAGTACCGGCTACCAGACCAATCTGGGCACCATCTCGGCCCTGATGGGCAAGGGCGATGTGGTCATCACTGACAGGGAAGACCACGCCAGTATCATAGACGGTTGCCGCCTGGCCCTCGGCCAAATGAAGCGTTTCCGTCACAACGACATGGCCGATCTGGAACGGGTTTTGAAAGGCTGTCCTGAAGAGGCTGGCAAGTTGGTAATTGTGGACGGCGTGTTCAGTATGGGGGGAGACATCGCCCCCCTGCCGGAGATTGCCCCCCTTTGCCAGAAATACGGAGCCCGTCTGATGGTGGACGATGCCCACTCCATGGGTGTCCTGGGCGGCGGACGGGGGACCGCGGCTCACTTCGGCGTGACCGATGATGTTGATCTCATCATGGGCACCTTCAGCAAGTCCTTCGCCTCTATAGGGGGCTTCATCGCTGGCGACGAGCCCACCATCCACTGGATCCAACACTTTGGCCGATCCCTGATCTTTAGCGCCAGTTTGCCTGCGCCCAACGTGGCTGCCGTGCTGGCCGCCCTGGAGATCATGAAGAGTGAGCCGGAGCGGGTCAAGCGCGTGAACGCTATTGGCGAAAGGATGCGCCAGGGCTACCGGGAACTGGGGTTTGACATTGGTGAAAGCCAGACGCCCATTATCCCGGTCATTGTTGGCGATCAGATGGCCGCCATCATGATGTGGAAGGCACTCTTCGATAATGGTGTCTACACCAACGTCTCCCTTCCACCCGCAGTGCCAGCCGACAAATCGCTGCTCCGTACCAGCTACATGGCTACCCACACTGACCAGCAGATGGATCGGGTGCTGGAGATCCTGGAGAAAGTAGGCAAGGAGCAGGAAGTCATCTCCTGAACAGCTCTATCAGTAGGGCAGGTTTCCATACCTGCCATTAACTCCGGCTGTGGAAAGCCGCCCTACTTTTTGGATCTCCGATGCCCCCTCTCAGTCGAAGACGAAAGCCGAATGCACCAGCCGATGACGGCTCTTGTTCATGTTCATAGCCAATGCCCGACGGTAATCGTCCAGCCGAAAAGTATGGGTTAATAGAGGGGCCAGATCCACCTTGCCCTGAGCCATGAATTCCAAAGCCAGTTGGTGGCAGCGGATCCGTTGGCCCTGGTACTCTTCGATGCTGTAATAAACGGTACCCACCATCGTAAGCTCCCTGAACCACAGGGGTGTCCAGTCAATTTTCCCAGTTGACCCCAGGCCTATCTGAACGATTGTGCCGCCGGCCCGGGTCAACCACAGGGCGTCACGAATGCTGACCTCGGAGGCTACGCAGTCATAGGTCACATCGGCGCCGCCGATCATGACCGGTTTGCCCAGAACCGGCTGGAACAACTTCCCGCCCACCAGTTCGGCAATTGAGTTATAGTATTTTCCCCCTTTGTCCAAGTAGACTACTTCGTCAGCGCCGTACCGCCGGGCCAGTTCTCCCTGGAAGGGATACTTGGCCAGCACGATGACCCGGGCACGGCTGTCCAGAGCTCGCAGAGCAACCAGGGCGCAGATGCCGATGGTACCGGCCGCGATGATCAGCGCCGTGTCCTCATCGCGGGGCAGGTTGCGGATAACAGGATGCAGGGCTGAACAGAAGGGTTCCACCAGGAGGGCGTTCTCGTCGCTGATGCTCTCGGGAACGTGGAACAACTGGGAGCGGTGGGCCACAAAGTAAGGACTCCAGCTCCCCCCTGTGTCGGCGCAGGCCCCAATCTGCAGCCCCGGTGAGAGGTTGCCCTCGGTGATGTTTTCGCAGCGGGGAAACTGCCCCTCCTGGCACGATCTACAGGGAGGGTTGATCCCGCGCGCGGCGCACGGCAACATTGGGTCAGCCACCACCCGATCGCCCACGGCAAAGCCTTCCACCTGCTCTCCTACTTCGACCAGGGTGCCCACGTTCTCGTGGCCAAGGGTAAACCGCTCCGAGCCGAAGGGTGAAAGCGAGGGGCTCTCGTGCAAGCGGACCATGCCCACGTCGCTGGTGCAGATGCCACCGTAGCGGACTTTGACCTTGGCCCAGTCGGGACCTGGCAACTGGGGCTCTGGTACCTCCCGATACTGCACCAACGACAGCGGGCCCCAGAAGGCGGGCTGGTAGATTCGGCCAGCTATCAGGGTAAAAACATAGCGCGGGATACTGACCAAGAATTGGACGGCTCTCATCCAGACATGCCTCCTGTAAACTCCTCGTATCCGTTCAGATGGGGGCAACCCTTGCGAAGGTTTAGCAGCAGCTACTTATAAGCAGGGGGAAGGCCCCGCTTCTTCCGCGATTTGGCGATAAGCCTATCAAAATACCAGTAGGAGAAACCGATGATCCCGTTGGCCAGCGGGAAGCAGAGTTTGCTCTCCAAGCCAGGGGTAATAATGTATTTGTGGCGCTCGATCCCGCGAATCACCTCTCGGGCCACGTCTTCAGGCTGGAGCAACTTGAGTTGTTTTCCGGCTATGTCTCTGGTCTCCGGCGGTTTAATCTTGTTCTCCTCGTGCAATTGGGGGGTATCGGTATCGGCCGGAAAGACGACGTGCACGTGGACGCCATAGGGCTTGAGCTCCGAGCGCAGCACGTCCGAGAACCCGCGCACGGCGAACTTGGCCGCGCCGTAAGCACTGTACCCGAATACCCCCAGGAAGCCCGCCACTGACGAAAAGTTGACAATGTGCCCGCTGTGCCGGGCCATCATCATCGGCGCGACCAGCTTAGTGGCATGGAGTGTGCCGAAAAAGTCAACGTCCATGGCGCGGCGAAAGACCTCGATGGGCAATTCCTCAAAGTAGCCAGGATGGGCGATGCCCGCCGCGTTGATGAGAATATCCGGCGTGTGACCCTCGGCGGTGACGGCAGCGATGGCAGCCTGCGCCTGCTCCCAATCCGATAAATCGGCGGAATGGGCCTGGAATACCTGCGCCGGGGCCACCCGCTCTGCCTCGAACTCGGCCAGCGCTGCATCGAGCAGCGCCTGCCTCCGGGCGATGATGGCCACATTGGCACCGCGCTGGACCAGCATCCTGGCTGTGGCTTTGCCAATGCCGCTGGAGCCGCCAGTGACGATCACGTTCCTGCCATGAAAATCCATCTTCGCTCCTTTCACTACTATCTCTTTTTAACTCCCTTATTCAATAGGCCCGCCACCTCCCAGAAGCCCTCCATGTCAGCCACCAGGCGTATATCGGTCTCGGCCATGATCTCCGGCGGGATGCCGCTGATGAGGGGCTCTATCACTACCACCGGCGGGCCGCCGACCCATTTGGTCCACACGATCTCGCCCAGGGTGCCGCAGGAGAGGCCAATGCAGAGCATGACCTCGGCCAGTTGGCAGATACGGGGGAACTGCTCAGGCCAGGTGAGATCATCTATCACCACGTCACACAGGTGACGGTGCTTCTGACACTCGCTCGTCTCCTCCTGAATGCCTGTGCCGCCGCCGGGTATCAACCCAATGACCTTGAGGCCTCCGGCCTGGCGATAGACCTCTGCTGCCCAAAGGCCGATGCCCCGGTCTGGGACGACGACCAGTTCGTGGCCTCGCCGGGCCAACTGTGTGGCTGCCTCTGCCACGCACCTTTGGTAGGCTTCGGCCTCCAGACCTGCCGCCGACGCTACTTTTGGGACATCAGTCGGTCCGATGATAGCTACTTTCACTTCCCTTTCCGCGCCTTCCGCCCTTCCATCTTTCCGCGTTCAAAATGCCGCCGATGCTCTTTGAACATACAGCGATCCATAACCACCTGAAGCCCCGCCTCGCGGGCGCGGGCTGCTGCCTCTTTGTGGATTACCCCCTCTTGCATCCAGACAGTCTTGGCCCCCACCTTGATGGCCTCCTCGACGATCTCTGGCATTGCCTCGGAGCGGCGGAAGACATCCACCACGTCAATGGGTTCGGGAACAGAGGCCAGATCGGGGTAGCTGCGTTCGCCCAATATCTCGTCAGCGTTGGGGTTGACGGGGATGATGCGGTAGCCCTGGCTCTGAAGGTACTTCGCTACCCGGTGGCTGTCCCGCTCTTCCCTGGGTGAGAGACCCACCACAGCTACGGTCTTGCTTTGCTCCAGGATGCTCTTGATGTTTGTTTCGCTCATTTCTCCTAACTCCGTATTGCGTGTTGCGTGATTCGTGAACGTGACACGCGGGATACAACCGAGCAGTAGTTGACGGGTAGCCAAAAGTAATAAGGCCGCCCTGTGAGCAGTGCGGCTCTTTACTTTAATCAGCGCTCACACCTTGAATATGGTGTAGCGCGTTCTGGGCACCCGATCACCGATGACCTCACCGGCCCGAAGTTGATCGATCACCGGCTGGACATCAGAACGAATGTGACGGTACTTCTTAGCCAGCGCTCGCAGGTTACGCTTGAACTCCGGTGTGTACTCGACCCGCACCGGTTCGGCTGGCTCACCCAGCATCAATGCCCTCCCACAGTTCAGACACCGGCTTTGTCTCGCCTGCCAGCGCTTCTTTCCAGCCTTGCCGAAAGCTGGCCTCGGCAGGCTTTAGGGTGACACTTTCGCGGAACAGGCGGACAATCTGCAACAAGATGGGAAGATACTCTTCAGGCGTCTCATTGATTTCGCGGACGAGTTGTTCCGCGTAAGTCGAAACCTGTGTAGCCATACTCACATCTCCTTGATCCAAAGAGCATTTTGCTTAACGTGTTATCTACGAAGTACTTCGGATACCATCCTTCTACTCTGTGTAATGTGAAGCAGTTTCCAGGGGCGATTCAGCACCCGCCGAGACCACCCCCATTATACGAGAAATCTACGCCACCGTCAACGTCGCCTCCAGCGCACCAGTGCGCGCGTCGGTGCTGCCGTGGATGGTGGCTTGCCCCGATATGGCCTAGCAGCGGCGCTGGCACAAATGCACAGCGTCCGTTGCCTCGCTTACTCCACCACAATTGGCACTGGTGGACGAAACTCGCAGTCTGATCTGTCCCTAACTGAACGTACTAGTTTAGGCGTAGCCTCCAGTGACGTGTTATCTGTCCTCATGGGCACTAGGTTATTCCTTCCAGTGCTCTCTTGCCCTTTCAAATATCTCTGCTATCGTCTGCCCCTCATAAAGCCGCCGAGAGATTTCTACATAGTCGGTCGGTTCGCGGTGAAGCAGAGTAAGAAATCTGAGAGCGGCAGCCGGGCCAAGAGCCTTGTTCAAAGCTTCTATTCCACTAATCCTGATCTCTGTGTCGTCCATCGTTTTTGTCTCTCTCAATGTCCACTCACAACTGGCTTGCCCTCTCTTTACGAATCTGCCGCAGGTCCTCAGCAGAGTCAAACTCGCCTTGGATGCTTTCCGCAACCGCGTCGCATTCTGCAAGCCAGGCATCCACTTCTGCCAGGTGTGTCCGCTGTGTCTGTTCCCCTATTTCCTCCGCCGGCACTACCAGCAGTGTGGCGCTCAGTTGCTCAGCTATGTACGCCACCAATTTGAGCTGTTCTTGAGGTGATAGTTGAGCCACCTGTTGTTCCATCTGTTTTCGAGACATAGTTTTCTCCTTCATGTTTCGCCCATGTACTCGTCAAAGTCTGCAAGCGGGGCATCGAAATCATCCGACATCACGATCAACCCTTTGGCGCTCCCAAACTGCGGACGACGCTCAGAAGGCACAACTGGCACCAATTGCACAACCTGGTGGTCATTTTTGATAAAGACCGTTTCACCACTGACAGCGGCATTGATCAAGTCGCGCAAGCGTGCAATGGCCTCAGCAAGATTGACTTGATACATAGTCTCCTACTCTCCTTCAACATGCCCATCGCGGATACAAAGTACTGTTAATCTTTACGATATTATACCACACACCGAGTCAAACGGCAAAGCCTGGCTCGCCCCCCCCGTGTCACGGCAATAAATAACCTATCCCCATCAGCAGGAAGACCACCCCCACTATGATGGCTGTCAGACGGGCCACCTCTCTGATCTGCTCGTATCGCGAAAGGAGGCCAACGAAGGCCAGGGGAAGCATGTAGAGGCTGGTGCCCACAAAGAAAGCGACAAACAGGAGGACTCCACCCAGCGGACCGGCGCCCTCGAAAACGTAGGCCGCAGCCAACAAGAGAGGCGGACAGGGGTTGATGCCGGTCAGGAAACCGAGGAGCGGTGGCATCCGGGCGCTGTGTCCCCTCACGAAACGACACAGACCAGGACGAGGCAGGTTCTGGGCCAGGGCGTAGAGGATGAGCAGCAACGAAAGCACCACCAGGGAGAGGGCGATCACCCAACGGGGCAGGCTTCCTCCCACCCACACTCCCAGGTAACCAGCCGCCAGGCCGAAGAGAGCGTAAGCTGCCAGCCGTCCCAACAGGAACTGGCCGACCAGCCCCAAATTCACTCCCAATCGAGGACGGGCCTCAGCCAGCACATAGGGCACCAAAACGGGGCCACAGCGGCCCAGGCAGAACACCCCCGTGGAGAGACCCAACAGAAACCCCTGCCATATCATCTATCTCGCTCCGAACAAGGGCACGTAGGTTTTCAGCAAGAAGACAGTGCAGAAGACGAAAAAGGCCAGTAGCAAGACAAAGGCCACCTGCCTGACGTAGGACAGGGTCCTGACCCGACCGTGACCATAGCCCGTCAACTCGATGCCGTAGGAGTCTGCTTCCGGAGTAGCGAAACTCGTTTCGCGTTTGGCTGGCGCAGAACAAGTTCTGCTACTCCAGCGGACCAAATCGATGGCATCCTGGGGGCAGGCCGCCAGGCAATCGGCGCAGGCCGTGCACTCGCTGCCCACCATCACGTCCCTGCCCTCTGGCACGTTTTGGCCGATGGCTTGGGGCGAGATGAGGTTGAACTCACAGGCCCGCACGCAGGACAGGCACTCCTCGCACATCGCCGCATCAATGCGAGCCCCCGTAGGCTGCAATTTCAGCTTGGCCCGCAGCCAGGCCAGGAAGGAGGTAGCCGAGCCCAGCGGACAGAGGTAGATGCACCAGATGCGTTTGCCCGTCAGCAGCGGGCCAACGACCATGGAGGACAGAAAAAGGAACACCCCGGTGCTGACGGTGACGATGCCCAGAGTGTCGAAACGGATCTCCCACTGATCGAAGAGGACGCGGATGGGGCAGATGTAACAGAAGACAGGTGTGGCCAGCCAACCGGTGAGGAGAACGGCGCTCAAGAGCACGGCGTGTCGGAGATAGTTGAATCGCGGTGAGAGCTCGTTCTTGCGGATGGGGTCGAGCCAGCGGCGAGCGAGACGCCGTCTCCAACGGCCCAGCCTGCCCAGGGAGCCAACGAAGGAGGCCAAGCCGGGCGCTACACCCAGGTAGCAGAACCAGCCGCACCAGCCACGCCCCAGGAAAAGAGCAAGCCCCAGCCAGGTCACGAATACGCTCCAAAAGGCCATCATCGTGGTGTCGAAAACGATCTGTTGCCGGCCTATCCAGCCGGCCACCACCCACAACCCTCCCATGGTGCAGATAGCCGTGCCCACTGTCCTTCTGGCCACCTCGGGAGTGTATGCCGTGGTGCCGCGCACCAGAATAGCCACGACGCAGAGGCCCAGCCAGATGCTGATTCCCCAGGTCATGAGCAGCACGCGCCGCACCAGTTGGATGCGCGCCCGAGTTAGAATAGTCGCCAGGATGGGGTAGGCAACCAGATAGAGAATTAACACCGGCAGGGAAATCCACCAGGGGATGGCCATCCACACTGATATGCCGAGGACGATCACAGTGCTCAGCAGACTCATGGCGATCATCTCCCTGCGGATAGCCTTGTCTTTTCTGAGAGCTTGGGAGAGTTGCATCAGAGATCCCTCCTGAAGATATGGTATTCGTTCACCACTCCGAACCCTTGGCCTACGAGGGCTTCGCGCAGCAGGTGGTCTTCCACATTGACGAGACAGCCAATTTCATCGAGCCTTTTCCGCTTGGCCCGCTCCACGGCCTCAGAGATGAGAGCCGTCAGGACTTTCCGGTCAGCCTCTGGGGCGATCATCGACTCCAGCCAAGTACCCCGATAAAGCAGGGTCTCCACACAGAGCAACTCGGCAAAGCCGACGAGTTCTCCCCCTCGGACGGCTACCAGGATTTCATTTGCCTTCCTGCTGGCCACAGCCAACACATCACCCGGTCGCAGCGCTAGTTTGTCGCCCAGCCGCAGCACAGCCCCTGCTTCCTCGGTCGAGAGGGCCAGGTCACGGACGGTCACAGGGCAGGCAACCAGCGGGCGGGGTACGAACCCCCGGATTTCGTAGAGGAGCAGATAGCAGACCGTTTCGTCTGGAGTGAAGCCTGCCCTGGTGAAAGCTCGTTGCGAGGCCGGGTTATCAGTGGCCGCCAGGGCTCGGGCTTTCCCCAGACTCGGCAGATCACATTCTTGCTCGCGGCGGATTTGCCATCCGCCGCCTGGCCGCTGGATTGCGAATCCAGCGGGAGCGATCTGTGATCTATTGCGGCTGTGCCTCCCAGCGCCTTCCACCGCCGCTTTGATCAGCTCTGTGGCCATCCCTCGCCTTTGGGAAGCTGGCTGCACAGCGATCAGATCCACCTCCCACCTGTGCCCGTGCAAGGTGCAGGTGGGGAAAGCCGTAACAAAGCCCGTCACCTCGCTCTCGAGGATGGCCAGCCAGGCTCTCTGTTCCCCGTTGGTCAGAAGATGGATTACCTCGTCTGCACTGTATGGGGATTCAGCAAAGGTCTCCCTCTCCACAGCGAGCAACCCTTCGGCGTCGCGGCGGGAACCATCAAAAGGGCGGATGAGCATCGTTCACCTCACGTATGTTCATAACTATAGCAGAGAAAAGCAAGCCAGTCAAACCAGCTTGTCTTTTGGGGTAGGGTGGGATATAATGATGAGGCAATGAAAGTGCTCCGTTTCTCTCTTGGCCTCAGTCTGGTAGCAGCCCTTGGGATAAGCTGTGGGCGTCCCTCGCCCGTGCCTGCGCCTTCTGTCGAGCCTCCGTCTCAGCCCTCCTCGACGGTGGAGCCAGGTGCGCCGAAACCCTCACACCTGATACTGTGGGAAGGCTTTGACCCTGCCCAGGAAGAATGGCTGAAAGAAGAGATAGCCGCTTTCCAGAAGGCTAATCCCAGCATCCCCGTCGAGATGATGCACTACGCCAGCGGTGACGAGTTGATCGAGGGGCTCAGGAGCGGAGAAGCAGGATTAGATCTGGCCATCGGCCACGCCGCTTTGGTCGAGTCGCTGTGGGCGGAGGGGCTCATCCGTCCGATGGGGGATGTCTTCGAGAGAGGCTTTCTCGATGGGTTCGCTCAACCCAGCGTGGAGGGCGTCAGCCGTGGTGATGAAATCTGGGGGGTGCCCTTCTCTGCTGGCTCGCATCTCCTGCTCTACTACAACAAAGAGCTGGTAGAGGAGCCGCCTCAGGACACGGCGACCATGACCGTGATGGCCCAGGAATTGACGGATGGGGAACGCTATGGTCTGGCCATGAACTATCGTGATCCCTTGTGGCTGGTGCCCTGGCTCTCCGGCTTTGGCGGTTGGCTGGTGGACGAAGAGGGTCAGCCCACGCTGGATACGGCGGCCATGGTCGAGGCTCTGCGTTTCCTGCATGACCTAAAGTTCGAGTATGGGGTCTTGCCGCCTGAAGCTGACTACGACCTGGCCGACGGGCTCTTCCGGGAGGGCAAAGCTGCCATGCTCGTCAATGGCCACTGGGCCCTGGCTGGCTACCGGGAGATAGAGAATCTGGAGTGGGGCGTGGCCCCTCTGCCGGTGACCGAGACCGGTTTAGCACCCAGCCCCCTGGTGGTGGGGCAGTATTTCGTCATCGGCTCCGATGTCTTCGGCCAGAAACTGGAGACGGCCAAGTCATTAGTGGAATACATGACCGCAGGCCAGAGGCAGTTAGAATGGATGCGCCAGTTCGACACCCTCCCTACTAAGAAGGAAGCTCTGAATGACGAATCCGTCCACAGCGATCCCCTGGGGCAGGTGTCCGTGGCCCAAATGTTGGCTGGTCGGGGGGCCAGCCTGGGGTCGAATCCAACGATGCTCCTGGAAGCAATGCGCGGGCCCCTGGAAGCGGTCATGGCCGACCAGATGACGCCCACCGAAGCCGCCCGGCAGATGCAGGAGAAGGCGGAGGCAATGTTAAAGATGTGGCAGAAATAACGTCCCACTTCGTTCGGCCTGGATTGCCAAATCCAGGCCATGCCCGCCGGATTGCGAAATCCGGCGGGAGCAGTGGGAGAATCATATCTCCCCCACCCCATCCTCGACGGCACAGACGTAGATCTGCGGCTCGACGCCCGTAGCCGTCCGGTACTCCGCCGCCACGTGAGCGCGAAAACGTTCCACCGCTTCACCGGCCACCAGGCTCACCGTGCACCCCCCAAAGCCTGCCCCAGTCAGACGCGAGCCATAAACCCCCTCTACCTGCCAGGCCGCCTCGACCATCACATTCAGCTCCCGGCAACTGACCTGGTAGTCGTCACGCAGGCTGACGTGGGACTCGTTCATCAAGCGCCCGAAAGTGGACAGGTCACCCTTTTTCAAAGCCTCTACGCTCTGCAACACCCGCTCGTTTTCGTAGACGACGTGGCGGCAGCGTCGCCGCACCACCTCTGGCAGGTCCTCTTGATAACGCTCGAATTGGGCCGCGGAGACGTCGCGCAGGGCCTGTATCCCCGGCAGGCGCTTCTGCAGCAGGCGTACCCCCTCCTCACACTCCCGTCGCCGGGCATTGTACTCCGAATCCACCAGCCCCCGTCGCTTCATCGTATCACAGACCACGATGGTTGCAGGGGGAGAGGACGAGCCCTCACCTGCCCCCAACTTGACCGCCTCGTGCTCCAGGGTACGGCAATCAATGAGCAGGACGTGGTTGCGTTGACCCAAAGCGGAGATGAACTGGTCCATGATCCCACACTTCATGCCTACGAACTCGTTCTCAGCCCGTTGGCAGAGGAGAGCCAGTTCCACGCGGCTCAGCGAGAAGCCACTCAGCACCTGCCAGGTGTAAGCCGCTGCTACCTCTACAGCCGCCGAAGAGCTGAGCCCCGAACCGACGGGGATGTCACCGGTAATGATGGCGTTTATTCCCCTCAGCTCAAAACCCCGTTCCCGGAGGAAAAAGGCCACGCCGCGTTGGTAGTTGCTCCAGGGGTGCTGGGCATCGTGCTGGATGTCATCCAGAGAGAACTCGGCTCGCTGGTCGAAATCGAGCGCGTAGAGGACGACCTGGCGGTCAGGCCGAGAGGCGGCGGCCATCAGGATGCTGCGGTCAATGGCCACCGGCAGCACGTAGCCGTCGTTGTAATCGGTGTGCTCGCCGATGAGGTTCACCCGCCCCGGCGCTCGCACCACTGTAGCCGGCTGGCAGCCAAAGATCTCCTCGAATCCCTGCTTTATGTCAACCAATCTAGCTTGCACGTTCATCTCCTTGCCCACCTCCTTCCTTCAAGACCCTCCACGTGCGGCAGGTAGCCCAGCTTCCGTAACTCCTCCACAAGCCTGGGCCAATCCTTTTCAGCCACGGTAGCTGCCGTAGGTGAGATGATCTCCCGTAAATAGGGCCTGATCTGAGAGAGTCCGCAGTTCCTGCAGGATCAACTCGTCCTTCACCTGGAGGAGAACCACCGGCCGCAAACTGACCTGGCCGTATTTCTGGGCCCACTGACGTAGGGTGTGAGCCACGTTGGCCGGCAGGCGGCCAGCAGCGGCCTGTTTCAGGAAGCTGAGCACTGTCTCCACTTTGATGTCCTCTCTCAGCAGGCGCGCCAGGGAATCCGGGGTGACATGGTAGAGATGAGCCCCTTCCTCCGAACCTTGCCTGTCAGCGAACCTCTCCAACTGGAAACGGTGGTAGAGACTTCCTCCGGCGGGGACCGTGATGGTGAAATCGGATCTGATCTCGATGGGCTGAGGCGACCATTCCTCCCGCTCCTGGCGAGGCAACCCCAGGAAGGCCGTTCCCCAGGGGGTGATGAGAAAAGAGGAAGGGAGATCATCGGCTTCGTTTTCATAGCCCAGAGAGGTCACGCCCAACCAGTGCAGGGGCTGGGCGATGAAATAGGCAATGAGGGCCCCTTCGACCTGATCCCACGACTCAAAGCCGGAGAAGTAGCGGCCCGTGTCCGCCTGGCGGATGTACCAGGAACTATAGTCCCCGTCGGGCCGCTGAAAGTCGGGATCGCTCTCTTTGATGGCCTGGATAAAAGAGGCCAGGGAGAGCCACTGCTCCGGGGGACATTGGCTCAGGTGTTTCAGGAACCTTTGGCGCGTTGCCAGGGGATCGTTGCGCCAACCCGTGTCCTCGCACTTGAGGCTCGCCACGTGCCACAGCTCGTTCCACTGGGGATCGTCACGCCAGGCGGCCTGCAAAGCAGCAATCTGGTCCGCTGGCGACGATTTCAGCCAGGTCCTGGCCTCAGCGGAGCTTGGTTTCAGCAACCCTCCCCTGACCCGCACCAACCTCGATTGACGACAAAGGTGATGCAGGAAGGCCAGCCGCTGTGTCCCCTTCTCGTGGACGATCTCCGACAGGTCTTCCTTGACGATGAGCCGTTCGTTGAGACGCTCTATCACTGGACGGGGCAAGTAGCCTCCCCTCAGCGGCTTCACCTCCTCCCGTTGCAGATAGCTTAGGAGGGTGCAAATGTCGTCGAGGAAGGCCAGGTCCCCCTGGCGGATGACGGGTGGTGGGAGCGATGGCTCTACAGTGAAGGCTAGAGGACCTTTCTCAGCCTGAGGCAGAAGGGGCAGGAGGTCCTGGGGAACGAAAAAGAACTCGCCCCGGTAGCCTTTCGCTTCGTCGAAAGCCTTGTAGATCAGACCCCGATACCAGAGGCCCTCGGCGACGTTGGCCAGCTCCAGCCAGGGCTTCTCTCGCTTCAGGCGTCCAGGCCCAAAAGCCCGCAGTTGACCGTATTCCCGGAGGAAAAGAGGGGCTCTGATCCTACCTCCCTGGGCAATAATGGCCTCCAGCCCCTCTCGCTCAGTGGGCGAGAGGCTTTCCAGAGTGAGGGCCACCTCCTCCGGCTGCAAGAGTTCTTGCGCCAACTGAACCACGGCCTCCTCCTGGCGATTGCTGCTCAGTTCGAGGCCGTGCATCTCGGCAATGGCCCGCAGCATAGCCATATCACAGTCTATCAGGCTTTGATGAAGCGTCTTCACTGCCTCGCACCTCCAGAAGCCCAATCCATGGCCCCTCCAGTGGATCACAAGCCATGGGCATAGGAACCAGGTAGTATTATAAACCACTGACGCAGGAGTGTCAAAAGACCTATGATGGACAGTGAAATTTTAAGGTTCACCCCCTTGACACGAGCCTCAAACAATGCTATAATTGTACTAGGCCAACTAGGACAATTAGGATATTCCAACATGGACATCTACATTGACCTGGCAAGCAGCGTGCCCATCTATATGCAGATTGTAGAACAGATCAGACATTTGGTAGCCACGGGCAGGCTGCAGCCGGGAGAAAAGCTGCTCACCATCCGTCAACTGGCAGTGGACTTGAGGGTGGATCCCAACACGGTGGCCCACGCCTACAATCTGTTGCACAATGAAGGCGTGCTCTCCACTCAGCGAGGGCGAGGCACTTTCGTCGCCCAACATCCCGATGACGCTCGCCTGGCCCGTATGCGCCAGGAGAAACTGCAGGCCATCATGAACAGCGCCCTCCTGGAAGCCCTGAGCCTGGGATACCCTGTGGATGAGATCCGTCAGGCTTTCGAGGAAGAACTGGCCCGGTGGCAAAAAACAAAGAGTTCACCGGCCGAATAATTTAAAGACTGAAAGGAGAAAGAGATGGTTATAGCAAAGCCCCCCAGACGAGCCAAAGAACGAAAGGAAAAGGACCCCCGTCGGGCTCAACTGGAAGCCAAGCTGGTCAATCCGGTCTCCCTGACCCTCTTCTTCCTGATTCTGGTTGTGTCCATCGTGATCGGCCTCGTGCTGGACAAGACCACTGAGGTACAGGATTGGGTCGTCGCAGCGGTCATCATCGGTGGCAGCCTGATTGGCCTGTATTCGATGCTCGCCCTCAAGATCGCCGACCAATGGGAAAAGGCCATCGTGTTGCGCCTTGGCCGATTTCGGGGTCTGCAGGGGCCAGGGCTCTTTTGGATAGTGCCCATCATTGACCGCATCTCGGCCTGGATAGATCACCGGGTGATGGTCACGCCCTTCACCGCCGAGCGGACCCTGACCAAGGACACCGTGCCCGTGGACGTGGATGCTGTGCTTTTCTGGCTGGTGTGGGATGCAGAGAAGGCGGCCCTGGAAGTGGAGGACTACCAGGCGGCCATCTCCTGGGCAGCGCAGACGGCCCTGCGGGAAATCATTGGCAAGATGGACCTGGCCGACATCCTGGTGGGCCGGGAGAAGATGGACGACGAGTTACAGCGGATCATTGATGCCCGTACCACACCGTGGGGAATAACGGTTCAGTCGGTGGAGATACGAGACGTCGTGATTCCCGAAGCCCTGGAGGATGCCATGTCGCGTCAGGCCCAGGCCGAGCGGGAGCGCCAGGCGCGGGTCATCCTGGGTGAAAGCGAGAAACAGATTGCCGATAGCTTCCGCCAGGCCTCGCTGGCCTACTTGGACAACCCCACCGCCCTGCACCTGCGGGCCATGAACATGCTCTTTGAGGGCCTGCAGGAACGGGGGTCGCTGATCATCGTCCCCTCCAGCGCGGTGGAGACCATGAACCTGGGCGGCATGGCCGGGCTGACGGCTCTGGCTCAGAACGCCCAGACCATGACCCCAAAAACGGACAGCGACTCTTCAAACCCGGAGGACGAAAGATGAGCGCCAACGAAACCAAACCTTCTGCTGACGAACGGGTTACGGCCGCCATAGCTCACGGCGTGGTCATAGCCTACGGCGTGGGAGCCGTTGGGGCTGCAGTGATGTGGCTATTGCAAAAGGAGAAATCCAGGTATGTGGCCTTCCAGGCCCTGCAAGCTGCCGTCTACCAACTCGTCGGCCTGCTGGTTTACATCATCGGCTGGAGTTGCTGGGGCTGTCTCTATGGTCTCTCCTTCATCCCTATGATAGCCAGCGCTGAGAGGTACAAAGACGCCCCGCCTATCTTCTTCCTCGTCTCCCTGGGCCTGATGGTTGTACCTCTGGGGCTGATGGGCTTGTGGGTGCTGTATGGACTGTGGGGTGCCTTGCGTGCTTTCCAGGGGCGCGACTTCAGATACATTGTCCTCGGTCGCATGTTGGAGAGATACCTGGGCCAAGAGGGAAAAACTAGCGGGTAATCGTAGCAGAAATCTGGTCCATCTCAATCCAGGCAGTAAGGAAGCCATCGAGAGAGACCATTTGGGGGGCAGACTCTTCTTGAGGCAGATGTGGTACTGGCAGCAAGACGCTTGGCATGATCTTTGATACCCGTCAGGATGTCTTCTGTCACCAGGATTTCACCAGTTTCGACGTCCACATCAATTTCGCCTACACGGCCCAATACACCATGGCCTGGCATCGTCAGCACAATGGGCACTCGCCACAGAATGCGATCAGCCAACACCAGAGTGGGGTCTTCCCCCCCCATCAGCACGCTGACGTTAGAAGCCACATAGCCGCTGACACGGCGCTTGGCGGCAACGGCCGTGTAATTGACCTCGCAGGAGAGGCGAACGTCCACGTCCAACTTCCCTGAGCGCGGTTTGCTTAGACTTTCGAGAGCTACAGTCATTGGTCTACCCTCATTTCTAGACAAAAAGCCAACTTTGTGGAAAGATTATATCATCCCCCTCATTGGTTGTCAACTTGGTTTGTCCGGGTCCCCCGAACTCATAACACCCACAACTATCATCCCCGACTTTTGCCAGCATCAGGCATTGATGACCGACCTCTTCCCCATCTGGCGCGCCGCGCGCGCCTGTGATGCGAGTAAAGGCATTGCGGTAAGGGTAGCACCTGGCCTCTCGAAGGCCCCTCGCCCTTGTCTCCCCGAGGGCGAGTTTGTTTTGAGGGAGCCCCTCGCCTGGGACGCCCCCGCGGACGGAGGCTATAAGCAGGTAAGCGTGGTTTTTTGCCTAATGTGCGAATGAAGAGGGATTGACTTCAAATCGTGCGTATGATATAATTTGATCAACATTTTATGACTCGTGTTGTACATGCAATTAGGAGGCAAACTACACATGACCTCATCCGAAATCCCGCTTTACCTGACCATTACTGAGGCTGACGCCGATGCTGAGAGGCTCGACGAGCTGGCTGGCCGTTTGCTGCGCGACCTGCGCGACCTGGGCGCCGAGTCCGTCGAACGTCCCTCCGGCGAAGCTGTGCCGGAAGGTGCCAAGGGCGATGCATTCACCCTGGGCGCGCTGGCCCTCGCCGCCGTGCCCGCCTTTCTTCCCAAACTGGTTGAATTCCTGCAAGCCTGGGCGCTGCGCGGCGAAAACCGCACAGTCGAGATCGAAACGCCCGCCGGGTTGAAAGTTAAATTCACACCGGAGAAGAAACTGTCCGAGGCCGAGTTGCTGGCACTGGTGAAAAAGCTGGCCCAAACTCAGGCATAGGACACGACTTCGCTTGGCCTGGATTTGCAATCCAGGCCATATCCGCCGGATTGCAAACCCGGCGGGAGCAGTTAAAAGTTCGACGACAAGTGGAGCGAGGAGGTTAGCCAGAGCCATGTCTGACCGTCTTGCCCTCATTATCGCCAACAGCGAATTCGACGACCCAAAACTGTCCCGGTTGGTGACGCCCAGCCACGACGCCGAGGCGCTGGCCGAAGTGCTGGGCGATCCGGCTATCGGTGATTTTGACGTGACCTTGTGCCCCAACAAAACGCGGCAGGCTGTAGACCTGGAGGTTGCCCGCCTGTATCAGCGCAGGAAGAAGGGCGACCTGCTCCTGCTGTACTACTCCGGGCACGGGATCAAAGATGACTACGGTGATTTGTATCTGGCGGTCAAAGACACCAGAATCGACTACGTCAGCGCGACGGCGATTGAAGCCACCTCTGTGCGCCGCCAACTCGACAAGAGCAGCTCACAGCGCAAGATCGTGGTGCTCGACTGCTGCCACAGCGGCGCGTTTGCGGGTGCCAAAGCCGTCGTGGGCAGCAGCGTCGGCACGCAAGAGGCTTTTGCGGGCAGCGGCTATGGCCGGGTGGTCCTGACCGCCAGCAACGCCGTCGAGTTCGCCTGGGAGGGCGACAAACTGCTGGGCGAGGCAGAAAAGTCCGTGTTCACCCATTTCCTCGTTCAGGGCCTCCAGACTGGCGCAGCCGACCTTGACAACGATGGCCAGATTTCACTCGACGAACTGTACGATTACGTCTATGAGCAAGTCGTCACCAGCGGTCGCTCCAGACAAACACCCCAGAAGTGGGCGCAAAAGGTGGAGGGCCAGATTATCATTGCCCAAAATCCGCGCCCGGTCGCGAAGCCCGCAGAATTGCCGCTCGAATTGCAGCAGGCCATCGAGAGTCCCTTTCCCGGGGTGCGCGAGGGCGCGGTGAGCGACTTGGAACGCCTGTTGCACGGTCGCGATAAGGGTTTGGCTCTCGCAGCGCATGAAGCCCTGACACACCTGGCCGACGATGACAGCCGTCGGGTTTCGGCTGCGGCCGCCCGCATGCTGGGCATTTCCCCCACAGCCGTGCCCGCCAAACCATCCCCCGCGCCCCCGCCTCCCATCGTCGAGAAGGCCAAACCCGAACCAGAGCCAGAACTGCATCCCAGCCTGACCCTCAAATTATCGGTCAAGCCGCAGACGGTGGACACCGGTGGTGAAGCCACCTGGACGGCCACCCTGCGCAACGACGGCGAAGACGACCTGCGCCACGTGACGGTGAGACGCGGCCGGACGCTACTTGACGAGCCATTTGACCTGGCGGCGGGCAAGGGACGGCGCTTCACTTTCACCACGACCTACAAAACGGAAGGCCAGAAGATCGAGAGAGTAACGGCGACTGGTATCACCGGCATTGGCGGAGGCGTGCGCGAGGAAGCCAGCGCGACCGTACAGGTGCGCCCACCCCGCCCGGTGACCCCAAAGCCTGAGCCTGCGCCGAAACGCAAAACCCCGGCCAAACCCACGCCCGACGTTCTCACCCTCACCTCCCCCATCCATCTCGAACTCGTCCGCGTCCCGGCTGGCGAATTCCTGATGGGCAGCGACCCGGTGAAAGACAAAGACGCTGACGACCGTGAACAACCTCAGCACCGCGTCTACCTCTCCGAGTTCTACATCGGCAAAACCCAGGTGACGAATGCACAGTATGCCGCTTTCGTGAAGGCAACTAAATGCAAAGCGCCAACACACTGGAATCGTGGCAAAATTCCCTCGGGCAAAGAAAACCATCCGGTGGTCAACGTCTCGTGGGACGACGCGGTCGCCTTCTGCCAGTGGTTGAGCCCAGAGACTGGCAAACCCTTCCGCCTGCCGACCGAGGCCGAGTGGGAGAAGGCCGCCCGGGGCACCGATGGCTGCATTTATCCCTGGGGGAATGGGCAACCCACGGCCAAGCTGTGCAACTTTGAAGACAACGTTTATGAGACTACGCCGGTGGGTCGGTATTCACCCCAGGGGGACAGCCCCTATGGCTGCGCCGATATGGCCGGAAATGTGTGGGAGTGGTGTGCCGATTGGTTTGACGAGCAGGAATATCAGCACCGCGCCAAGTCTGTCGTCAAAGATCCGCAGGGGCCGAAGAAGGGTACGTTCCGTGTGTTGCGTGGGGGCGCGCTCGACCGCGATCTTAGGGACGTGCGCTGCGCGTTCCGCGACGGGGACGCCCCGGACGACCGTTACGGGGACGTCGGGTTTCGGGTTGTGGTGTCCCCCGTCCCCTCTGGGCCCTTCGACTTTGCTCAGGACAAGCTCTGAAAACTCTGGTCTCTGGTCCTCTGGGGAGGGGGTCTGGGGGAGGGGCAAAGCCCTCCCCCAGACGCGTAGCGGCTCGCGGTTTGGAGAAGAGTGAGCGCTAATTGAGTAGATGTCGGCGAATCTTCCCGAAAGCTCACAAACATCTCGGACTGCTTAGAAACTCGCCAAGCGCCCAGGCACACCCGGGGTCGGCGCATCTGAAGCTTTCGGGAAGATAGAAAACGAGCGTTCCAGAATGAATTCGACACCTGGTATCCGATTCGTAGACGCACGCTTTCCCGTGACGACATCGTCCACGTTCGGGACCGGCTGCTCGCCGCGCGCCATGACGTGGTGGGGATCGAGGCCACCGCCGCTCTCGACGCCGCCCGCCAGGCCCTCCAAATCGCCCATGACTTTGTCGCCTGGTGGTTTGCTCCGGATGAAGGGGCATGATTCCACTGCGCCCGCTCATCATCTCTACCCCATCCGTGTGGCCACCCGTTGCCCTATTGGCTCATCTCCGATTGGCCCTCGCTCTGCCTGGCTTCTGGCAAGGATGCCTCACCCCCTCCTGTACCCCCACGGTAAGCAAATGCCCAGAGAGCCGAGGACTAGAAATCCCCGTCTGAACCTGAAAAGCGCCCTGAAGCGCTAACGTTAGGCCCTGAGGGACCTTTCAACTTCAGACACCGAATTCCATTCGGTGAGTTTGTGGCTGCCGGAGAAGCGGCAAGAGCATATCAGGAGACATCACGATGACCCAGAAAATGCTTAGGGAGAGGCGGTGGCACCTTGATGTGATGACCGCCTCTTTGCGTGAGCACACCCCCAGCCCCTCCAGGAAGTAAATTGGCCTTGCAAGAGTCTTTCATGGTATAATAAATAACTACCTGATGCAGCACATTGGGAGGGGTGAATGCACATACGAGCTCACAGGGATAGAATTTTGCTGCTTTTCATACTGCTGTTGGCCTTTGCTCTGCGCATCTATCGTCTGGATGCTCAAAGTCTCTGGGGCGATGAAGACTTGAGCCTCCAATATGCTGAAAGTCCTGCCCATTCCCTCAAGAGCATGTGGACTCCGCCGCTGTACTATCTCAGCCTGCACTATTGGATGGCCTTGGTCGGTGCCAGCGACTTTGCCATTCGTTTTCTGTCCCTGATATTCTCCTGGCTGACCGTTCCTCTTATCTATCATCTGGGACGGCTTCTGTTCGAGCACAAAGTGGGATGGTTGGCTGCTTTGGTGACGTCCATCAACCCCTATCAGATCTGGTACGGACAAGAGGCGCGTTCTTACAGCATGGTAGTCTGTCTCGGAGTGGCCTCGGTCATCTTGCTGGTGATGGCGCTGCGCGAGAATAGACGACACCTGTGGATACTCTATACCATTATCACTGCGCTAAGCATCTACTGTAATTATG
>JBGVTF010000136.1:0-10873 GCA_041862415.1 Anaerolineae bacterium | reverse complement strand
CGGGCCGCCCAATAGAGCGTCAAATCAACCGCGCCGCCTGGCGCAACGAGAAGATCATCCACTTCATAGGCCAGCAACTCGACCCCTTCGCCCAACCTCAGGTCTTGCAGATAGTGCACCTCCCCTCGGATCTCCATAGGAGCCGAGGTGTACAGAACCAGCCGCACGTTGCCGAACCATCGCTCCGTCACCTTGTGCCCGTGCTGATCCAGCCAGCCTTCAATGAAGCCGTAGGGATCGCTCTCCTCGGCCCCCCAGAAGAGCCCGTAGACTACATCGTGCTTCGCCAGGATGGCCGCAAGTTCGGCTGTGGTCTCGCTCTCATCGAGGGGTTGCACTAGGGGCAAGGGGTAGTAGGGCAAATCACCGCGATAGTAGTAGCTCAAGATTCCCACTTGCTCAGGAGCGTTTAAGACAAGGCCATCGCCGGTGCAGGCAACGGCTTCGAGGAATCTCCCTACTGCCTGGAAGTCCCGGTCGTCCCCACCGTATTTCTCCCAGAGACGATGTCCAGCTAGAGAGACGAGGCCATCGTACCGTGACTCGTATTCCTCTGAGCGATAATCAACCCGTGGTCCCCCGCGAGCAAACCGCTTGTCCTCGTAGATCAGAACCTTGGGCTTACCTTTCACCAGGACCCTGTCCACCAGGTCGTAGTAATCCTCCACCGACTCCTTTGAGATCCCTGCTCCATTGCGCCGGCCCCGTGCTGCATCTTCGCTGAAAAAGAAATACCTGGGCATTTCAAATCCAGGAAGGAGAGTGCGAGTGTACCATTCCAGCGTCTTTGATTTCCGGGCATTGGTAGTGTAGCCGCCCCTTAGAGCGCCCGTCCGATACAAGCAACTGATGGCTTTCCAGCCGGATCGGCGAGGGATGCCAAAGCGCCCACTGCCCGGCACGGCGACTTGCGGCGTCCAATAGAGGGCTACCTCGTTCTCCGGGAAGGTGTTGGCGTATTCGGGATCAGTCTGGATGAAGAAGATATAGGCGTAGCCAGCCAGCAAGGCGTAGAGCAGTAGACAGGCCAGCCCCGCTCCTCTTTGAACTATCGGGCCGAAGTGAGAGAGGACATAGCGGTAACTTCTGTCAAGGACGATTCCCCCCAAGATAGCCCAGGCTGCGGATAGAGTATAGAAATGCAAGCCAGGTTCTCTCACCATGAAGCAATAGATCACAAAATAAACGAAAAACCACAAAAGGATGATCCTTTCGCTTGCCTCTAGTTGCCGGGAAAGGACCAGGCCTATGGCCGCTGGCAGGAAGAGGACAAAGGCGTAACTCGCCTGGTCCAAGGCAAGCACAGATGGGAATAGGGCCGACAGAAGCAGAGCGACGGCAAAGGAGGCCGCCAGAAGGTAGGCCAAGGGTTTGTGGGACAATCCCTTCACCAGAGCCCCTGTTACTCCGGCGGACAGCAAGACCATCATCAAAATCACATAGTAAGTGGAGTTATAGAAAATGCTGTAGGAGACAAAAGTGCCCAGGCTATTGTAAGGGCCTTGCCCTATGCCCAACCTGCTCTGAGCCACGTAGGGTCCCGTTTCCCTAAAATGCGGGTGCAAAACAAAGGGCAAGTAAAAAACCAAAAGGATAGCCGCTGCGACAGCCAATGAACCGAGCCGAGCAAGGGCATCGCCCCTACGGAATCCCAGGCCATATTTGCTGAGGTAGAGCAAAGCTAGAAGCAATGCCACGGGGCCCACATCGTAATGAGTGAGCAGGCCGAAGGCGAAGAAGGCTGCTCCCAGAAACTGGTATCTGTGAGCGAGCCCTCTATCAACGATCCCGTGGAAGCGGTAGAAACAGTAGACGCAGAGGGCCAGCATGAAAACCGCGACGCCCTGATACTGCACCATGCGCGAGAAAGCTAGGGTGACACTTTCTACGGCGAACAGCAGCCCGGCTATGAGGCCCACCATCGGCCCGAACATTTGTCGGCCGATCAAGTAGGTCATCATTATCCCCAGAAAGCTGGCCAAGGCGAAGGGGAACCTGAGGGCCAGTTCGTTGAATCCCTGGATGAAGAGGACGAAGGCCATGGTCACCAGTGTCTCCACGGGTCCCTTCCTCTGCAAAAACAGAACATCGTCGTGTCCCAGGATGGCCTCCACAGCCGCGGACACCACGCCCACCTCGTCGCCCTGGAATTCCGAATAACCCAGGTAGAAGAAGCGGAAGAAACCAGCCACCACCATGAGAAGGATCACCAGCAGCATCTCCCCGGAAAGCAGTGAGCCCTCACCCACTCCCATCGTCTCCGGCTGGGGGGAGGGTGGGGAAACAAAGAAGCTCAAAAGCAAGAGGAGGAGAACCAATGCATCCAGGACGAGACAGAGCAAGCCAAGAGTGATCTCACCCGGCAGGGCGTGCACCGCCAGGACACTCAAGCTTGAGAGAAGGTAGCTGGCCCCGGCGCTAAGTAGCACCTTTTCCAGCAAACGAGGAGCAGAGTCCTCAAGCAAGCCACCGCTGTCAGGCAGGGGTGGAGAGACAGCCAACCCTCGCTCCCCGGGCCAGCCGCCACGGACCCCCGGCTTCGTCCGGGGCTTGCCGGTTATCCAGGGGAACAGACAATCTATTAGCAACCAACCAGGCAGAAAGCAAAAGAGGGCGACACCCCCCAGACAACGCAAGTAAAGGGCACCGGTCCAGAAAAGAACTATGTTCGATAAGATCAGCACGGCCAAGGATGCGAGATGGCTTCGCTTGAGCCGTGTTTCCAACAGCACTGTGAACACCTTAGTCCTCTACCCGAATTTCTTGCAGCAAGATTCTGGTATCTGGTTTGCCGCTCCCGTCGTCTGAGATCGTCAGCCTCTCCCCTGTCTCAGCCAGATACATCCCCACTTGCAGCCAATAGCGGCCAGGCGGGATCTCAGGTGAGATCATCAAGGTGTATTGATCGCGCACAATCTCCCCCGCCTGCCATTTTGTGGTCGGGTAAAACCCATCCACTGGCTGATTGTCTTTCTGTCCCCAAAGGGTGCCTCCCTCGTCAATCAGGTGGGTGAAAACCGTATAATCCTCCTCTATTTCCCCCAGGGTCTGCCAGAATAGTGTTAAGTGGATGCCATCGCCTGGCCTGAATCCGCTCTCAAGGTTATACCCCAGAAGCGAAATCTTGTTGCCCAGATTGACCTTCATGGGATGCTCGATGTCCAGAGACTCAACGGACAGAGACTCCCGTGGCGGTATTTCCAGCGGGCCCAGCAAAAGCGGCCCACCGCTAACCGTTTCCAGGTCTTGCTGACGGTCAGCGTCCCACAGGATGACCTCAATGCTGTAGGTGCCAGGCGGTGTGGCGGGCAAAACCGCCAATTGGCGCACGTCCTTTACAATCATGCCCTGCCGCCACAGATTGGTGGGAGGAGTAGGGTTGCTGTCCTCTTGCCCCCAGACATGGTACACCGGGTTAACCAACTTGAGATAAACGATGTACCTCTCTCCCATTGTTTGCAGGCATTGCCAGTAGAGATTGACCTCAACCTTTCCCTCACTGGCCACCTGGCTGTCTATCCCATAGCCCAGCAGAAGGATAGAATCGCCAAACTGAGTCGGCTCGATGTGGTCAAGGCCAGCTTTCCCATACTCTATCTGGGCTTCGTCCAGCCTGCCCAGAGCGTCGTAGGCCTGCCCCAAGGCCACGTGCAGGTCCGGCCAGTGGTGGCCGTCTAGCTCGACGACCCTTTCATATTCAACCGCCGCTTTCTCCATCTCCCCTTGAAAACGGTAGAGGTCTCCCAGGAGCTTGTGATGCCCCGCATCGTCCGGTTCGAGGCGGATAGCCTCCTTGTACTCTGCTACGGCTTCTTCTGGCTTGCCTAGGACTTGGTACACCTGTGCCAGGGCCTGGTGAACACTGGGCCATTCCTCCGCGCCGAGGGCTAGGGCTCTCATGTATGCGGCCAGGGCCTCCTCGATTCTTCTCTGACCCAGGTAGGCCTCGCCCAAGAGAGTATGGTACCAGGCCTCCTCCGGCCTTAGTTCTATAGCTTTTTCGTATTGCTCCACCGCCTCATCCAGAAGCCCCACAGCCTGATAGGACTTCCCAAGGGCTACGTGGAGGCCGGGCCAGCCCTTGCCGTCGAGTTCCAAAGCCTCCTCGTATTCCGCGATGGCCTGCAACACCTCCCCCTGCGAACGGTAGGCATCGCCGAGGCGGGCATGTTGCCATGCTTCGTCCGCCTCACCAGGCCCGGGCCAATTCAAGCGGAAGATGCAGTACTTACATGGCAGGCCCCCGTAGGCCAAAACCAGGTCCCAGGTCGAGGGCAGGGCTAACACGTCAATCCTCTTGCTCCCCTTGCGATAGAGGAAATGCCCATAAAGTGGCTTCCGTCGGGCCAACAACTCCCTGTTGAAGATGATGTAGCTTGTCCCTTGTTCTTGCAGATAAGAATCCATGGTTTCCCATGAGACCTTGTATGGAACACCGATAAAGTCATATCGGTCTGCATACATCCAGGTAGGCAGAATACGAGTTGGATGGTATGAGGGAAGAAAAGAAGCGCCATCCTGAAGCAAAGTGGCATACATCCAAACGGGTAGGTCATGGCCCGGGTGGTAAGCGATGACCGTGCCTCCCTCCACATGTTGCTCCAACCACGTCATGACGTTCATCCTATCCACATTGTTCAAGATATCATTTCGAAAGGGGTTCTCGAGCCTGAAAGCTGCCAGGTCCGACCCAACAATGGACAGTGAAAGGACACCAAAGAAAGCATAGGCTCCCAACGCGAGCCCTTCTCTCGTGCTTTCTTGAAGCCGCATCACCAACTCGCTGACCAGTTCACGCGCGAACCCTGCCACAAAAACGTATATAATCGGCACCAAAGGCAGCACAAACCGGGAATCTGCCAGGGCTTGAGCATACCATGCAAAGGCCAAGTAGAAAAGGGTGATCAATACAACTGTAAAAACGACCTCTCCCCTTCTACTCTCCCAATAGGAACGTATCCGTTCCCTAAAGAGCACAATCAATCCCACCGTGAGCGAAATGGCTGATACCAAGAATATGGGAGACCCGAAGAGATGTCGGGCAAAAGAGGCCTTCAGCGTCAGCAAAACATTTGCGAACACGTGTGCCATACCCTGCATTCCCGTCCATTCCCTGCCAATCATCTCTTGGAGAGTGTGGGTTTTTAGGTAAGTAATCAGAGTTGGAGGACTTTGCAGCAGATAAATATCTTCCCACTCATCCAACCACATAGTGAGAGTCATGGGATAATTGAAGGTGGGACTGCCGTACACTCTAACGTTGTATATCAGGAGCACAGAGGCCGCTATGAGATAGAACAGCGGGAAAACCAAAATAGCTCGTCTGGTCAGAATCTTGGTTCTGTACACAATTGCTACCGAAATGAGAAAAGCTATCAAGAGCAACTGACCAGTGCTTTTTGTCAAATAGGCCAACCCACCACAAAACCCCGCCACTATCCAATAGTGCCCTTGCTCAAAGCCCTTAGCGGTGAAATACCAGGTCACGAAGAAGGTCAGCACCAGCAAGACCTCAGCCAGAACGCTGGAGGCCGCCCATCGAAATTCGCTGTTGATGCTCAGCAGAAACATAGCCAAGAGGGCCGGGCCATCGCTGTACAGACGCCGTCCCAAAAGGAATGCAGCTAATAACGCCAAGACCCCGATGGCCAGACTTGCGAATTTAGCACACGTGAAATAGCGAAGGTCCCTCTGGGCGAAAACTGAGATCAGAGCTGGATAGAGGGGGTTTCTGGTGCCATCGGTCAGGGCTACACGCTCTCTTATCATCAGTCCCAACAGCAAGGTGTCGCCTTGATCGCCTGCGCTGGAACTGGAATTAGAGTTGATCTCTACCAGTTCCGCAGAGATAAAGCTACCAAGGATCAGCACTACCATGCTCCAGACTACTATCTTTCGCACTAGCATGACCCGTGATTCAATGCTCTGCGGTTGCTTCACTGTTGACAAGCTCCCCTTCTCACCAGTTCAACTCAAACTCACGAATAGCGTCAACTACATATTCAATCTGGCTATCAGTCAGCTCGGGAAACATAGGCAACGACAGTATCCGCTGTACACAAGCTTCAGTGGCGGGGAAATCACCCTCACCATAGCCAAGATGAGCATAGGCTGACTGAAGATGAATAGGGATAGGGTAGTGCATACCTGTGGCGATACCTTTCGCTCCCAACCACTCGCGCAGCGCATCTCGGTGTTCGCTTTGCACCACATACAGATGATAAACGTGTTCGCTGTGCTTCGAATTGAAAGGTAAGATCAAACCCGTGTCCTTCAGTAGCTCATTATACAGCCGAGCATGGCGGCGCCGAGCATCATTCCAGTGATCCAGATACTTGAGCTTGACTCTCAGAATGGCCGCTTGCATAGTGTCTAGACGATGATTGTAGGCGAGAAAGGAATGGTGATATTTCCTCGTTTGGCCATAATTCCTCAACATGCGCACCTTCTCAGCCACCTCATAGCTGTTTGTCACCAATGCTCCCCCATCTCCATACGCCCCCAAGTTCTTGGCTGGATAGAAGCTAAAGGCCGCCGCATGGCCGAAGGTGCCTACCCGACGTCCCTTGTATCTGGCTCCATGAGCCTGACAAGCATCCTCTATGACGCGGATATCTCTATCCTTAGCTATCTTCAAAATAGGATCCATATCAGCAGGCTGGCCGTACAGGTGGACCGGGATAATCGCTCTCGTCTTCCCGGTAACTGCTCTGCCGATGGCTGCGACATCCATGTTATAGGTGGTAGGATTGATGTCTACCAAGACAGGCTTTGCTCCAACAAATGAGATGGCGGAAGCCGTTGCAATGAAACTGTTAGCTACAGTGATCACTTCGTCCCCTGGCCCAATGTCCAAAGCACGTAAGGCCAGTTCTAAAGCAGACACACCGGAGTCAAGTCCGACGGCGTGTTTAACTTGGCAATAATCAGCAAGAGCCTCTTCGAACAGGCCCACTTCCTCCCCCAAAATGAAATCAGTGCCTTGTAGAACCTTAGCTATCGCCTGGTCAATCTCCCTAGCGATAGGCCGGTATTGAGCTTTCAAATCCACAAAAGGTACTCCCATGTTTTTTGCTGGCCTCCTCTGGCCTATGAATGGCGATTTTGAGCGTTCGCAAGCTTATTTTTTGAGCCCTAATCCCAACCACACCAACGGTTTGAGTATGCTCCACCAGCCGGTGATGGGTTTCATTTTCGTGTACCCTAACTCTTTTGAAGGGTAAATTTTCGCCACGGGTACTTCTTTGTGTCTATACCCCAGCTTGATCGCTTTGTAAAGTAGATATGGCTCTAACTCGTACTTATCTAACCACTTCTGCCGCCAATCAATCCTGCTGTCCTTCAAGAGGGAGAGCTTGAGAGCCCTGAACCCATTGGTACTCTCCGTTACCCTTTTTCCCGACACTAGAGAAAAGAGTAAAGGGTGGATTACCTTCGTGCCAATTACGCGGTAGAATGGCATCTTGCCATACTGGCCACCCTTCATATACCTTGAGCCCTGCACAAAATCATAGCCTTCCTCCAAAATCGGTCGCAGCAAGAGGGGGATTTCGCGAGGGTCGTCTTTGTTATTACCCGCCACTGGCACCAGAATCTCGTAACCATTCGCAAGGGCATAGTCAAAGACCCTCTTCATCGAGGCTCCGACTCCCATATTCACGGCATTGGAAAGCAGCTTGACGCCGAACTGCCGTTCTACATCGTCGAGGGAGCCATCCGTTGAACCATCGTCCATGACGAGAAGATCATAGTCTCGACTTTTAGGAAATCTCTCAAGGGTCGCCCTGATTTTTGCTCCCTCATTGAAAGCGAAAACAGCCACCAGAATCTTTTTCCTCATGGAACAGCCTGCCTCCTATGTGGCCGAGCAGCACATAAGCTGCTCAGTCTGAGACATGATCGCCTATCGTTAGTACTCCAATGACGGTCATAACACAGCAATTGGTTGCTCTTCTCGCCACTGGAAACAGAAGCCTCAACGCCGCGTTGGGTTCTCTCCCTGTGTTAGTAGTTGATCCACTGGCACATCCTTGATCACCTGGGCCGGGACACCCACCGCCACCTTGTAGTCAGGCACATCCTTGGTCACCACTGCCCCCGCTCCAATCACAGCCTCTTTGCCAATAACCACTCCCGGCAACAGTGTAGCATTGTAACCCACTCTGGCTCCACTATCTTATCTACGGCGTTGAAAAAGATTCGTCAGTTCTATCCATATACTTATCATTCATTGTTGTCACTTCTGCACCGAAGAAGACATGATCCTTAATCAACATGTTTCCTGTAATAAATTCATCTCACATTATCCCTACGAGATCTAAACCAATCTATCTCGGCTTTAAGACCCTCATCCAGGGAAAACTGAGGATAGAAATCCAGTTCTTTCTGAGCCTTACTAATATCAAAAACAAAGCGAGAAGAAGGTTTGGCGGAGGGCAAGAAATTGGGGGATAGTTCGCTCCCTGCCAGTTTAATGAGTTTTGTTGCTAGCTCCCTGATAGATATGCCTTGACCACCTGCTATGTTGTAAATACCTTCCTTTCTTTCCAAGAAGCTACTGATAATCGCACCTACTGCGTCATCCAAATAAACATAGTCACGTACATCCGAACCGTCTCCAAAGATTGTGGGTGGCTTATCGCTTATAATATCTCTAATGAAATTCGGGATGGCCTTTCTATGCCACTCACCAGGTCCATAAACTTCAGAGAATCTTAAAATAGTTAACGGTATGTTCTCATTGCTAGCCAGAACCTGTAAATATTTCTCACCTGCAAGCTTGCTTGCACCATAAAATGTCAAAGGGTTAGTCGAATGCTTTTCATCAATGGGGAGGTAAGTTGGTGTTCCATAAACATCTACGGTACTTATATAAACGATCCCAATAATCTTCTGCTTAAATACATCTACTGAACGTAAGACCGCCTCAACGTTTATTGCTATACTTTTTATAGCATTATAACCTTCCTCAAGAGAGGATCCCAACATATAGGAGGCTAAATGGAGCAGAAAAAAGTTTTGTCTGACTATTCTGTTAGCTTCCTCCACCTGACTTGTTTCAGACAGATCGCAAGTAAGGAATTCAACCCTTCCCTTGTCAACCAATTCCTCGACTATCTTGGATTTTCTCCTATTTCTCCCTAAGACGATGATCTTGGTATTATAATCTGATAGCTTCTCCACCAACCTCTGCCCTATGAACCCTGTTCCTCCAGTAACCAAACTGTTTCTGTACCAACACTACTTTCGGACATTCCGTTTTCTTTCCTCCAATTCCTCTTTGTATAGCCTTATCGTTTTCTCATCGGTTAGTACGGGAAGGAAATCCATTCCTCTAATCCAAGCGAGGCCAGGAGTTAAAGGGTTTATTGTCCTCAGTATACGTGGAATCTCTTCATCGAAAGCCAGTCTCACAAAAATATAAGGCATATTGAGGCCAGCGGTTGTGAAGAAATAATGCGTAGTAAAGAACCTGCCAATATTGATTTCCGTGGGGTTAGGCACGTCCTCCTCATCGTAGGTCAAATCGACTGAGAAGATTCCGTTCGGCTGTTTATCTATAGCCGTTATGGCCTTCAAGGCTACTTCATCCACAAGGGGATCGGAGATGGTTATTCCGGTTCCTGTAATTCCTGTTACACCTGAGGGGGCTCTGTTAGCAAATTCCCAATACATTCTTTTTCTACCCTGAGCAACGATCAACTCCCCGTTTTTCCAAATGGACATCCAGGTGGTGGAGTTCGGTCTTAGGCACTCAGCCGCAGTAAAATTACCCCAGCCTTCACAGAAATCTATCCATGCTTTTGCAGCCTTGTAGTTTTCCGCCCTAAAGCTTCCCCTCCCACCCCCAGGACTGACTATAGCCCTAATCCAGACTGGAGAGCCAAACTTGTCAAACGCTGATCTGAGATCCTGCTCACTATTTATCCTCACTGTTTCTGGAACTTTCAGCCCCGCATCCCTCCACTTAAGATAAGAAGCCAACTTATCCTGACATAGCTCTATAGTCTCGTGGCACGGCAAGAATATCCTTACTCCAAACTCCGCCCATAGTTCATCCCTTATCTTTGAGATACGGTAAATTTCCTGATCTGGCTGTGAGTAAATCAGATCGGGTTTCGTTTCCTGAATGATTCCCTTTAGGATGGGAACATAGTCTTTGTCGTCGGCATAGGGAACTAAGTATCTCTCATTGGTTTCGGCTCTGTGCAAATAGTATTCATTGCAATCAACACCGATAAGGTGGAAGCTTTCACTGGATACTCTAAGGGATCTCACAAAGTTAGTTGAGGGGGTGCCCCCAGCACCAGTAATTAGAATTCTTTTCATGTTTCCCTCATCGTTCATCCACTTGATCGGGGCTATGGCGAAATTGGATCAGTGTATACGGTCGTTCCTCATATCTTGATCTCTACAGGTGTACCCCTCTCACGCAGAGATTCCTGTACCGCTTCCATAACCCTCACCACGTCGAGCCCGTTTTGGCCATCAGTCAGAGGTCGCATACCTTTCTCTATGCAGTCGAGGAAGTGGAAGCATTGGTTCTTCAGGGGTTCGCTGGGCTCAATCTTAGGACTGAGGATGTCGCCATCTCTGACCACGAAACGGAACTCACCGAAGCTGTCGGGTTCGACCGTCGAGGGGGACACTCCTTTCTCGAAAATGCGAACCCTCTCCAGGTTATTGAGATCGTCGAAGACGATCCTTCTGCGACTGCCTACAGCCACCACCTCCCTGACCTTGTTGGGATCGGCCCAACTGACGTGGATGTTTCCGATAACGTCCCCAGGGTAGGCTAACGTAATGAACCCCACGTCTTCCTTGCTGTTGTCAAGGAGTCTGCTGCCGACCGCACTGACCCAAAGGGGTTGGG
>JBGVTF010000135.1:0-14257 GCA_041862415.1 Anaerolineae bacterium | reverse complement strand
ATGACCATGTAATAGAACTCGTCCTGGTGGCCAAAGTCGAAGATTTGGACGATATTGGGGTGGCGGAGGCTGGCTGCGGCCTTGGCCTCGCGCTGGAAGCGGGCCAGGAAGTCCTCGTTGGTGGCTACGGAGGGGTGGAGGAGCTTGACCGCCACGTAGCGTTCGAGGGCAGGCTGAATGGACTTGTAGACCCTGGCCATACCGCCTTTACCGATCAGTTCGATGAGCTCATATTGGCCTAGAAATTGGCCCACCATGGTATCGTGCATCGTAAACACCTCTTCCACAGTATATCACAGCTTACAGCCTACGGCAAACCAACCAGACCGCTGATCGCCTTCTATGCCTTTGCCTGGCTGGCAGCCGCTCGTGCGAATTCCTCGATGGCCAGCGCGGAGAGCTCGTGTTCGGCCATCTCCTCAATCAACTGCAGGGGAATGGTCACGTGATGAGCTCCGTTCAGGATGGCCTCCACCACCTCAGCCGGGGTCTTGAGGCTGGCCGCTACGATCTCAGTACCGCCGCCCGCTCGCTGCACAATGCCCGCCATCTGACGCACCAGGGCTATGCCATCTCCACAGAGGCGCGTGGTGCGGTTGACGTAGGGTATGACGTAGCGAGCGTCGCCCTGGCAGGTCAGATAGGTCTGGGCCGCACTGAAAACGGCCGTCACTGCACAGGGCATATTCTCCGAAAGTTGGCTGGTCAGTTGCAGCCCCACGAGGTCACAGGGGATCTTCATCACGACACGCCCGGGGGCGATGGCGTGAAACCGTTCCGCCTCCTCTTGCATCTCGTGCAAGTTGCTGGCTGTCAATTGGTGGAAGACAGGCCCCCGACAGAGGGAGCACAGCTCCGAGATCACATCGTAGGCTGGCCTGCCGGTGCGCGCCACCAAAGTGGGGTTGGTAGTGACGCCAGCCACAAAGCCCATCTGCATGGCCTGCTCGGCTTCTTTCACGTCGGCTGAATCCAAAAAGAGTGCCATTGTCTCCCTCCTCTAGAATGTCACCAATAGCATACCACATTTTGCAGTGGTTGACAACAGGAGAGAGCAACGTTGAGAACAATTGAAAAAAGGAGCCATAGATGATATAATTGTGGTCGAGTATCAGCATCCGTTTTCTGGGAGGTCCTTGGGTGAAGTGCAGGATGGTCGAGCAAGGATACAAGATGGGCGACTGCCTGGTGGAATTGCCCAGCAAAGAGAAGAAGAGAGCCTGCGAGGCCACCCTGCGCCAGGAAGACCATACCTTTCACAGGGTCATACAGGCAGCCCATCTCTCACGGCCAGAACACTACCTCTCTATCTATCAGTCCGGCTGTAATCACAACTGTAAGAAATGTCACTCCTGGCAGTTCTCTCAATTGGTCAAAGGGGAGTGGTATTCAACTGATCAGATTGCTGATCTGGCCCGGAAGTACGAGCGGTACGTCACGTATTGGGAGCCCCGGGAGCGGGCCACTATGTGGCACGCCACAGACCTGTGCCGCTCCTGCGGCCACTGTGTCATCAAGGGCCAGCGCAGCGATTTCTGCCCAGGCGTCCTCGATCCCCAACAGGTGATCCTCAGCCCCCAGGGGTTCGGCCCGGCACGGAATATCGTGGCCTTCACCGGAGGGGACATAGCTTGCCGCGCCGACTTTTACGCCCAGGCCACGGAGAAGATAAAAGCCCGCTGCTGGAAGATGTGGGTGCTCCTGGAGACCAACGGATACGGACTGACCCCCGAAAACCTGGATATCCTGGCCCAGGCTGGCCTGGACGCCTTCTGGTTGGACATCAAGGCCTACGATGAGGAGTTGTACCGCAAGCTATGCGGCACTACCAACGAGTGGATTTTGAAAGCACCAGCCGAGATTCTGAAGAGGGACTTTACTCTGGAAGTGCTCACTTTATTCATCCCCGGTTGGGTCGAGACGGATCAAATAGAACGCATCGCTCGCCTGACTTGCGAACTCGACGAGAACGTCCCCTTCACCATCCTGGCTTTCTTCCCGGCCTTTCTGATGGCAGACGTCCCTCGCCCAACTCTTTCTCAGATGCTGGAAGCTTACGACGCGGTCAAGGAGGCGGGCCTGAGAAACGTCAAGCTGGGTAACTACTCGGTCTTTGCCCAGACAGATGAGGACTGGGACAAACTGCTGGCCACGGTGGGGCCAGCGGGGCTCGGGTAGGGGAGATGATTGGAGGTAAACTATGTCTCAACCGAATGAGCGCCGGTATTCCAAGGGTCAGCAAGAGAGTGCTTCCTCCACCGACGAATCCTGGCAGCAACGACAGGCGGAGCTAACCGCCCTCTATGAAGTGGGAAAAGAACTGGCTTCCACCCTTGACCTGAATCAACTCTTGGAACTCATCCTGGATCGGGCTATCACCCTGGTTCAGGCAGAGCGGGGCTTTCTGGTTCTATGGGATGAAGCCAGCGGGGATTTCGAGGTTGCTGTGGCCCGGCAGTTTGAGCCCCGTAAAGAGGACGACGCCGGGGCCGAAATCAGCCGCCGGTTGATTCAAAACGTACTGACCCAACGGGAGCCGGTCATCACCACCAATGCTCAGGAAGACCCCCGCTTCGAGGACAGCGAGAGCGTCGTGACTTACCGCATCCGTTCCGTTCTGGCCGTTCCCCTCGTCTTCAAGACCGAGCTGATCGGAGCGATTTACGTGGACACTCGATTTAGCCCCCGACGCTTCCAGGATACCGACCTGACCCTGCTGGACGCCATGGCCAACCAGGCGGCGGTAGCGATCCACATGGCCCGTCTCTACGACAGCTTGCAGACCAGAAACATACAACTGGAAGCAGCCCTGGCCGAATTGAAAGAGACCCAGCACGAGTTGGTCAGAGCCGAGCGGCTCTCGACGGTCGGCAAGATGGCCAGCACTATCATCCATGATATCAAGAGCCCCTTGACCGTGATCAAAGGTTATGTCACATTTCTGGCCCGCGATGATCTGGCTACGGAAAAGCGGCAGCAGATGGCTCGCATCGTGATGAATGCTGTTGACACTTTCACCGGCATGACCCAGGAAATCCTGGACTACGCTCACGGTGAGAGCACCTTGATCTTGCGACCGGTGAATGTGAGGAGTCTTGTGGAGAGCGTCTGCTCGTTCCTGGAGACTGACTTTGCCAGGAAAGGGATCGAGACAAAGATAACCCTGGCTTTCAGCGACACGCTGGTGATGGACGCAGAAAAGATGCGACGTGTTTTCTACAATATCGCTAGCAACGCCTATGACGCTATGGAGCAGGGGGGGACCTTCACCATCACCAGTGATCTGAAGGACGACTGTGTGGAGTTTCATTTGAAAGACACCGGACCGGGCATCCCAGAGCAAATACAGGGTACCCTCTTTGAGCCTTTTGTCAGTTGGGGTAAGGAGCACGGCACTGGTTTGGGCCTGGCCATCGTCCGGAAGATCGTGGAGGATCACGGAGGCGACATAGGGGTGGTATCTGAGGCCGGTCAGGGAGCAGACTTTGTCATCAGACTGCCCCGGATCAATTCGCCCCATCCTGCCCGCTGAGGTTGAAGCCCACAGCGATTCAGGTCGGTGGTTTATTTGACAGATAGTCGTTTTTATGAGATAATTCCTTCAGCGGTGGCCAAGGTCACCGCTCCAAGATTGCCATCCTTGACGCAGGAGGTGATGCCAATGGACTATAGCAGTATGTGTAACCCCATGACTCAGCATCACCCCGGGTGCGTTTGCTGAGTCATGGGGAGAGAATCCGAAAGAGCCCCGCAGACAACGGGGCTCTTTCATATTGCGAAGCAAAAGACCACCTGGGACTCGCTTTCGCGTCATTCTGGACGGCCTCATCCACTGTCGGTAGTCCGTTTGGCCCGATATGCTCTCTTTGTGTCCCCCCTCAGCATCCTCTGGATCGAGGCCAGCAGTTTTGCCAGGGCATCCTCGAAATCGGTGAAGATCACTTCCTCTGCCACGGCGGGACTGCCCCGCGCCATGCGGGAGATCCTCTTCCCTTCCTCATAGAGCAGAATCACCGGCACGCCGCATTGGTGGGCGATCTCGATCTCCGCTCCCACACCCAGGGAAGGGCGGCCCACATAGGCCACCACCAGCCTCGACGCCGCGATCTGCTGCCGATCCTTGTGGTAGATATCACGAGGAGTGAACTGAGGATGGGCGGCAGGGTCGGTGTGCTGGTGGGGAATGTAGGGCTCCAAACCGAGCTCCTTGCAGACCTGGCCTATCTCCTCGTAGAAGGTTTTGAGGTCTCTGATCTCGTCCCCGTCGGCTAGCACCCCGGAGATGTAGACTTTCACTCGAAAACCACCACCTCTTTCCCTTGCAGCTTGTCCAGGACTTTGGCAGCAATCAAATTCATGTGGGCGCCGTTCTTGACAAAGTCTAAATCGTCGGAAGGGACGGTCAACACGGGACACACGCTAAAGCCATCAATCCATTCTTCGTAGAGAGCGTTGAGGTGCTCCAGATAGGCAGGGTCCACGTCCTGCTCAAAGTCACGGCCCCGCAATTTGATCCGTTCGATCAGAGTGGGCACCGAAGCCTGCAAGTAGATCACCAGGTCAGGCGGGGGAAGGATTTCGATTACCGTCTCATAGAGTTCGCGGTAGCTCTGATAGTCTCGCTCTTTCATGTGGCCTTGCAGATAAAGGTTCCTGGCAAAGACTTCGGCGTCCTCGTAGACAGTGCGGTCCTGGACTACAGTGCCGGGGCGCTCGATGATCAGCCGGTGATGCCGCAATCTTCGAGAGAGGAAGAATACCTGCGAGTGGAAACTCCACGTCTCCATGTCCTTGTAGAAATCGGATAGGTACGGGTTGTCGTCCACAGCCTCGTAGAAAGGCTCCCAGCAGAAGTGGTCGCACAGCATCCCCGTCAGGGTGGATTTGCCCACTCCTATGTTACCCGCTATGGCAATGAACTTTTTCACAATCTCACCCCCAAAGTCCTCTATTTGTGCATACCCATTTTGACCAGATAGGCCTGTTCCAAATCTACGCCTGTGTAGTTGGCCAGCTTCAACAGGTAGGCCAGGCAGTCGGCCAATTCCTCCCGCAGGTCAGGGAGGCGCTCCTGGAGAGCTCTGTCCTGAGCCTCCTGGCGATTGCCAACTCTATCGTATAACGTTTCCTGCGCGGCCCAGACATCCTTCAGTTGAGCACCCAAGTCCCCGATTTCTTCCGTCAGACAGATAAAGTTGAAATACAGATCGGCCAGGAGACCCTTCTCCTGATCCAGGACAAGGTGCCAGCGCTGGAAGTCGCCCAGCCGCCGTCGGCTCTCAGCAAGGCTGACCTCCCCCTCCTCGATCTTTGCCCCGACGACGGGCTCTACCTGGGGCAGGGGCTGCTGGTAGATACCCTCGGTCAGTGCCGAGCGAATGGCCCCCACCACCTGGGCCAAATCCTCGGGATGGCGCACAACGTTCAGGTTGTTGGTATCCATGGCCAGGACCGGCGCCTCTGTGTATCTCGTGAAGAAACGTTCATAGGCCAGGCGCACGCTGTCAATGTAATCTCTGGACATCCCTCGCTCATAGCTTCGGTCGCGCACGGCAATGCGCTCCATCAGTGTATCGGTATCCGCTTGCAGATAGACCACCAAATCTGGCGTGGAGATTTTCTCCGCCATGATGGCATGAACCCGTTCGTACATCGTCAGTTCATCGTCGCCCAGGTTCAGCCGGGCGAAAAGGCGGTCCTTGGCAAAGGTGTAATCGCTAATGAGGGAGGACTGCTTCAGGGTTTGCTGGATGACCTTGTGCTGCTGACGGTAGCGACTGAGCAAGAAGAAAATCTGGGTCTGGAAGGCGTATCTCTCCCGGTCGGCGTAGAAATTGCTGAGGAAAGGGTTCTCCTCAAAGACCTCAAGGAGAAGCTCCGCGTCAAACTCACCCTTGATGAGGCGAGCCAGGGTAGTCTTGCCCACCCCAATGGGCCCTTCAATGGCGATGTACAAATTCCTGGGCAAGGTATCCTCCTCTCACAAGACGAATGTCTGGTTTCACCCGTTAGCATACCCCTTTCGCGACCAAAAGTCAAGGGGGAAAGCTTAAAATGAGCCCGGTGGCAGAAATTTTTAAAGTTATCACCGTGATGGATTAGCAGATGAGAGGCCAGCCCGGTGGACAAATTCTGCAAAAGCAGTTATGATACTGGTACACCGGACATGGGAGGGGGAGATGAAAAACGTCGTCTTTTTCGACCTGGAGACCCAGCGCAGTTTCAACGAAGTCGGTGGGCGTCACCATATCCAGCGCATGGGCCTTTCGGTGGCCGTGACTTATAGCACAGCCGCCACTGAATACCACTACTACACCGAAGAGACCGTGAACGACCTCATTGAAGAGCTAAAGGCCGCTGACCTGGTGGTTGGCTTCAATGTGTTGAGCTTTGACTATGAGGTGCTGAGAGGTTACACCGACTACCCTCTAAAGCGACTGCCTACGGTGGACCTGCTGGCCGACATCCATCGCACGTTGGGTTTCCGCTTGAGTCTGGATTCGCTGGCTAATGCCACCCTGGGCCTCCAAAAATCCGCTAACGGGCTGCAGGCCATCCGCTGGTGGCGGCAGGGAAACATCAAGGAACTGATGGAATACTGCCAAAACGACGTGGACGTGACGCGACAGTTGTACGAGTTTGGGCGGGAGCACCGATACGTGCAGTACCGCGATAGGCGTTGGCGGATGAAGAAAGTGCCGGTGAATTGGTAAGAGCGGCGAAAGCCACTGGGGGTGGGGCTCCCAGTGGCTTTTTGGTTAGGCAGATTAGCACTCTAAGGACTAGCGGCAATCACCTTCTATGCCGACTCTGCAGAGCGTGAAGGTGAAATCCAGGGCGAAATTCCACATGCAAGGCGGCTCGCCGTCGGCGATGATGGTGAGATGGTTGGCATTTCGGCTGGTCACGAAGACGCGGTTGGCAGCCACGGCGATGCCCTCCTGTGGGTTGCCTCCCACGTCTATGGCGTAGGGGCGGCTGAAGCACTCATACCAGCCCTTGGGGATGGCCAGCAGTTTGTCGAAGCCGCCGTCGCCGCTGCAGGTGGTCACGTAGACGTGGCCGCTGGCCCCCAGGTCGGGGATGACGGCGATGACCCGCAGCGGCGCAGGTTGCTCAGGGTCCTGGCCCTTGTGGAACTCAGCCCAGCCCTCGAACGTGTCATCACTGCCGTCAAAGACCGTTATACGGTGACCACCAATACAGGCAACGTAGACCAGGTTACGGAGAGTATCCACAGCAACTCCGTAGGGATCGTCAATCTGGGCGTCGCCCCCATTATCATATTTTGCGAATGTCAATTGATTGGTGTTGCCGTCAATGACGCCCAATTTGCCGCTGCCGTGATAGGTGACATAGATCTTGTTGGTGACCGGATTGACAGCGACATGGGCTGGTTCGGTCACGCCGGGGACACTGAGGGTAACGATGGTGGCGTAGGTGTTGCCGTTCAGCACCGTCACGGTGTGGCCATTATAGTTGGCCACGTAGATCTTGTTGGCTGTGGGATTGTAAGCCACGCCGTGAGGGCCAACTCCCACGGTGACGCTGGTGATGACAGCGCCGGTGGTGCTGCTGATCACGGCCATCTGGTTGAGGTCGTGCCGGGTCACGTAGAACACCTTGTGGTTATAGTCGTAGGCCACCCCGTTGGGGCCGCCGGAGACGGCGATGTCTTTCTCCCAGGTGTAATTGCTGAGCCGGATGACCGAGACGCTGTTTGCACCCCGGTTGGCCACGTAGATCTTGCCGTTCCCCGTAGCCACACCGTGGGGGTCAGATCCCACATTCACGGTGGCCTCCACCACGGGATAGCATTCCGACGGCGGCGGCGTGGGTGTGTCCGCTGGTTCCTCGGTGGGCTCAACCGTCGGTTCCTCGGTGGGCTCAACCGTCGGGGTGGCCGTGGGCGTAGGCGTGGGCGGAGGTCCGGATGCACTGCACGTCCAGATGACGGTCACGTCGTCGCTGCCCCGGTTGCTCACGTAGAGCCAGCCCGTCTCCGAATTGAAGGCTATGCCATACTCCGGATAGCTGCCCACGTCCAGGTCGCAGGGCAGCCAGGCGTTGGTGGCCCCGTCCAGGGTAAAGACTTTGTGGACTGAAGCCTCATCGGTCCCCACGGCATATACCCGGTTGAGGCCGGGATTGACGGCCACCAACCAGATCGGCACGGCCAGAGGCGGCGCGATGTAGGTAGGCCGGGCGTCCAGGTCGTTGCCGTCAATGACCACCAGATGACGGCTGTCAATGACGGCCACGTAGATTTTGTTGGTGACAGGATTGACGGCGATGCCGTGCGGCGCCTGGCCGGGCTCGCTGACGTCGAGGACCAGCCGGATGGTTTTGGTCACGGTGTCCGTGCTGTCAATGACCGAGACGCTGCTGCCCTCCCCATAGTTATCTTCATAGCCATGGTTGGTCACAAAGATGAGATTGGTGACCGGGTTGACAGCTATCTGGCTGGGTCTATCCTCCACAGGGATGATGCCGACCACGATGTCCCCACTGATGACCCAGACGGTATCGTCGTCATAGTTGGCCACGTAGACCTTGCCGCTGACCGGATTGACGGCCACGCCGGCCGGGTTGTGGCCCACATTTACGGTCTTTTCCACTAACCCAGTGCTGGCATTGATGATCGCCACCGTGTCGCTGTCCCCCAGCGACACGTACAGGAACCCGCTGGGATGATAGGCGATCCCGCTGGGACCGCTGCCGTAAGCGGAGAGGTCAATGGTGTCCACACTATTGGTGTCACCGTTAATGACAGAGATGGTATCGTCATTGTAGTTGGCCACATAAATGTGGTTGGTGGCGGTGTTGATAGCGATGCCCCGGGGCATATCTCCTACGCCGACGGTGTCCTCCACAGCGGGACAACACACCGGTGGAGGCGGAGGGGTGGGAGTCGGGGGCGGAGGCGGGTAGTTCTTGAGGATGATGGGCAGGTAGACGCCTGTCGGTGGCCCAGAGATGCGCAGGTCGTAATAGGTATTGCAGCCCGTGAAGCTCCACGAGCCGATGACCTGACCCACATTGACGTAGTACCAACCGGTTGTGGTGACAGGCCACACGATCTTGGAACCGTAGTCTGGCTCGCCACTATCGTCATCATCGGCTAACTTAACTGCGTCGGACTCATAGTAGAATAATATCTTGGTATCAACTTGTTGATCCCCTGACACGGCCAAGTTCACCGTTTCGATGGTATAAGTGATCCCGGCAAGGCCCCAGAATCTGACCCAGTCAAGGTCATTAGCCGTGTCAAAGTTGTGGTGGGTGGTGCTGGGTGGCGTAACGGTTGTGGCATACTCCACGCTGTTATCGGGCTCATAATCGTCCTCGCAGCCGCTGGGTGCGGTGAAGGTCACCGTTGTTGTCCCTGCCACCAGGTTGGGCGCGGTGGCCACGACCAGCTTGATGCCGGTGATGGTGGAGCTGATGTAAGAGACGGCCTGGCCGCTGCCGTTGGTGGTGGCAGTGACGGGGCTGATGCCGCCGCTGCCCAGGCCACTACTTGTGGAGAAGGTGATCACCTGGCCGGGCAACGGGTTAGCGTACTGGTCCAGCACCGTAGCCGTGAGACGCGAGGTATCGTTCACCGGCAAAGTGGCCGGGCTGGCCTCCAGGGTCACGGTGGCCGGTGGACCGAGGGTGAGACCGAAATCCACAGTGGTGGTGCCAGAGGCCGAATCGGATGTCCCGGTGATGGTGGCCGTACCGGTGACGTTGGAGCTGACCGTCACCGTGGCTACCCCGCCGGAGGTCAGCCTGGCCCCGTTCTGGTTCACACCGTAGACTTTGAAAGCATCCAACACCAGGTAGGCATCGGTGGCCGAATCGTTCTTTTGGCCGGTGACGATGACCTCCATGGTGTGCGAGCGATAGGGCAGGCCATCCGCGATCACTTCCTCCTGCTGATAGAGCTTGCCCGTGCCGGTGGGGGGGGTAGTATCATAGTAGGTGTCCACGACCCGATAAAGTACACCGTCAATCCTGACCTCGGCGATGCCAGCGTTCCACTGCTTCTGGAAGAGCACAGAGGCCTTGGTGCCGGTAAAGGTATACGAAACCCTGTCGCCCACGTTGTTGGAGAAATACCCCCCGCCGTTGCTGGCGTTGCCGTCACCGTAAGGGGTCCACGTCCCGATCCGATTCACAAAGGGGCCTTCCACCTCGGCGATGTAGACTCCGGTGGGGCTGGGAGTGGTAGGCCCACCGGGGAAGGTGCCCAGGCTGGTGGTAAAGGTGACCACTGTGCCGTCGGGCACATCGTTGCCCAGCTCATCCTTCACCGTGGCGGTGATGGTGGAGGTGGAAACACCGTCGGCGGGGACACTGGTCGGGCTGCGGGTGAGGGTCACAGTAAATGGACCCAATGGGGCGAACCCCACGGTGGTGGCCACCGAGGCAGGCCCTGGGGCGGTAGCGGTGAGGGTGGCCGTGCCGGGGATGATGCCCGAGGTCAGGGTGGTGGTCACCAGCCCGTCGCCGCTTCCCACCTTGAAGGCGTCGGCGTAAACGAAGATATCCGACGAGTGGGGATTGCTGATGCCGGCCACCGACACGGTGATGGTGTGGGTTCCAGGACCCAGGTCCGTGGCGATCACCCTCTCGACCTGGAAGGCCAGGGCAGAGGAGTACATGTCAATCGAGGGGTAGGCTGTGCCGTCAACGAAGACGTTGGCATAGCCACAGTTATCGCCCATGGCATAGACGTAGACGATAGAGTCTCCGGTGAAGGTGTAGGTGATGGTCTCCCCTGGTGTGTTGGACCAATGCAGATATCCGCCGCTGGCACCGAGGATAGCGTTCGAGGTCACGAACTGGCCTTCCTTGCCGACGGCACCGCTTTCCACCTCCGTCAGACGGCTGTCCACGGTGCCCATCGTGGTGGTAAAGCTCACGTAGGTGCCCTCGGGCGGGTAATGGCCGCTACCGTCGGTCATCAGGGCGCTGACCACCGAAGTGGACGAGCCGTCGGCCGGGATGGAGACGGGGTTGCGGGAGGCTGACAACCGGACGGGAGGGCTATAGGCGATGGTGCCGGTGAACGTTGTCCCGGCGGATGGCGCGTTGGTGCCCCACCAGTTGCCATCCGCGGTGAGGCTCGCCGTGGACTGGTTTTCCAGTTGGTAGCCGCCGTTGCCGTAGAGGGCATTGCCGCGCACGGTGGGCAGATTGACGCCTCCGGCCTCGAAGAGGATGCCGGGGCCACCGTTGTCGTGGATGGCGTTGCTGGAGAAGCTGCTGTTCCAGGCGGTATACGAGCTATCGGTCTTGATGCCCCACTGGGTGTTGTCGTGGATGGCGTTGCCGGCCAGGATGGTGACGAGGCCCGATCCTTCGAAGAGGAACCCATACCCGTTGTAGGCCAGGACGTTGTTGGCGAAAAAGGTCTCCCAAGTTTGGAAGCTGCGGATGGCGCCGCCGTTGTAGCGGAAGACGTTGTTCAAAATCTGGTTGCCGCTAACGGTGTCAATGAGGAACAGGCCCTGGGTAGCGTATTCGATCTGACAATAGCGGAGAGTGCTGGGGTAGACCCACTGCTCCAGTCGGATCTCGCCCCAGGTGTTGGCCGCGGGGGCGCCGTTGGAAGTGAAAAGGATGGGCTTGGCCGGGGTGCCCACGGCATAGAGCTTGCCGTGGACGATCAGGCTTTTGTCGTCATCGAATTTGACCACGACCCCGGGCTCGATGGTCAGGGTCACCCCTTCGCTGACGGTGAGGGTGTCCGTGACCACGTAGGGGCTGCCGGCTTCGGTCCAGACCGTGTCTGCGGTGATGGTCCCGAAGACGCGCAGGGGCATGGTCAGCGGAGCGTCAAGGGGAGCGGCCAGGGTAAGCCCGGCCGTCAGGGAAAAGGCTACCAGAAGGGCTACTAACAACAGAGCCGCAGTGACCAGAGTAGATAAAAGCAAGACAGATCTTGTTTTCACCGGACACCTCCCCCTCTCGCAAGGTCATGATTTCATGGAGGCCAAAGAAACAAAAGTGCCAACCCGACGCCCCGAAGAAACGCTTGAAGGTTGGCACTGGTTGATAAAGGGCTGGAATGACGCCGTGCGCCCTTCAGAGCCAGATTAGCTGGATTTCATACCCTCATTGAAATGCACTCCGTCGCTTTAAGTATAACATACTGGATAGGGTCTGACAATAGGAAAATGGTCCCACGGAAAAACCAGCCCCTTTAGACCCCGTCCGTGAGGCCCCTGGCCAGTCCTGCCTGTGCGGCAATAGAGGTGCCAGGCACTTGATCGAGAGACATAAGCGCATCCCCGAACGTACTGTCCACGCGGTTTAGCGCCTTTTCCAGCCGGCAAAAGTGCCTGGCACCTGACTTTGGAACGCCTTCGACGTGGCGTATGCAGGCTTGTCAGGTTGGATGGACTGTGCTATACTGGTGTTGGAGCGGTGAGAGGAGAGATTACGACGATGAGCAAGGTGTTCCTGTCCTCGACCTGGGTGGATTTGCAAGAGCATCGCCGGGCGGTGATTGGCCGCTTGGATGAATTTCGACACCAGGGTTACGAGGTGGAATGGCTGGGGATGGAAGGCTTTGCCGCCCAAGATGAGGGCCCGGCGGACACCTGCCGCCGTTTTGTCGAGCAGGCCGATGTCTACGTGGGCATCTTTGGTGTGCGTTATGGCTCGCGGGCCGCCGGGTCTGTGCGCTCCATGACCGAGATCGAGTACCGTCACGCGGTCAAGCTGAACAAGCCACGCCTGCTTTTCCTCATTGACGAGGAGCGCGCCGAGGTGAAGCCTGTCCACTCCGAGAAGGACCCTGACATGCTGAAGCGGCTGAGCCGATTCAAAGCTGATGTTCTGAAAGAGCGCACGGTGAGATTCTTCACCACGCCCGAGGACCTGGCTGGCAAAGTGGTCACCGCGCTGATGCCTTACCTGGGTCCGACAGCCGCGCCCGGTCGCCAGGTGGATACAGCGGTCCTGCGTGGAGATTACCTGGCCTACCTCTCCGAATCCTGCCACTGGCTCGACTTCCGCGGCATCCTGCAGATGCGTGAGGTGGTGCGCCTGCCCACCGAGCAGGTCTTTGTCCCCCTGAAGGCCACGCCGCCCGCAGAACTGCGGCCGGAGCGAATGGCTGAGGAGGCCGAGCGCATCCGGGAGAAGGTGCCCATCCAGGAGCTATTGCCCCGCCACCGGTGGCTGGTTGTCCTGGGCGACCCCGGCGCGGGCAAGACGACGTTCCTGCGTTACGTGGCCCTGACCCTGGCCACCGGGCCAACGATGACCGAAGAACGGCTGGGCGTGAAAGCCAACTGGCTGCCCATCCTCGTCCCCATCGCTGCCTACGCCGAGAAGTTGAAGGACGATCCTGACCTGTCCCTGACCGACTACCTGCCTCGCTACTTCAAGGCCCACGAATTGCCCGACCTGGGGCCTCTGTTTCAGGCTGAGATCGAGCGGGGCAACTGCCTCTTTCTGCTGGATGGCCTGGATGAGGTGGGCAGCCCCGGCGACCGGCTGGCGGCGGTCAAACGGGTGGCCGACCTGGCCCGCCGCTATCCAGACAATCGCATCATCGTCACCAGCCGCATCGCTGGCTACCACCAGGCCCCCTTGGCCGACGACTTCCTGCACCTGACCATCCAGCCCTTCGACGACGAGGACATTGAGCGCTTCGCCCATCAGTGGTGCCAGGCCTACGAGACCCTGGACGGCGTCACCCCTCAGGCCGAGGAACGCGCCCGCCAGCGGGCAGAGCGACTGGTGAACGAGATCCACAGCGACCCTAATATTGTCAAATTGGCAGCCAATCCCCTCTTGCTCTCCATCCTGGCTCTGATTCATTACCAGGGCACGCGGCTGCCCCACCAGCGGGCCGAGCTCTATCGCCTGTGTGTGGAGGCGTTGGCCGAGACCTGGAACCGGGCGCGGGGCCTTTCCGGGCGGCCCATCAACCTCTTTCTGGGCGACCGCCCCCTGGACGAGCGCTTCGTGGTAGACGTGTTGGGGCCGGTGGCCTTCTGGATGCACGAGGAGCGGCCGGAGCGGGTGGCGGAGCGGCGTGACCTGGAAGAGCAGATCGCTGAGCGCCTCCAGAAACGAGAGCCACTGAGCCAGCTCAAAGCGCAGGAGTTGGCCAGCGATTTCATCCGATTGATGGAGGAGAGGGCGGGGCTGCTGGTGGCGCGGGGACTGGACCTCTTCGGCTTCCTGCACCTGACCTTTGAGGAGTACCTGGCGGCGCGTTACCTGGTGGAGTGGCTGGATTACGAGGAAGAGG
>JBGVTF010000134.1:0-10307 GCA_041862415.1 Anaerolineae bacterium | reverse complement strand
CCGTAGCGACCTTCCATCATGCGTCCCAGCATCTGGTCACGCTTGATGACCGGTATCCCTCTCTGCCGGGCCGCTACCACCTCGGGGTTGTCGGGCCGGATGGCCGAGGACATGACGACCAGTTCGGCTGGCCCTACGTTCCCGGCGGCGTGCCCTTTGTAGATGCTGGCGCCCAGGGCCTCCAGGTTGGCCGTCAGAGGTGACAATTGCAGGTCGGAACCGGAAACCCGATACCCTTCCTCCAGCAGGATTTTGGCCATGGCCGAGAGCCCAATGCCGCCGATGCCGATGAAGTGAATGGGCGCCCTCTGCTTCTTCACGTAGCCTTCGCCTCTTCTTTTGGCGCTTTAATACTCACCCACTTCAGGATGGCACCCCAGATTTTGCCCAGAGCCTTGGTGAATCCCCCGAAAGCACGCAAGAGTACTACCAAGAGGACGACCAGAATAGCCGGTATCAGAGCTTTTCGCAAGATTGCATAAGCAGCCTCTGGATCAGAGAAGAAGTTGAGGGTGACTACCAAGAGCCCTTCTTGGCCTAAGAGAGTATAACCGAAGTCAAACGTTGCGGTCTGATCCCCAGGCCAGCCCTCCAAAAGTTCACGGAAGAGCTCCAGGGCGAAGGTACTCACAAAATAGCCAGTCAAGGCACCGGTCAGCATTCCTTTAAGCCTACCTGCAAAACGGTGCGTGTAGGAAGTCGCGAAGAGACAGCCAATCACACCAATAACGCCCAGGGAAAAGATGATCGCTTCAAAATAGGGTATGACCTCATCGCCAAGCTCCAACTTCAGGACAAAGTTGAGACCATCGCGTATGAACTTGGCACTCTTATCAGCGGCAACATAGGCGAAGAAGATACCCAATAGAGCTCCGAGGCTCCTGTTCCGACCGAGCGCGAAACCGATCAAGGCAAAGAGCACCATGAGGAGGCCAGTTATAGCATAGAAGTAGTTTACAGGCATGGTCAGTATTTTCCTCTCTGTCAACCAGTGCCCAATCGCCGCAACTCCTGGGCGATGTGCTGCGCCGCCCTGGGCCGGGCCAGGCTGCGGGCTCTCTCCCTCATCTGAATCAGGAGTTCCTCGTTGCCGAGGAGCCCCATGACTGTGGGCAGCAGTCTCTCTTCCAAATCGGCGTTGTCAACCTTGAGCGCTGCGCCGCGGGACACCAGGTAGTCGGCGTTCAATTCCTGGTGTCGGCCAGCGTAGGGATAAGGCACCAGGATGCTGGGTAGGCCAAGGGCCGGGAACTCGCCCAGGGTGGCTGCACCAGCCCGTGCCACCACCAGGTCAGCAGCGGCCAGGGCCTGGGCCATTTCCTCGTACAGATAGGCATAAGCCCTGTAGCGAACTCGCAGGCGAGCAGGCAACTCTGCGCGCTGGCCCTCCACCCATTGGACATCTAACCTTCCACAGATATGGACGACCTGGCAGACATCCAGTAGGCGGTCCAGAACCTTGCTCAGGGCCAGGTTGATACTGCGCGCACCACGGCTTCCACCGAAGACCAGCAGGGTTTTGAGACCTTCTTCCAGGTCCAAAGCTTTTCGGGCTTCCCTCTTGTCTGCGGTGAGCAACTCGGACCGCACAGGATAGCCGGTGACCGTCGTCTTGTGAGTGGGAAAGTAACGCTGCGAGTCCTCTACAGAGACGGCCACGCGCCGGGCCAAGCGACTCAGAACACGGATGGCCAAGCCCGGCTCAATGTCTGGCAGATAGATCAATATGGGCACCCCGCGCAGCCATCCGGCTGCCACCACCGGTACGCTGACGTATCCCCCGGTGACAAAGATAGCCTCGGGTCCGAAATCCTCTATCTCCCTCAGAGCCTGTCGGACCCCGACCAGCGTCTGGACCAGGTTGCGGACAACTGTCCAGGGGGCACGCCCCCGTATGGGAGCAGCGCTGATGCTGGCGAAAGGCAGTCCGGCTCTGGTTACTAGCTCAGCCTCGATACTTGGAGCGGCGCCTAGGTACCGAATTTCTCCCTCGCCTGGCTCCAGTGCCTGGACGACGGCCAGAGCTGGATAGACGTGGCCGCCAGTTCCGCCGCCTGAGATCATGACGCGCACTTTTCCGCTGCTCCTCCTGCTGCACACCCCTGGAGACGCTGAGTAGCAAACCTATGCCAGCCATGGAGACAGCCAGGGATGACCCCCCAAAGCTGATGAAAGGCAAAGGGATGCCAGTGAAAGGTACAGTGGCCGTGACCACAGCAATGTTGATCAAAGCCTGGAAAATCAGCCAACAAGTGATGCCCGAAGCCAGGATCGTTCCAAAGCTATCTGGAGCTTCCAGGGCGATCTTGAAGCCACGATAGGCCAGAGCAGTGAAAAGCCCCATCACCACCAGGCAGCCAATCAGGCCCAGTTCCTCTCCCAGAATGGCAAAGATGCCATCAGTATGAGAAGCGTACAGGTAGCCGAATTTCTGGCGGCTGGCACCGAGACCCAGGCCACTTATCCCACCCGAGCCCAGGGCAATAAGGGTTTGCCTGACCTGATATCCACTGCCATAGCTATCGCCCAGCGGATCCAGAAAAGCGACGACTCTGGCCAGGCGGTACGGAACCCTCGTGATCAGGAAAGCAAAGGTGGCACTGCCTACGACGAAACAAACCACCAATTGAAAGAGGTCAGCGCCGGCCAGAAAGAACATAGCCACGGCTGTAGCCGCGACGAGCACCGCCGTCGAAAAGTCAGGCTGGAGGATGATCAAGGCCGCTACCAGTCCAATGAGAATGGCGAAGGGGATGAGGCCGTAAGTCACCTGGCGAATCTGATCCCCTTTCGACGAGAGCCAGTGAGCGATGTAAATGATAAGGGCCAGCTTGCAAAGCTCACTGGGCTGGATCGAGCCATTGAAGAGACTGCGCTGGGCACCGAATCTCTCGCTCCCGACAAACAGCACTGCTCCCAGTAGGATCAAAGTCCCGACCATGACAAGGATGGAAAAGCGTCGCCAGTTGTGATACCCGATGCGGGCCATAACCAAAAGCACCGCTACGCCGATGGCTGCCCAAAGGACCTGGCGGATGAAGAAATAGGTCGGCTGGTCATACTCCTTATAAGCCAGGTCAAAGGTCGCGCTGTAGACCATCATCAGGCCAATGATCAGCAAGGCCGCGACGATGACCAGGAGCAGATAGTCGAAGCCCCCTCTTTGGTTGTTGATTTGCCTCTTAGCTTTAGCCATCCGTCCTCTAAATACCTATCTGAAAAATAGCGGGCCTGGCTCCCACGCCCGGCTCCCGGCGGCCCTTCGGCTGCGCTCAGGACAGGCGTGGGAGCCGCCTCTACAGACTTTCGGATAGGCTCTAAAGAGCTCCTACCAACTCGCGGAAGCGCTCCCCCCGCTCGGCGAAATCACGGAAGGCATCGAAACTGGTGCCCCCCGGGGCCAGCAGCACCACATCACCGGGTTGCGCATTCCTCGCTGCAACCTCCACCGCCTCCTCAAGAGTGGTGCATTGATGAATGGCCAACTGTGCATTGTGCATTGTGCGCTGGACATCGTGGATTGCTCTCTCGATGATGGGCGCTGCCTCCCCAAAAAGCACCAGATGTCTCACCTTGCGCAGCGTCACTTGTGCCATCTCTTCCCAGGGCAGATGCTTGTCACGCCCCCCGGCCAGAAGCACGATGGGCTCCTCGAAGGAGCGCAGGGCGGCCACAGTGCGCTCCGGCGAGGTGGCGATGGAATCGTTGTAGTAGCGCACCCCTCTCAGTGTCCGGACTAGCTCCAACCGGTGCTCGATACCAGCGAAGGTGGTCGCCACTTGCGCCATTGACTGTGTCTCGGCGCCGGTCGCCCCAGCGATGGCACAAGCGGCCAGCACGTTTTCTACGTTATGCTGACCCAACAGCTTAATATCGGCCACGGCGCAAATCTGCCACTCCTCCTCCCCCAACCTGAGCACGACCTTCCCATCCCTTCGGAGTCTATCCTGAGCAAAGCCGAAAGGCTCAGGGCAAGCCCGCACAAAAGCCCCCTGCTCCACCTCGGTTCGCAGACTAAAGCTCAACACCGATGGAGAATTGGGAACGGAGAATTGGGAATGGATCAACCCGCGAGTGATGGGATTGTCGTAGCCCAGCACGGCCACGTCGTCCGCCCCCTGATAGCGCAGGATGTTGATCTTGGCTTCAGTGTAGGCCTCCATCGTCGGGTGGCGGTCCAGGTGGTTGGGCGTGATGTTCAAGATGGCGGCGATAGGAGGACTCCAGCCTCGGTCAGTGAAGGCAAAAGGCCCCTTTTGCTCACGGCGGATTTGTAATCCGCCGCCTGGCCGCTGGATTTGCAATCCAGCGGGAGCGATCTGTGATCTGAGCCTGGTGACGCGCTCCCGTGGCGCGGGGGCGAAAAACTCCAATTGAAAGCTGGAGAGCTCCATGACCACCTTGTCTTCTGGCCGGATATCGGTCAGGTAGCCGATCAGAGGCTGACCGATGTTGCCCCCCACCCAGGTGCGGTAGCCGGCCTTCTCCAACATCCCGCCCACCAGAGCAGTCGTGGTGGTCTTGCCGCTGGACCCGGTCACGCCGACGATGGGAGCCGGGCACAGTTGAGCGAACAACCTGGTCTCGCTGCTGATGGGTATGCCCCGTTTTCTGGCTTCAACCAGAATGGGGACCTCCAGCGGCACGCCCGGGCTGACGAAAACCACATCAGCCTCCAGGATCTCTGTCGGATGCCCGCCCAGCACGAAGCGGATCGGCAAGCCTGCCAGGGCTTCGATGCCTTTGGAGAGGTCTTCTCGACTTTTTATGTCACTGACAGTGACGGTGGCGCCGCCTTCGGCCAGGAAGCGGGCCAGGGCTGTGCCCTCTCGGGCCAGACCAAGGATCGTGGCCCGCTGCCCTCCAAAGTCCATCAGATGGCTGCCACCTGATCGGCCGATTGCATGGCTTCCATGATGCGGGTCATGCCACCCACTTTTCCCACAGCGACTTGATCCCGCAGGCCGGCGCGGCTCAGGCAAGTGGAGCACGTCAATATCGGCACCCCTTTGGCCTCCAGGGTTCGCAACTGGACGAGCACCGGCGAATCGTGGGTGACCAGGGAGACGCCCTCGGTGGTGAAGACGAGTTGGATGGAGGGCTCTTCCAGGGCCTGCAAGTCCTGCAACAATGCCGCCAACTGGCCATCAGAACAGGAGCCATTCTCGCCGATCACTATGGCTAACGATTTTTCCTTTTCCATGGTTGTTCCCTCTGCTTTCTATGACCTGTTTATCTTGGTCCCAACTCCCCTCAATATACAGACCTGTGCAGCCGGTCGGGGGGCGTGGGGGGCTTCGTCGCAAGCCCAATATACCAGTGAAAAAGAATTCTAACCATTGCTCACAAAAGAGCCAGGGCTATGCCCAGCATTGCCGCCAGGATGCCCACCAACCAGAACCGCTGGGTCACCTGGGTCTCCGACCAGCCCAGCAGCTCAAAATGGTGGTGCAAAGGGCTCATCTTGAAGAGGCGGCGTCCCTGGCCATAGCGCCGTTTGGTCAACTGGAAATAGGCCACCTGCAGTATGACCGACCCTGCCTCGGCTACAAAGACAAAGCCCACGATGGGCAACAGCAGCCACTGACCCGATAGCAAGGCCACCACGGCCAAAGTCGCACCCAGGGCCAGAGAGCCGGTATCGCCCATGAACAGGTCAGCCGGGTAAGCGTTATACCACAGAAAGGCCATCAAGGCCCCCACGGCGGTGAAGCAAAAGGCCAGGAGCGGGTACTGCCCTTGCAGGTAGGCGATGATGCCGTAGGCGGCAAAGGCCAGCGCGGCAGTGGACCCGGCCAACCCATCCAGGCCATCGGTCAGGTTGACGGCGTTAGAAAAGCCGACGATGATAAACATGGCCACAGGCACGTACCACACGCCGATGTCTACCTTCTGCGCCACCGTGGGCAGGGCCACACTGCGCAGGTCCAAGGCAAAATGTAATCCCAAAGACGTAACGAGGGCGACGAACACCTGGCCCGCGAACTTGTAGCGAGCCAGCAGCCCTATCCCCTGGTGCCGCCCCCGCACACCGGCCAGGTCATCGAAAGCACCTAAAAGGCCAAACCCTACCATCACCCCCAACGGCACCAGGATGGACTTGCCGATAAGCGTGCTGCCGTGTTCGAAGCCAAAATACGCCAAGAAAGCCCGCCCGGCGGAAAAGCCGCTCAAAAAGTTGGCGAAATTGAGGACGACGGTAATCACAAAGACCGGCACCAGGATCATCAAGCCACCCATGGTAGGGGTACCCACCTTCGCCTTGTGGGAACTGGGGCCATCGAGCCGGATCTGCTTACCGATGCGCAATCGGCGCAACAGGTTAATCAACGGACGGCCCCAGATGACAGCCAGGAAGAAAGATACCGTCCCCAGGGTCAGGGTAAAGGGCATGGGGGCTGAGGACATAGCTAACTAACCCCTTGTGATTGATTCAGTGGGGCAGTGAGGGCAACTACGATCTCTTCCATCTTCACGCCTCGCGAACCCTTGACCAGCACGATATCGCCCTGACCTACGATCTGGCGCAAATGAGCGATGACCTGCTCATTGTCCTCCGCTATCAAGACCTCCCCCTCTGTCATGCCACAGGCCAGAGCTTCCTGACCAATGATACGGCCGCGTGGCCCCACCGTAATCAGTATGGATACCACGTCAACGGCCCGCCGTCCTACTTTGCGGTGGCCCTCCTCTTCGAAACCGCCCAACTCCAACATATCGCCCAGGACGGCGATTTTGCGTCCCGACAGCTCCTCCAGAAGATTGAGGGCGGCGATGGTGGAGGCGGGGCTGGCGTTGTAGGTATCATCAAGGATGGTCGAGCCCCCAATGCCCTGGACTGCCACCAGACGCACTTGCTCGGTCACGTCCCACAACCCGGCTATGATCTCTTCCCAGGACTCACCTTCAACCAATCCGACGGCTGCCGCAGCCAAAGCAGTGTGCACACTGTGGCGGCCCAGAAGAGGAATCTTAACGTGGAGTCTCTCCCCCTTATGATGGAGTTGGAAGCGGACGCCTTCTAAACCCTGGCTCTCAATGTGGCTGGCCCTGAGGTCACAGGCAGGGTCCAGGCCATAACAGAAGACTTCAGCTTCCGTCTTCTCTGCCATAGCCCGCACCATGGGATCGTCCCCATTGAGAATAGCTGCTCCCCCCTCGGAGGCCGGGGGCAGAGCCTCTACCAGTTCAGACTTGGCCTGGGCAATGTGCTCGATGGTCCCCAGCCGCTCCAGGTGGGTGGGACCGACGTTGGTCACCACCCCCACGTGGGGACAGGCGATGGCGGCCAGCTCGGTGATTTCTCCCAGAGCGTACATGCCCATCTCCAAAACGACCCGCTCATGGCTGGAATCCAGGTACAACAGAGTCAGCGGCAGGCCAATCTCATTGTTGTAGTTTCCCCAGCTCTTCAAGGTACGAAACCTCTTTCTCAGGACCGACCAGATCATCTCTTTGGTGGTCGTCTTGCCTACACTGCCAGTCACGCCAATGACGCGGGGGGAGAATCTGGCCCGCCAGAAAGCAGCCAAGCGCTGAAAAGCTTTCAAGCTATCCTCGGCCACGAGGCACATAGGCAGCCGCATAGAGGTCTCGGGCAAGGGGTCTTTAACGTCCACGATCTGGCATTCGGCGTCTACTTCCCTCTCGATGATAGCGGCCACGGCTCCTCGGGCGAAAGCATCGGCCACAAAGTCATGGCCATCTTGCTGTTCGCCCCGCAGGGCCACGAAGAGGCTGTTGGGACGCACCTCCCGTGAATCAATAACCACTTCGCTCAATTCGAGGTTGGGGACCACCCCTTCAGTTGGCCTTTGGCCGGTGATCCCTTCCAAAAGATCGGCCAGAGTAAGCATTGCCTCTCAACGTCCGTTGTTCATCTGCCACTGTTGCGGTGCAGGTCGAGGTTGACACCGGTTCTGCACATGGATAGCCCCTGCCTTCACCCGTGTCTCCCCTCCCCTCCACGGAGAGGGGAGACTTCCGGGATGAAGGAGGGATATAGCCGAAGGTAGCCGCAGCTTTGCCTCCCACGGCAACGGGCTACCCTGTGGCACGAAATGTGGGCTCCGCCTGGGCTTGGGCTGGCGGGGCGAAGCCAGTTACCACTGTTACGGTACCGGGAATCATCCACCGGTGACCCTTGCCTCGTCCGGCGGGATTCCCAACAGGACGAAAAGTTGTTCGGCCACGGCCTTAAAGACCGGGGCCGCTACCGTGGAACCCCAGGGCTCAACAGCAGGTTTGTCAATCTTGACCAGGACTATGAAGGCCGGGTCTTCTGGTGGAGCATAGCCAATAAAGGAAGCAATGGTCCAACTGGAATGGTAACCTCCGGGAATAGGAACCTGGGCTGTGCCTGTTTTGCCCGCGATTTTGTAACCCGGCACAGCAGCCAGGTCCGTCTCCTTCTGTACCGCCTCTACCAGCATCCAGGTCAATTGCTGGGCCGTCTGGGGGAAGATGACCCGACGCATGGCAATGGGCTGGATGGTGGTGACACGCTGACGGCCCTGTTGCGCCGATTCGTCAACGATTGTCCCCACTACGTGGGGCTTCATCATCAGGCCATCGTTGGCCACTGCCGCCACGGCGCTTATCATTTGAAGCGGCGTCACCGCCAGCCCCTGGCCAAAGGAATTGGTCCCCAGGTCAGACTCGTGCCATTCCCCATCGCCAGGGAGTCGCAGCCTGCCGGGGCCTTCGCTGGCCAAATCAACCTCGGTGATGCGCCCAAATCCAAAGCGCCTGACGTAGGTGTAGAACCTCTCTCTGCCCAAAGTGGTGCTGACGTAGGCCGCCCCCACGTTGAGGGATTGCGCCAGCACATCGGTCATGGTCACCAGGCCATGTCCCCGCCGGTCCCAGTTCATGATAGTGCGGCCACCGACCTCAACACTCCCACTATCGTAGAAAGTGCTCTGAGGGGTGATGACACCGGCGTCGAGGCCAGCGGCCATGGAGATGATCTTAAAGACCGAACCAGGCTCATAATGAGCGCTGACCGAAGGGTTGACGAACAATTCGACAGGCATGTCGGCGAAGCGGTTGGGGTCGTACGAGGGGTAGCTAGCCATGGCCAGGATGCTCCCAGTTTTGGGCTCCATGACGATGATGGTGCCGCTCTCGGCTCCATATCTGGCAATGGCGCTCGCCAGTTCCCCTTCCACCATATGTTGAATGTTTCGATCAATAGTCAGAACAACGTCCCGGCCATCCTGCGGAGGGGCCAGGCGGTGGAAGCCAATGGGGATATAGTTCCCCGCCGGGTCCCTTTCCCCTTGGCCTTCTCCTGCCTGGCCTTTCAGGACCTGGTTGTAGTAGCCCTCCACACCGTAGTAACCATTGTTGGTCTCATTCACAAAACCCAGGACGTGGGCGGCCAGGTTATCTTCAGCGTACACCCTTTTGGGCCTCGGCTCTACCCTGATGCCTCTCAAACCCCACGACTCGATGATTTCGCCGGCTTGCTGTGGCACGCGCCGCGCCAGTCTCACGTAAGGCTGCCCCGATTTCAACAATTCCAAAATTTCGTCACGAGGTCGGTCCAGCAAAGGCGCTAGGCGGTCGGCTAACTCCTCGGCGTTGGCTACCATGGGCGGGGCAGCGGTGATCTCGAACTCGAAGATGTCGAGGGCCAGGATATGGCCATTGCGGTCCCTGATAGTCCCACGCAGGGGGGCGATTTCCATGTACCAGTCATGCTCAGCCTTGGCCAAACTCAGCAGGTAATCGTACTCCAGAACCTGCCAGCGGAAAAGCTGACCCACATTGATCAGCATAAAAGCAAAAAGCACAGCCGACAGAAAAGTGATACGGCGCAGGGGCTTGCCCTCTGGCTCCTCAGCAGACACTTACCTGGCTCCCTAGGGTGCACCTTCGGCCATAGCTGAGCCGGGTTGAACGGTCATCCAGACAGTGAACTGAGAGACCAGTTTCTCCCACCAACCAGCTAGAACCGCCACCCCAGCCTCATTCTCTGCCTTCTCCTGTTGGGGAGAATTCAGAGCAAGGTTCTCTGCTCCAAAGGTTATGGCCAGTTGCTCTGAGGACGGATGGTCTGCTGGGTAGTCGGCTACAACCAGGTACTCCATCTGATCAGGTGACACAAAACCCAACTGCCTGGCTCTGGCCTCAATATCCTCCAGTCTCTCCAGTTCCGCGATCTCTAGCATCAGTTTGGCGTTTTCACGCTGGAGGCGGGCTCTTTCCCTTTCCAACTCGTAGATACGGTAGCCCGTTGTGGTCACTTGACTGGCCTGAGTCAGATAAAGCCAGCCAAGCAGACTGACGAGAACAAAAATGAG
>JBGVTF010000133.1:0-47351 GCA_041862415.1 Anaerolineae bacterium | reverse complement strand
GAACAGGCGCGCTTGCTCGCCAGCCCTTACCTTGGCCACGCTCTCGTAGAACATTTCTAACACCGTCTCGACGACGTTCTGAAAGCCAGTGGGAATGAGCTTCATTTTCCTGGTGGCCAGGATCGAGATGACGATGAGAATGAGCATCGTCAGCCAACTGGCGATGATAGAGTTGCTGATGGGGAAGCCGCCGATGGAGAAGACCTTTTCGGCTTCAAGGATGATTTCGGGCATGTCCGTTATTATTCTGATTGGCATCACGAATTCTCCTTTTTGCGCTCTTCCAATTGTTGTTCCATAAACGAACGGGCCAGGCGATAGGTGCCTGCTATGGCAACCAGGGTCCCAACAGCGAGGAGGATCAGAGTGGCCCAGGGCTTGGTATGCAGCTTGCCGTCAATCCACAGGCCCAAGAAGAGGCAGACGAGAATTGAGCCGACCACCATCCCCCCCACCTGGGTGGCAAGGGTCAGTGAGCGGAAGACGTCTTTCTCCTCCAAAAGCTCAGCTCCTTTCCATTCTCATCTCATGCACAGCGGCTTGTTCTGTGACCACCGAGTGGCTATGATACCACAAGCTAATGTCTTTGTCAAATGGCTATCAATTCATCAGAAGACAAGCATCTTAGCTGCCCCTTGCGCCAACCGGATGAACGGCTGAGGGTAGACCCCGATGACCAAGGTCATGGCCAGGGCCAGGACCAGGGCCAAGCGCAGAGAAGGGGAGTCGTAAACGGGCGTCTCGTCCTTGGGGGGAAGAAAGAACATATAACGCACCACATTCAGATAATAGAAGGCGGCGATGACGCTATTCACGATAGCCACGATAGCCAGGGCATAGAACTGGATCTGGATGGCCGCCCCGAAGACGAAGAGTTTGCCGATGAACCCCCCAGTGCCAGGGATGCCGGTCAAAGAAAACAGGAAGATGAACATCGTCCCAGCCAGGACCAGTGAGCGTTGCATAAGGCCAGCATAGTCCTCGATTTGGTTGGACCCGGTGGCCTGCTCGAAGGCGATGACCACAGCGAAAGCACCCAGGTTGGTGAAAAGGTAGGCCAGCAGGTAGATGAGCACACCGTTGATGCCGTTGAAGGGGCTCTCAGACTGCCAGAGGTCCCACGAGACCAGGCCAATGAGAATATAGCCAGCGTGGGCGATACTGGAATAGGCCAGCATGCGCTTGATGTTCCGCTGACTGAGGGCCACCAGGTTGCCCAGGGTCATGGTCATCATGGAGATGGCCGAGAGCAGGGCCACCCAATCGGCCCGGAAGTCGGGCAAGGCGGTGAGAAATACCCGCACCAGCACGGCAAAGCCAGCCGCTTTGGGTCCCACCGAGAGGAAGGTGGTGACTGGGGTCGGTGCTCCCTCGTAGGCATCGGGCGACCATTGGTGGAAGGGCACGGCAGCGATCTTGAAGCCGAATCCCACCATGAGGAGCACTATGCTCGGGAAGATCAGCCAGCGCAGGGAGGCATCGGCCCCCAGCAAGGCGCCAGCGATGGCGCTTAGCTCAGTCGAGGCGGTGGCTCCATAGAGGAGGGACATGCCATAGAGCATGGCTGCCGAGGCCATGGCCCCGTAGAGGAAGTATTTGATGGCTGCCTCGTTGGACTTGAGATCCTCGCGCAGGTAACCCGTCAACACGTACGAGGTGATACTCAGCAACTCGAAGGCCACATAGACCATGATCAGATCGACCGCGGCCGCCACGAGGGTGATGGCCAGACAGGCGATCAGGAGCAGGCTGTAGAACTCGGCGCGGTAGGGTGTGCGCTCTCCCATGTAACCGAGGGAGGGGATGATGACCAGGGCGGCGACCAGGGCGGCGACGATCTGGAAAAAGAGGGCAAAGGAGTCAAAGGCCACCGTCCCACCCAACATCGGCTCGGCCGGCAGTTCAACGGCCACGATGAGATAGACGGTCACCACCAGAGCCACAATGGCCCCCCCGACGGCCACGTAGGGTAGCCACCTCTTCTCGTCACGTCCCACCAGGTCAAGGCCAAGGATGACCAGCGCTGCCAGGAAGAGAATAAGTTGAGGCAAGAGCAAGATCAAGGTTTGCACTTTCAGAGCCTCCCTCGTTGTTCGTTGTTACAACTTGCCTAGTAGCGCGGTCGTGGCACCATTGAGCAGGGCCACGATGACGGTGGGGTACAGGCCCACCAGCACCATGACGATGACCAGGGGCCACATGGTGACCTTCTCAAACAGTTCCATGTCCGTCAGCTTGGCATGGTGCGTGGCCTCGTCCCACTTGGCCTGGTCGAATTCCCCCAGGAAGACGTACTGTACGATCTTCCACAGGATGTAGGCCGCGGTGAAGACCACGCCAGCGATGCCGATGCAGGCGAAGACGGGGATAATGTAGAAGGTGCCGCGGAAGACGAAGAGCTCACTCCAGAAGCCGGCCAGCCCCGGCAGGCCCAGCGAAGCGAAACCGGTGACCATCATGATGCCGTAGTAGTAGGGCACCTTGGCCCCCAGGCCGCCGAAGGCCTTGAGGTCACGGGTGTGGGCCCGCTCGTAGATGATGCCCACCAGGAAGAACAATCCGCCGGTGATGATGCCGTGGGTAAACATCTGCATGGCAGCCCCGTTGAGGCCCATGGCCGCGCTGGTCATCAACTCCTCGCTGTGGCCACTCATGGCCAGGCTGGCCGCGGCGGCGCTGATGCCCAGGGTGACGTAGCCCATGTGGCTGACCGAGGAGTAGGCGATGAGTCGCTTGAGGTCCCACTGGGCCATACAGACCAGGGCTCCATAGACGATGCTGATCACAGCCAGGATGGGGATGATGGGCACGTTGTGGGCGTAGTAGCTGAAAACCTGGGGGAAGAGGGGCAAGACGATGCGGATCAACCCGTAAGCTCCCAACTTTAGCAGGACGCCAGCCAAGATGACACTACCACAGGTAGGTGCTTCGGTGTGCGCATCCGGCAGCCAGGTGTGGAAGGGGAAGGAGGGCACCTTGATAGAGAAGGCTATGAAGAAAGCCCAGAAAGCCGCCGCCGCCAGAACAAAGTTCCCGGCGAAGGGGTGGGCCGCCGCTGCATCCAGGATACTGAAGGTGCCGGTCTGGAAGTAGACGCCCAGGATGGCCAGCAACATAGCCACGCTGCCGGCCAAAGTATAAAGGAAGAACTTGATGGCGGCGTAGATGCGGCGCTCCCCGCCCCACACCCCGATGAGGAGATACATGGGCACCAGGCCAATCTCCCAGAAGACGTAGAAGAAGATAAAGTCCAGGGAGACGAAAACGCCGCACATCCCCATTTGCAGCAGCATGAAGAGGAAGTAGTACTCCTTGACCCGCTCTTTGATGGTGTAAATGGAGTAGAAGTAGGAAAGGGTAGAGAGAAGCGAGGTCAGCAGGATCATAATCGCGCTGATGCCGTCCACCCCCATACGGTAGTAGACGTTGAGAGTGGGGATCCAGGAGTATTCCTCCATGAACTGCATCTGCCCCGGATCAGCCCGAACGGCAGCATAGACGATGAAGGACAGGATCAGGGGGACCAAGCTGATAATGGTAGACACCCATCGGATCCAGTCCTCTTTGTCCCTCGGGATAAAAAAGACAATCAAGGCCCCCGCCAAGGGGACGAAGGTGATGGCGCTTAAAATTGGAAAGTTCATTTATTTTCCCTCCTCAGTCTGTTCGATTTCTACCACTGTTGCAGTACAGGCACTATTGTTGCTTGGTGGCGGACTGCAAATCCACCATAAGCGGGCTAGTTGCGGTGCAGTCTCGGCGGCGGTCAGGAGACCTTGCCGAACATCAGGTTTTCGCCATTCGCCATTCGCCATTCACTACCAATAGACCAGATATAGTCCCAACAGGGCGAGCACGGTGATTAAAGCCACCAGCAGATAGTTCTGGGCCTTGCCCGTCTGGATGGGGCGCAAAACATGGCCCCCAACCCATCCGGTCACCCGACCAGTACCATTGACGATGATGTCGTCCACGATCACGTCGTCCACCCACCCACTGAAAGCGGAGAGAGAGGCACCGGTCCGTCCGGCCAGATCCACCAGGCCGTCAATAACCTTCAGGTCGAAGAGGCCAAAGATGTCAGAGAGGAGCCGACCAACGCGGCCGGCCAGGTTCACCGCGCCATCAATGATCGGGACGTCAACGAAGTGGAAGAGGGCGGAGGCCAGGGCCGCGCTCCCCCGGCCCACGCCGTTGACGATGGGGTCAACGACCCAGCGGTTATCGAAGTAGAAAAAGACGTCGGCCAGCTTGATGGCCCCTCGGATGAAAGTGGCGTGGTACAACTCGTCGAAGTAGAACTTGCGGCGCATGGCCTCGTAGAGCCAGCCCAGCTTCACCTTCTGCATGGCCCGTTCCAGGGGGTCCATCTCCCCGTGGGCCAGCGGCTTGCGTCCGTAGACCAGCCAACCCAGGCCCAACCCACCCACAGCCAGCACCGAAGAAAGGAGCATGACCGGCACACTGAGCGGCGTGGCCGGGTACTCGTGCCCCACAAAGCCGTGGAACCAATTGTTGCCGTGGCCCACGATCTCCTCAGGTATCCCGGCGAAGCCCAACGTCAAGGCGAAGACGGCCAAGAGTATCAGGGGTACGGTCATGTTGTCAGGCGTCTCGTGAGCGTGCTCGGCGTGATGGCCACGGGGCCGGCCCAGGAAGGTGAGGCTGATCTGCCGCCCGGTGTAGAAGGCAGTCAGAAAAGCGGCCAGGGTCAACAGCAGCCAAACGAAGAAAGGCCAGGAGACTACCCCCTCGTGCAGAAACTCGTCCCAGGCGTGGGCCAGGATTTCGTCCTTGCTCCAGAAGCCGGCCGTAATAATGGGAAAGCCCGACAAGGCAAAGCCACCAGCCACAAAAGTCCAGAAAGTACGGGGCATCTTGCCCTTGAGACCGCCCATTTCCATCATGTCCTGCTCGTGGTGGCAACCGATGATGACCGAGCCGGAGCCCAGGAAGAGCAGGGCCTTGAAGAAAGCATGGGTGATGAGGTGGAAAGCCCCGGCCACAAAAGCGCCAATGCCCAGAGCGGCGATCATGTAGCCCAACTGGCTGATGGTCGAGTAGGCCAGGACCCGCTTGATGTCGTTCTGGGCCACGGCAATGAGGGAGGCGAAGAGAGCGGTGAAAGCGCCGATGAAAGCGATGAGCCCCATGGCCGGGTTGTGGTGCTCCACTTCGACCACGATGTGGAGCAGGGGGAACATACGAGCCACCAGGTACACACCAGCCGAAACCATGGTCGCCGCGTGGATGAGGGCGCTAACCGGGGTGGGACCCTCCATCGCGTCGGGCAGCCAGACGTGAAGTGGGAACTGGGCCGATTTGCCTACCGACCCGCCAAAGATGAGGGCCCCGATCACCGAAGCCGCCGACCATCCTCCAAAGATAGGCAGCGCCGGAGTCTCGGCCAGGTGATGTAGAAACTCCTCATTGAAGAGAGTGTCGGCATAGCTCAATGATCCTGCCTGACTGTAGAGGTAAAGAAGACCCAGGAACAAGAAAGCATCGCCCACCTTGGTAGTCAGAAAAGCCTTGAGGCCTGCCTGCCGGGGGGTGATCTGCTTGGGGTCAGGGTAATTCTTCTCGAACCAGAAGCCGATCAAGAGATATGAGCACAACCCCATGATCTCCCATGAGATGAAGAGGGTGAGCAGGTTCTCTGAGACCACCAGCCCCAGCATCCCCGCTGCAAAGAGGGCAATGTAGGCAAAGAAGCGGGAGTAGTGAGGGTCTACCTCTTCGGTGCCATAGCCCATGTAACCCACCGAGTAGATAAAGATCATGAGGCAGACGAAAGGTACCATGAAGAGGGTCACGGCCATCAGGGGATCAACCCACACTCCGATATTGAAAGCTGTGGAGCCAGTGGGGAACCAAGGGACGGCTATGTGGATCGGATGTTCACCGAGGTGAGGGGTGCTAAAGGCGCTGAAAGCCACTGCCCAGCCGATGATCCACGACAGGCCGATGGCCCCGATGGAGATGCTATGACTAAGCTTATGATACTTTCTGGTGTCCTCGTTGGTGAACAAGATGATGATGAAAAAAGCCAACAGAGGGAAAAGCGGGATCAGCCAGGTCAGGTTAAAGAGGAATTCTCGCATCAGCTACCTCACAGTCAATGATTAAATCCCAACTTTCAAATCCCAAACCCCAAATTCGGGATTTGGTCATTAGGAATTTTCTATCCTCTCAACAGGTCAATGTCCTCAACGATCACCGTATCGCGGCTGCGGTAGATGGCGATGGTCAGTGCCAGGCCCACAGCGGCCTCGGCCGCAGCCACCGTAAAGGCAAAAATGGCAAAGACCTGACCGGTGGACGCCGTCGGCGCTAAGTAACGCCAGAAGGCCACCAGATTAATGTTGACGGCGTTGAGCATCAACTCAATACCCATCAGAATGCCAATGGCGTTACGACGGGACAACACCCCGTACAGGCCGATGCAAAAAAGCGCGGCTGCGACGATCAGATACCAATGCAATGGAATGGTCATGACAAGCTCCTCAAGCCGGTTACTCTCTCTCCCGCGCGATGATAATCGAGCCCATCAGGGCTACCAAAAGCAGCACCGAGGCCACCTCGAAAGGCACCAGATACGTGCCCATCAGGTCCTGGCCCAGGATGCTGATGGTCTCCTCCGGGACGGCGGCCTCCACCACCGGCCAATTCACCCGGAGCAGGATCAGGCCCAACGCTACGAAGAGAAGCATGGCTCCCAGGGCCGACCAGCCCCATTGGGCGTTACGTTGCACCAGGTCCTTGGCCATCAGACGGCGGGTGAGCATAATAGCAAAGACGATGAGGATAGCGATAGCTCCCACGTAGACCAGAATTTGCACGGCGGCCAGGAATGGCGCTTCCAGGAGCACATAGAGGCTGGCCACTCCCACGAAGGATAGGATCAGGAAAAGGGCGCTGTGGAACAGATTCTTACTGGTCACCACGGCGAGGGCCGCGCCCAGAGTTACAATGCTACAGATGATGAAGACAACTGTTTGTACCATATCTACTCCCACTCTTTCCCTGTCTCGTGAACGCCGTACTTGTCACCCAGGGCCAGCAACTGCTCCAGGTCCCAGACCATGTCCCTGGAGTAGGCAGCCAACTCGTACTCCTGGCTCAGTTCGATGGCGTTGAAATTACAAGACTCTACGCACAGACGGCAGAAGATGCAGCGGGCCAGGTCATAACGAAAGGCTGTGACCTTGCGCTCTTTGCCTTTGCCCTCGCCTTCCGTCTCGATACACTGCTGCGGGCAGGCGCGGATGCACAGGCCACAGGCCGTACAATTGGGCTCTCCGGTTTCAGGGTCCCGCAGGTGCATCAAGGCCCCCCGGAAGCGGGGGAACATGGGCAGCTTTTCCTCGGGGTACTGCACCGTGAAAAACCCCCCCAATGTGGGATCAGGCCGCTTCCCATCACGGATACCTGTGTGGCCCATATAACTCTGAACAAAGTGTTTAAGGGTGACCGATAAACCTTTAACCATGCCTCGAATGAACATAGACACCTCGAGTTCTGTTGCTTGGAAAGATGCTCTACCTTGGTCGCGAAGTGATGCGCTGCAATCTCTTAGAGCGTGTCTTGCGACCAACCAGACTCAGGATGACGAGGACGATCACCGCCTCGACGATGTTGGCCGCCAGTAGAACAACGGCGGTGAACACTGCGCCCTCCACCAGCTTGTCCACCAGCCCAGCGATCATCAGATTGACCAAAGCCAGGGGGACGAGGAACTTCCAGGCCAGGGCCAGCAGGTGGTCAATGCGAATGCGCGGGAAGGTACCCCGCACCCACCAGAAAAGGAAGATCACGGCCGCACACTTAGCAAGGAAGATGAAAGGACTCAAAAAAGGCAAGAGGCGCTCCAACCCGAAGAATCGCCAGCCGCCCAGGAACAGAGTGGTGATAATGGCCGACATAGCCAGGAGGTTGATGTATTCGGCCATGAAGAACATCACGAATTTCATCCCACTGTACTCGGTGAAATAACCCGCCACCAGCTCCGAGTCGGCCTCGATCATGTCAAAGGGGGCACGGTACAATTCGGCGAAAGCCGCCACCAGATAGACCAGGAACACCATCGGTATGGCGACGATGTAAGGCACAGTCTGGCTCTCAACAATTTTGACCATTGACATGGACTCACTGAGCAGTACAACGGCGACGATGCTCAATACCATCGGGATCTCGTAACTGACGAGCTGGGCCACCACACGGAAGGCTCCCAACAGGGCGTACTTGTTGTTGGACGACCAGCCAGCCATCAGAATGGCAATTGTGCCGATGGAGCCCAGGGCTACAACGTAAAGAATGCCGATGTTGAGGTCAGCGCCCCGCACCCCTGCGCCGAAGGGCAACACGGCGTAAATGAGCAGGGCCGGGGCTATGATGACGATCGGGGCCAGGAGATGCACCCAATAGTCGGCCCCCCTGGGGACAATGTCCTCTTTGGTGAGCATCTTGATGCCGTCGGCAACCGGTTGGAAAATGCCAAAGGGCCCCCAGCGGTTAGGGCCGGGGCGGTCCTGGATGCGGCCGATGACTTTACGCTCACCCAAGGTGAGGAAGAGCACTGAACACAAACCAATGATGACCAGGATGATGACGCCTCCCAGGTCCGTGATCAGTTCCACGGCCCAACCGGGTAGGAACCCCGCCAACAAGTTGGAGAACCAGGCACCGATGTTGACGAACAGGTCTCTCACGAATTCCATACCATTCTCCCTACGAATAACGAATCGTTAACGATCCACGTCAGCCATAGTCAGGTTAATGCTGCCCAGGATGATCACGATGTCCTGGATTTTGTGCCCCTGGCACATCTCTTTCAGGGCGCTGAGGTTGATCATTGAGGGCGGGCGGATGCGCAGGCGGTAAGGGTTGCCCGAGCCATCGCTGACGATGTAGAAAGACAACTCCCCTTTGGGCGATTCGATGCGGCCGTAGGCCTCACCTTCCGGTGGTCGGCGGATGGCCTTGGCCGCGGCCTTGTTCATCACCTCCCCCTCGGGGATGCTGTCCAGAGCCTGATCAATGATACGCACGCTTTGATACATTTCCAGGATGTGCTGGTAATAGCGGTCCCAAACGTCACCGTGCTCGCAGGTAGGCACCTTGAAATCAAAGCGGTCGTAGATGGAATAGCAATCGACTTTGCGGATGTCGTAGAGGACCCCCGAGGCGCGCAGCATGGGACCGGTAATAGAGGCATTGATCGCTACGTTGGCTGGCAATATCCCCACATCCACCGCTCGCGAGAGGAAAATCTCGTTCTCACTGAGCAGGTGGGCGAGCTCATCAATGAAAACCTTCAAGTGATCGTTGAGTTTCTTCGCCTGGGGAATGAACCCTTCGGGCAGGTCAGCCGATACCCCACCAGGCCGCATATAGTTGCACATCATGCGCGAGCCGCAGGTCATCTCAAAGAGGTCGAGGATACGCTCCCGCTCACGGAAGCAGTAGACGACCGGGGTAAAATAGGCTCCCAGCTCGTTCCACAGGAAACCCACGGCCATCATGTGGTTGATGATGCGAGTGAACTCGGCCATGATGACGCGGATGTACTCGGCCCGTTCTGGCACCTCGATGCCAGCCAGCTTCTCCACGGCTAGCGCGTAAGCGTGGTTGTTGGTCATGGAGCAAACGTAGTCGAGGCGATCAGTAAGGGGCACTGCCTGGGCGTAGGTGCGCTCTTCACTCAGCTTCTCGATGCCGCGGTGAAGGTAGCCCATCACCGGTTCCAGGTCTCGCACCGCTTCACCGTCCAGTCGCAGCTTGAGGCGAAAGACCCCGTGGGTCGAGGGGTGCTGCGGCCCCATATTAAGGGTAATCGTTTCAGTTTTGAGCATTCGCTTTCCTCGCAGATGGCAGATAGCGGATAGCAGATTACTGCGATTTGCTACCAGTCCGGCCCTTTGGGCCGCGTCGGCTCTAGTTCCTTGAAGGTGAACGTCCGGTTCTCAAAGTCTTTGCGCAGAGGGTGGCCGGGGAAGCCTTCCCAGAGCAAGATGCGCTTGAGGTTAGGATGGCCTTCAAAGGCGATACCCATCAGGTCATAGACCTCACGCTCCTGGAAATTGGCCCCCTGCCAGATGGGCGTGACCGAGGCCACCTTAGGATTTTCCTTGTCCTCCAGATAAACCTTCAGTACAAAAGGACCTGGCGTCTGGTTCCTGATAGAGAACAGGTGATAGACGACCTCGAACCGCTCCGGCCTATCCACAGCCGTCACGTCTGCCATGTAATCCAGGCCGCACTCGTCGTGCAGAAAAGTAGCCACCTCCGTGAGCATCTCTGGCTTGACGACCACGGTGAAATCAATCAGTTCTGGTGTGTCCACTACAGCTTCAGGGTATTTCCCCTTTAACTTGGCAAGAATCTCATCGTTAGTCACTTTGGACTCTCCTCGTCCGCTTCTTGCAGCTACCGCGCAGGTTCTTTCTGATACCAGGGCACCGTCTTGATGGACTGTTTCATGATCTTGTCGTGCAGCTTCATGAAGCCCTGGATAAGGGCCTCCGGTCGAGGGGGGCAACCGGGCACGTAGACATCCACCGGCAATAGCTCATCTATGCCTTGCAACACAGCGTAGCTGGGGAAGGGACCACCCGCCGTGGCGCATGAGCCCATGGCCAACACGTACTTGGGCTCTGGCATCTGGTGGTAGAGGCGCAGCACTTGGGGAGCCATCTTGTGGGTGATGGTACCGGCCACGATCATCAAGTCAGCCTGGCGGGGGGAGGCGCGCATGATCTCCATCCCAAAGCGGGAGAAATCATAGCGGGCAGCCGCGGCAGCGATCATCTCGAGCGCACAGCAAGCCAGGCCGAACGCCATCGGCCACACAGAGCACTTGCGGCCCCAGTTGTAGACTGCATCAACAGAGGTGAGTAAGATATTGCCTTTGATCTGCTCTTCAATCAACTCTTCTTCAGACATAGCTTCCTCGATTCGCGATACAGGATACACGATGCAAGACGCCAGGGTGCATCCTGCATCTTGGATGATACATCATGTAACTTGCTAGACCCACTCCAGAGCGCCCTTGCGCCAGGCGTAGATCAACCCGCCGAGCAGGATAGCCAGAAAGATGAACATCTCCACCAGGGCGAAGAGACCTAGCTTGTTGTAAGCTACTGCCCAAGGGTAAAGAAAAACGGTCTCGATGTCAAAAACGACGAATACGAGGGCATAAATGTAGTACTGAACTCTGAACTGCACCCACGTTTCGCCAATGGTTTCGAGACCGCACTCATAGGTGGAAGATTTCACCGCATCGGGCTTCTTGGGTCGGACGAGGAAAGCCAAAGCCAGGGCAATGATGGGAAAGGCAATGGCTACGATAACAAAGATGCCGATGAAGGTGTAGTCTGACAGCAACGGCAAGCCCCTCCGTTCATTTGGTACAAACGACGACTATTATACCACACTTTCCAGGAAAAGCAAAATACTTCCAGCCAGTAACCGTTAATCTTGCAGATATTCTACTGCCAGGCCAGGGAGTCAAACCGCTACTTCCTGTTAGTACACGCTCTGCCCCGACGCTCCCTCAGGAACCCACCTACGGTTCGGACTGGTTGAGGTTCTGGATGAGGAGAGCAAAGCGTTGCGTATTTTATCACAATTTCCCTAATCGGGCAAATCCCATTCCCTCTTTTCGCGCCTTGATTTTGAAATGGCCTTGGAGTCGGGGATGGGGTATTGACATGGCCGTTGCGTTGTACTTTCTCCCTATGCATGATATAATTAGCCAGACCACGATCGCTCCCCAATCCGCTCCCTTCGGTCGCTTCGGGGCACTTCCAATCCGCCGCTTGTTAACCGCCATGCGCCGTGCTCAACAGCCGATAGATACTCAAACTAGCGAGAAAGCGTGAAGACCAGCGACTTTGACTACGAATTATCCCAATACCTCATCGCCCAGATTCCCATTGAGCCCCGTGACGCCTCGCGGCTGATGGTGCTCGACCGGCGGACGAGAACCATCGAGCACCGGCATTTCCGAGACGTTCTGGATTACCTGCAACCGGGCGACGTCCTGGTCTGCAATGAGAGCCGTGTCATCCCGGCCCGCCTCTACGGCCGTAAGGTGCCCAGCGGTGGCAAAGTGGAACTGCTTCTCATCGCCAAGCGGGGAGAGAACCTGTGGGAGGCATTGGTCAGAGGGCGGAAGATAAGAGCGGGGACGAGGATAGGGATAAGAGATAGAGAAGATAGGGATAGAGATAGGGATAGGGAGTTGTCACATGCCCCTTACATTGTTGGTGAAGTGGTGGGTGAAACGGAAGCGGGTGGTCGGCTGATTCGATTCGATAGGGCCATCGAATCATTGCTGGATGACCTGGGTGTTACACCTCTGCCTCCCTACATCCACGAACCGCTTTCAGACGCCGAACGCTATCAGACCATTTACGCTCGCGTCAGGGGCTCGGTGGCCGCTCCCACGGCTGGCTTGCACTTTACCCCTGGACTGGTTGACGAAATACGCAGGAAAGGCGCAGAGTTCGCCTTCGTCACTCTTCACATTGGCCTGGACACCTTCCGGCCGATCAAAGAAGAGAAGGTGGAAGACCACCGAATCCACACCGAATATTGCCAGTTGCCTTCGGAGGTAGCCGATCAACTGAATCGCGCCAGGGCCGAGGGGCGACGCATCATTGCCGTAGGCACCACCTCGGTCAGAGTTCTGGAGACAGCAACTCAGGCAGGGAAACAAAAGGCCGCCGATTCTGCGTCCCTATCCACCAGTCTTGGTAGATCACGGTTTCGTAGTGACGACTTCAGTCCTCCTGGCACACGTGCGACTAAAGTCGCCACTACAAGCCCAACTCGTGGTCTACCGAGTCTAGTTGTCCCCTATTCCGGCTGGACTGACCTTTTCATCTACCCGAGCTACCAGTTCCGCGCTGTGGACGCTCTCATCACCAACTTTCACCTGCCGCGTTCAACGCTATTGCTGCTCGTGGCAGCCTTTGCCGGCAAGGACACAATTGATAGAGCCTACCAAGAGGCCATCCGAAAGCAATATCGCTTTTATAGCTTTGGCGACTGTATGCTTATATTGTAATGGGTCTGTAAAAGAATAACCACCGCTCCCGCCGGATTGCGAATCCGGCGGTCCGACTGCTGGATTACAAATCCAGCCGGAGCAAATACAGTTTGGACGTGTCCCCAACCGGTAACGGTCCCCTTAGCAGATGCTTTCCCTTCTCCTCGATTTATGCTATAATAACCACAATCTAGCCAGTTCGCAATGGGAGGGATAACCTGTGCTTTTCGGTCTTTCATCCAATATAGCTTTCCTGATTGCCTTGATCATAGGCGTCACCGTTCACGAATGTGCCCACGCCTGGATGGCCAATCAGTTGGGCGATCCGACGGCGCGCTTGATGGGACGGCTTTCTTTAAACCCCGTGGTCCACTTCGACCCTTTGGGGGCCTTGATGATGGTCATCATGGCCTTTCAGCGCGTCGGTATTGCCTGGGGGAAACCGACTCCTGTCAACCCTTACCACCTGCGTCATGGGCCACGGGTTGGCATGGGTATGGTATCGCTGGCTGGCCCCTTGTCCAACTTGCTCCTGGCCGCCGTGGTCGCCGTCCCTTTGCGTCTGGGCCTACCCTTGCCGGGGCTTCTTGGTCTGTTGGTCTGGACGGTGGTCATTGCCAACATTGGCCTGGCCGTCTTTAATTTGCTGCCAATACCGCCCCTGGATGGGTTCAGTGTACTGATGGGCATTCTCAGCACCATCAGGGCGCGATGGGCCCACGAATGGTCTTCCACTTTGGCCCGTCTCGAATCTCAAGGGATGATGGTACTTTTTTTCGTCCTTATGTTTGATGTAGTGGTCGGTAGGCTACTGGGCTTTAGCCTGCTGGGTGCCATCCTGAGACCGCCCAGTACACTGCTCATACAGCTCATCGTGGGTTGATAGGAATCGCTCAGATCATTGAGGAGAAAGTTATGTCTAAACCACGCATCACCATAGTCGGTCTGGGGCTCATCGGCGGTTCTATAGGCCTCGCCCTCCGTCAGACCGGAAACGATTACGAGATAGTTGGCCACGACCGCGAACACGCTGTGGCCGGCCAGGCCCGCAAGCTAGGAGCAGTGAACAAGACAGAGTGGAATCTGATCTCTGCCTGCGAAGAAGCCGACCTGATTATCATCGCCACGCCGGTCATGGCCATCAAAGAGACTTTGACAGCCATCGCTCCATATCTCAAGCCCGGCTGTCTCATCACCGACACGGCCAGCATCAAAGGGCCGGTCATGGCCTGGGCCAAAGAGATATTGCCCAACACAGTCAACTTTGTTGGTGGCGACCCCATCATCAGCCAGGAGGCCAGCATCGGGGGCAGCCTGCCGACGGGCATCGAAGGGGCGAGGGCCGATCTCTTCCAGGGAGGGCTCTACTGTCTGACCCCCTCGCCCGAGGCCGCGCCCCAGGCCGTCCAACTGGCAACAGACCTGGTTCAACTTTTGGGAGCCAGACCCTTCTTCCTCGACGCGGCCGAGCACGATGGCCTTGTAGCTGGCGTTGATCACCTGCCTTTTGTCCTATCTGCCGCCTTGCTGGGGACCACTATCACAAGTCCTGCCTGGCGGGAGATGCGTAAGCTGGCTGGTGATGCCTTTCAAAGTGTGACCCGCTTCTCCTCCAGCGATGCCGCCACCTATCGCGATGCCTGTCTGACCAACGAGGAAAACATCGTGCGTTGGATAGATGCCTGCCTGGCAAAGTTGCAGGAGTTAAGAGAAGTCATCGCCGCCCAGGAGGCTGAAAAGCTGGAAAATACCTTTGAAGAGGCACTGTCGGCTCGTGACGAGTGGCTGAGAGATAAAGCAGAGGGACGCTGGGAGTTGGCCGAGGAAATTTCAGCTTCGCCCCCTCAACAAAGCCTTCTGCGCCGCTTCATAGGTATGGGCTGAGGACCATCTCATTGTCGAAGGCTTTCACTTACATCCTGGAGTGTGCCGATGGCACACTCTATGTGGGTTGGACAACTGACCTGGAAAGCCGGTTGCGCGCTCACAACGCCGGGCGGGGGGGGCGATACACCCGTGGCCGACGGCCCGTGCGGCTGGCCTATTTTGAGGAGCATTCGACACGACAGGAGGCTCAACGGCGGGAGGCCGTTCTGCGCCGTCTGCCACGCGCGAAGAAGCTCAAACTGATTACATAGGGACCTATACCTCAGATCGTGAGGCGCGAGTGTAGGCAGTGTCCTGAGCGGCTCGACTGAGCTCGTCGAAGTCCAGTCGAAGGGGGAATCAACTTGCCAAGTATATCCGTGGTGCTACCAGCTTACAACGAGGAGGAAAACGTAAGTCCAGCGGTGATGGAGGCCATTGAGGTCGTAGGGCCTATCGCCAACGATTATGAGGTTGTCGTCGTTGACGATGGCAGCCGGGACGCTACGGCGGAGAAAGTACGCCTGCTGGCCGAACGCTACCCCCAGGTGCGACTGGTCCAGCACCAGGTCAACCAGGGCTACGGGGCAGCTCTTTACTCCGGCTTCACCAGCGCCCGCAAGGAGCTCGTTTTCTTCACCGACTCTGACCGACAGTTCGATCTGACCGAGATTAAAAAGCTACTCCCTTTCATTGACGAGTACGACCTGGTGCTCGGCTATCGTGCTCCACGCCGCGATCCCTTCATGCGGAAACTCAACGGATGGGGATGGAGTGCTCTGGTGACGCTTCTGTTCGGCTACACCAGCCGCGACGTTGACTGTGCTTTCAAGCTCTTCCGACGGGAGATCATTGACCGGATCAACATCGAGTCACGGGGAGCCACCTTCAGCGCCGAGTTCCTGGTGCGAGCCAAGCGGGCTGGCTACCGCATCCGCGAGGTGCCGTTAGCCGGTCATCGTCCTCGCGTGGCCGGCAGTCAGACCGGGGCGCGTCTCGACGTGATCACCCGCGCTTTCCGGGAGTTGATCCGTTTCCGATGGCGGCTGTGGGTGGAGGGATAAGGGGTGCCAGGGGAGCGTTACAATATTCTGATGATCGCCCCCACTTCTTTCTTCGCTGACTACGGATCCCACGTACGCATTCTGGAAGAGGCCCGCATCCTTCAGCGGATGGGCAACCGAATCACCATTTGTACTTACCACAGTGGCCAGGACGTTGACGATTTGACCATCGAGCGCACCGCTGGCATCCCCTGGCGGAAAGGCTATGAAATAGGCTCTTCCTGGCACAAGATTGCTTTTGATGTCCTTCTCTCGGTGAAATGCGCCACCGTGGTCAGACGACTGAGGCCCGATGTCATCCATGCCTTTTTGCACGAAGGGGCCCTGATCGGCTATCTGGTGAGCGTGCTGGGCCGTGTCCTGAGCCTGCCGAAGGGCCGTGTCCTGAGCCTGGCGAAGGGCGGAGTGCCCCTGGTCTTCGACTTCCAGGGCAGCCTCACCAGCGAGATGATTGATCACAAATTCCTGCAGCCTGATAATCTGTGCCATCGCCTCCTGTATCGGCTGGAGGAACTCATCGCTCATTTGCCCCAGGCGCTCATCGCCAACTCGCATCATGCCGCTAAGTTGCTGGTAAGCCAGTTCGGTTGTGACAGGCGGAAGATTCACATTGTGCCCGACTGTGTGGATAGTGCCCGTTTCAGACCCGGCGTCATTGACGGAGAGGAGCGCCTGGCTTTGAAGGCAAGGTTGAGGATTCCACCAGGGCGCAAGGTGGTAGTCTACCTGGGTCTCTTGGCCGAATATCAGGGCATTGACCTGTTCCTGCAAGCGGCGGTCCATCTGCTCGAGGCCCGTTCCGATGTCCACTTCCTGATCATGGGTTTCCCTAGCGTGGAGCACTATCAGAAGATGGCCGGGCGGCTGGGCCTTGCTGAGCACGTTACTTTCCCCGGCCGCATCCCATACGAGGAAGCACCTTTCTATCTGGCACTGGGCGATGTGGCCGTAGCGCCCAAAATCTCGGCCACCGAGGGCAGCGGCAAGCTCCTGAACTACATGGCTATGGGCCTGCCAGTGGTGGCCTTCGATACTCCAGTCAACCGGGAGTACTTGGAGGAACAGGGGGTCTACGTTCCGGTGGGGGACATGCTGGCTCTGGCCGAGGCTTTAGGCGCGCTTCTGGATGACCCCAGGAGAGGCATGGCATTGGGGCAGCGGTCGCGGGAGAGGACCACCCGTTATTACCTGTGGCCTGAGGCTGGGGAAAAGATTTTGCAGGTCTACCGGGAGATTTGTCAGGAACCTCTATGAAGGTCGTTTCTATCGTCGGCGCTCGCCCCCAATTCATCAAAGCCGCCCCCCTGAGCCGGGAGTTGCGAAAAGTTCACCAGGAGGTATTGGCACACACCGGTCAGCACTACGATCCCTCGCTGTCGGCAGTTTTCTTCGAGGAGTTGGACATCCCCCGGCCGGACTACAACCTGGGGGTGGGCTCGGCCAGCCACGGCCGGCAGACCGGGGAGATGCTGGCCGGGGTCGAAGAGGTCCTCATCCAGGAGGAACCCGATTGGGTTCTGGTCTACGGCGATACCAACTCCACCCTGGCCGGGGCTCTGGCTGCGGTCAAGCTGCACATCCCGGTAGCCCACGTTGAAGCAGGGTTGCGCAGTTTCAACCGGCGCATGCCAGAGGAGATAAACCGTGTTGTGACCGATCACATCTCGACTTTGCTCTTCTGCCCCACCTGGACGGCAGTGCGCAACCTGGCTCAGGAGGGGCTGACCCAAGGGGTGCACAACGTCGGCGATGTCATGTACGACGCGGCCTTGCACAACAGCCAGTTGGCGGAGGAAAGGTCTCGGATTCTGGAAACCCTCGGGCTGAGGCCTAAAAGCTATCTTCTGGCTACAGTACATCGGCCTGACAACACCGATATCCCCCGCAACCTGCGCTCTATCGTCGCTGCTCTGAGTTCCCTGGAGGCGACTGTCCTTCTCCCCCTTCACCCACGGACGCGTAAAGCCTTGCACGAACTGGGGATCACCCTGGGTGGCAGCGTCAGAGTTGTCGAACCGGTGGGTTACCTGGATATGCTGATGCTGGAGAAGAACGCCCGCCTGATCCTGACCGACTCCGGCGGGATACAGAAGGAGGCCCATTTTTTCGCTGTGCCCTGTGTGACCCTGCGTCAGGAGACCGAATGGGTGGAGACGGTGGACGCCGGCTGGAATGTGCTGGTGGGGGCTGATCGCAGGAAGATCATTGAGGCTGTCAGGAGCTTTCGTCCCCAGGGGGAGCGAGTGAACCTTTTCGGTGATGGCCAGGCCAGCGTGAAGGTCGTCGAGATTCTATCCGGAGGTGAAAGGCATGATCCATCCTACGGCTGAGGTTTCACCTCAAGCTGAAGTAGGCGAGGGCACGAAGATATGGCACCAGGCCCAGGTGAGGGAGGGGGCCAGAATCGGCCGCGATTGTATTATCAGCAAGGGCGTTTACGTTGATTTCGATGTGGTCATCGGCAACCGGGTGAAGATTCAGAACAGGGCTTCCATCTATCACGGGGCCACACTGGAGGATGGGGTGTTCATTGGCCCTCACGCTTGCCTGATTAACGACAAAATCCCCAGGGCTATCACGCCGTCGGGAGAGTTAAAGGCCGATGCCGACTGGGAGGTAGGGCGGATAGTAGTGAAATATGGGGCTTCGGTGGGGGCTGGTGCAGTGGTGTTGCCTGATGTGACCATTGGTCGTTTCGCCATGGTGGGAGCCGGTGCTCTGGTCACACGAGACGTACCTGATCATGGGCTGGTGGTGGGCAGTCCGGCTCGCCTCAAAGGGTTCGTCTGTCGCTGCGGCCGTAGGCTGGTCGTAGAGCACGAGTCCGCCAGTGTGTTCGAGATGCGTTGCCAGGTCTGTGATGCCACTTATTCCTTCCCCAGGGAAGGGGATCAACGAGTCAACGAGTGAAAGGAATCAAATACCGTGATACCGATAGCCCAACCACTGATGGGAGACGAAGAAAAGGAAGCCGTCATCGCCGTCTTGGAGTCGGGGATGCTGGCTCAAGGTCCGAAGGTCGAGGAGTTTGAAGGGGCCTTTGCCGGCATGTGTGGGGTGCGCCATGCGGTGGCCACCTCTTCGGGCACCACTGCGCTGCATCTCGCTCTCCTGGCCCATGGCATCGGCCCCGGCGACGAGGTCATCACTTCGCCTTTCACTTTCATCGCTTCGGCCAACTCCATACTTTTCGTCGGGGCCCAGCCCATTTTCGTTGACATTGATGAGTCTTCCTATAACATTGACCCGTCCCTGATCGAAGCCAGGATCACCCCGCGCACCAAAGCCCTCATGCCGGTGCATCTCTTCGGCAACCCCTGTGACATGGAGGCCATCATGGCCATCGCTGCCCGGCATGGGCTGGTTATCGTTGAGGATGCTGCCCAGGCCCATGGGGCTTCTGTCAACGGGAAGAAGACGGGCAGTTTTGGAACCGGGTGCTTCTCTTTCTATCCGACCAAGAACATGACCACGGCTGAAGGGGGAATGGTCACCTCTGACGATGACCAAGTGGCAGAAAGGGTCAGGCTTTTGCGCAACCACGGTATGAAGAGGCGTTATCATCATGACTTCCTGGGCTACAATTTCAGGATGACTGACCTGCAGGCCGCCCTCGGTCTGGCCCAACTGGCGAAACTCGAGGCCTTTAACGAGAAGCGCATCGCCAACGCTCGCTATTTGACAGAGCATCTGAGAGATGTTATTATTACCCCCCAAGTTAAGGATGGCTACCGGCACGTCTTCCACCAATACACCATCAGGGTGAGGGGAGATCGAGATAAGATCGTCGAACAGTTGAGGGAGCGGGAGATCGGCACCGGTATCTACTACCCCCTGCCTGTGCACAAACAGCCTATCTACCAGGAGCTGGGCTACACTGACTGCTTGCCGGTTGCGGAGGCAATGAGCCTAGAGGTTCTTTCCCTGCCTGTGCACCCGGCTCTCAGCCAAGCAGATCTGGAGAGGATTGTAGAAGTGGTCTCACAACTTCAAAGTGAACAGGGGCAGGAGATGAAAATTTCAGCTGGGATTGAAGATTGAGCAGAGAAGAGCAAAAAAGACAGGTAACCATCAAGGCAGCGGTCATCGGTGTGGGGAGTATGGGCTGGAACCACGCCAGGATTTATAATGAGCTGGAAGGTGTAGACCTGGTGGCCGTGGCCGATTTGGAGGGCGAAGCGGCCGAGCGGGCGGCCAACGTCTATGGTGCTCGAGGTTACACCGACTACCGGGAGATGCTGCGCCATGAGGAACTGGATGTCGTCTCCATCGCCGTGCCTACCCAGAGTCACCGCGATACAGCTCTAGCCGCTTTGCAACGAGGCTGCCACATCTTGGTGGAGAAACCCATCGCTTCTACCATCGAGGCGGGCCAGGAGATGGTGACCCTCGCTGCCAGCCAGGGACTCAAGCTCACTGTGGGTCACATTGAGCGTTTTAATCCCGCCATCATCGAGCTGAAGCGGAGGTTGAAGCGAGGAGAAGCAGGACAGGTTTTCCATATCCACGCCCGGCGTTTGGGTCCTTTCCCGGCCAGAGTGCGGGACGTGGGGGTGGTGATTGACCTGGCTACCCATGATCTGGACGTCATGCGCTATCTGCTCGATTCAGAGGTGGCGAGGATCTACGCTGAAACGGAACAGGAGATCCTCACGGGCCATGAGGATCTGCTCTCGGGCTTGCTGCGGTTTGAAAACGGGGTCATCGGTCTGCTGAGCATCAACTGGCTCACCCCGACCAAGATCAGAGAGCTTGCAGTGACTGGTGAAGGGGGTATGTTTCTGGTCAACTATCTGACCCAGGACCTCTACTTCTATGAGAACGACCATGCTGAGAGTCAGTGGGGGAGCCTGGGCCTGCTGCGGGGGGTGAGCGAAGGGAACATGGTTCGGTTGAAGATAGGGAAACAGGAACCCCTGCGGGTCGAGATCGAAGCCTTTGTTCGGGCAGTGCTCGAAGACGAAGAGCCAGCGGTGAGAGGAGAAGACGGCTTGACAGCCCTGGCTCTGGCCCAGAGGTTGGTCGAATCGGGGCAGGAGAACAGAGTGATCGCCCTGGTGGGAGGTGAGAAGACCGCCGAGTAGAAATTGAGCGTTCGCCTCACGACAGTGGGACGGTGGGGCAAAAGCAAAGCCGCCTTGTGATCAGGGCGGCTTTTTGGGTGGTATGAAGCCTCGTTTTCGTAAGCGTACACCACCTGTCATGCGACCCACGGGGGCACGGAATCTCCCATTAGTTGTCTGTTGACCTACGCTTTTTATTCGTACACTTCAAACAACCGGCGGGTCGGCGGCCCCTTGACGATGCTACTAAGGGCCTGTTCTAGCTGAGAACCCGTGGCTGCAAGGGCGGCCTCGGCGTCCTCCTTCGACTCCCATAGAGTCAGGGACGCATACTCGCCGACTGCGTCGTCACCGAGGAACGTGACGCTTTTGAAGCCCTTCAGGCCTCTGAGGACAGGAGCAAACTGATCGGCCAGTTTCTCCGCTGTCGAGCGCGTCCCTGGCCCCAAGGTGAACATTACCCAACTTGCATACATGGCTCATTCTCCTTTCATTCGAAGCCTGGAATCCTGTGTGGTTCCCGTAGGTCGCGAAAGTTGTTTTGGGCGAATAACGGGGTTCGCCCAAAGTACAGATGTCTGACAATAGTTACTATATCACAGCTAGATCTAAAAGCAACGGCTGGTCTGGCTCAGAGCGGTGTCTGTCACTAGATGGATGACCACGCGGGTCAGCTTTTCCCCTTGGATAGTTTGCCCTTGAGTCGCTGAATTCTTTGGTACGATTCGTTGATGCGCGCTTCGCTGATTTTATCATCTCGTACCAATTGCTTGACGAGAGCAACGGTACGACCGGCAATACCTTCCTCGTACACCGAGTTGTTGGCGATAGCGATGATGTCAACCCCGCCTTCAATAGTGGCCTGGATGGCGTGTTCAAAGCCATAGTGGTTGGCAATAGCCCCCATTTGCATATCGTCAGAAATTACGACGCCATCATAGTCTAGTTCTTCCCGCAGGACGCCAGCGATGGCGCGTTTTGAGAGAGTGGCAGGATATTCGGGATCCAGGTTAGCGTTAAACACGTGCGCCGTCATGATGGCATCGGTTTCTCCCACCTGGATAATGTTGGCGTACGGTTCTAGCTCGGTGCGCACCCAAGTGTCGGTGACGTCAACCAACCCAAGGTGCGAATCGTCAGCAGAGCTGCCGTGACCGGGAAAATGCTTGAGGGTGCAGAGCACGCCTTGCTCGTGGTGGGCTCTGATAAACTCGAGCGCGTGGTTGGTCACAATGTCAGGATCGGCAGAGAAGCTGCGTTCGAGTTGGCCGATGATAGGATTGTCGGGATTGGTGTTGAGGTCCACCACTGGAGCCAGATTCAGGTTGATGCCGAGTTGGGCCAGCGTTTGGGCCATGGCGGTGGCATGTTGGTCGGTGAGGGCCAGGTCATTCATGGCGCCCAGATACTGGTGTGAGACCGTGGGCGGGAAACCAAATTTCTCCTTCAGCCGACGTATCTTGCCTCCTTCCTGGTCAATGGCAACCAACAGAGGTGTCGGTGAAACCGCCTGCAACGCCTCGACCAGCGCTTTCACCTGTGCAGGGGATTCGATGTTGCGCACCGGGGTTTTGGTGGGGACGTCGTAATCAAAGAGTACGACACCGCCAAGGTGACGATCCCGTATGTCTTGCACGATGGGGTCATCATCGCCCACCTTCAACCCGCGGAACCCGACCATGAGCATTTGGCCGATTTTGACATCCAGGCTCCCATCCTGCTCTGTTGACGATTCTGGCGACGGTGCACAACCGCCAAGCAGCGCCGTCGCTGCCATCCCTTGACCGGCCAACTTGAGAAATTGTCGCCGGGATAGCTGGGATGGTGAAGTAGAAACGGTATGTGCCATGTGAGGATTTCCTCCGTAGAGAGCTCTAGGCATCAGCCCTGAGCTGTTCTTGGCCTGAACAGGTAAAACAGGGCCAGCAGGATCGCTCCTGGCACCAGGCCGCTCAGGCAGCATAGCTCTTCACCAGAGGGCTTCTGCGTGACGGGGGTGGGAGCAGAAGGCTGGCTGACCTGCGGCCTTGCCTCTGCTGCCGCTGGACGAGGCGGAGCGCCAAGCCAGGCCCGCCACGCGTCCTCCAGGCCGTCCGTATCCACCCCCAGAGCCTCCTGGAGGGCGTCGTCGTAATAGGCACCCTCGGTAAAGATGTCAATCAGTTGGGTCATCTTCTCTTCGCCGTACTGCTCGAGGATGAACTCGACCAGGCTGTAGCTCTCGGCGTAGGAGAGGCTGGCCAGGTCCGAGTTGGCTGAGAAGCTGCTGGAAATGGAACGCACCGAAATCAGGGTGTTGGACTCGGCGGCTTCGTTTAGCTCAGCCACGTACACTGGCTCCAGATCGCCCTCGGCGTACATGGCCAGGCCCTCGTCCAGCCAGGTAGGCAGGCCACCCAGAGGGGTGTCTGTCACCTGATGGACGACCACGTGGGTCAGCTCGTGAACGGTGGCTCTCTTCCCCCACTCCAGGTTGCCGGGCGAGACGCCGATGACCACGATGCCCTGGTCGGTGAAGGCCCGTCCCCCGGTCCACTCCCTCGCTCCCTGATCCAAAGCCCCCAGCAAATCGCTGTGGCTCCCATAAATAAAGATCTTAACCGCTTTCTCTACTGTCACACCGGTATCGTGGCTCAACTGGTCCAGGGCTTCCAGGGCCCGGTCGAGGAGGGCCTGTCCGAAATCCTCGTCTCCTCTGTACCAGTAGAGGATGATCCGGTCGGAGCCAAGTTCTTGCCAGTCGTAGCGCTCGTCTTCATAGGTAAAGCTCACCGGCTCCGTATTGAGTTCGTTGCCGCCCGCGTCCTCGATTTTCCACCAGTATTCTATCTCGCTGCCGGGGGGAGTGTAGTTGAGCACCAGGTCCCACTCGTGCTCTGCCTCGACCGTCTGGCCCGGCTCGAATTCGGGGTAGGCGCGGCTGGTGGCGGGAAAGCCGCCGACTTGATAGTAGAGCCGGATGCCGGTGATTTCACTTTCACTCTCGGCGGCCACGCGGAAGGTGATAGTCTCGCCAAAAACGGTTTCGTATTCATCGGTGACGACGGTGATCCCTCCCTGGGCCAGGGCTGACGAAAGGGCAATCGAAAACAGTATCAGAACCAGCACGGCCAGCAAAGCCAGCCGCTTTCTCGTGCTTGTCATCTCTTGAATAACCTCCTCAGTGGACCACAAAACCGGCATGGTTCACAGGCCGGGTGAAAATCATCTGGCTCGCGGTGGATCTGTAATCCACTGCATCGTAGAACAATGTCCTGTTACGCCGGATTGCAAATCCGGCGGGAGCAAAGGACAATCTGTCAAGGTGTTTTCACTCTGGGTGAACCATGGCACAAGACCTGACAGGGTTGGTAACCAGAACCTGTCAGATCTGGCTCTGCCCCACTAATCCGCGTAGAGCCTGAAGCAAATCAGGGAGACCGCCGGGCAAGGGGCCTCCCTGTGCTTTTTCTGTCGCTGAGCCGGGCGAATTATATAGCTTTCTCAGGGCGTGCCCAGTTGGTCCACGGGCACATCTCTATACTTGTCCCCTTCCTCGATGAGCATGACAGGAATGTCATCGCGGATGGGGTATTTGCGGTTGCACCCGTCTTCCTGGCAGACCAACCACACGCCGTTGACCAATTCCAATCGCCCTGGGTCCGGCCCTTCCCGGCGGTTAGGCCCGCTGACACAGGCCGGACAGCGCAGAATATCTAACAGGTCTTGGCTCACCATGTCCGTTTTCCTCCAAAGATGGGTTTGATTGCGCCGCCAGGCCGGGGGTATAGCCAGAACCTCCACCGCCGCAGAGCGGTCGCCGAGGCTAGCGACGCTTTATCGTAGTATAGCATAACTGCCCTATAATCTCAAGTGTGTTTGGGCAGCAGGGCATGGTTCAGGACTCTGGGCGGGTCACAATCCGCTCCGGCGGGAGTGGAGCGGTACAGACAGCAAGTCTGAGCCGTTCACCCAAGCTTTTGACTTATACCCGGGACAGCGGCAAGCTGAAAGAGAAAGTGCTTCCTTGGCCCCATACGCTTTCGATGCTGATCGTCCCCCCGTGGACTTCGACGATGTGCTTGGCGATAGACAGGCCCAGCCCCGTGCCTTTGGTTTGCTCTCCCGCATCGTCTACGCGGTGAAATTTCTCAAAGATGTGGGGCAGGTCTTCCTCAGGGATACCTCTGCCTGTGTCCCTTACGGCTACGTTTAACTCATCCTCCCCGACTTGAACCTCGATATCCACCCGTCCTCCCTCGTGGTTGTATTTCACCGCATTGCTGACCAGATTGACCATGACCTGTTTCAAGCGATCTGAGTCACCGGTGATGGTCGGTAGAGTCTCTGGAACTTGGGGAGAAATGGATACCTGTCGCTCTTCGGCCTGGGGCTGCAGAATGGCCACCGTCTCGTTGATGACCTCGGTCATATTGACAGGTTCCTGGGCCATGTGGGTCCGGCCCGATTCCAGGCGGGCCAGATCCAGGAACTCGTTAATCATCTGTCCCAGCCGTACAGCTTCTCGGTGGATGGTCTCAGCAAATCCCAGCGTTTTCTCCTGGCCTATGCCCTCAGCCAGGAGCAGCATCTTGCTGTAGCCACGGATAGAGGTCAAGGGCGTACGCAGTTCGTGTACCACCTCGGAGAGAAGATCGCTCTGTTGAAAAAGACGGGCATTCTCGATAGCGATGGCTGCCTGAGAGGCTAATGTGGTCAGGGTTTCGATATCGTCCCGGGTGAACTCCTTGTCGTCAATCTTGTTCAGCACTTCCAGGACGCCGATGACCTTGTCTTTGACTTTGAGGGGGACGCCCAGGATAGAACGGGTGGAGAACTGGGTCATGTCATCCACTTGATGGTAATGACGGGGGTCCTTACGGACGTCGGGGATCAGCAGGGGTTCTCCTTTTTTGACCACCCAGCCAGCGATGCTGTTGTCTAAAGGCACGACGAGGGGTTTTACCTCCCGGCCTTTGATCCCTATGGCAGCCTCAAAGTGGAGTTCACCCGTCTTCTTGTCCAACAGAAGAATGGAACTGGCTTCGGTGGCGGTCAGGTCGGTCGCTATCTGGATGATATTGTGCAATAGAGGCTCGAGGTTGAGGGTCGAATTGATCACCCTGCTGACCTCGATGATTCGTTCCAGACGGGCTACCCGCCTCTCCAAGTGCTGGATTCGTACCTCGGTGCGATTTTCTTCCATTCGTGTGCCTTTCAGATGTAGGGAATTGAAAACGAGAAGCACCCTTAGCCCCCGCCAGGGGGGAGCGAGGGTGCCCCTCTGCCCCCTATACCTCCGCCTTTAACGATGTGAGAGGCTCACAGTTGCTTAGCCCATTAGAGAAACGCATAGCGCACGTTGCTCTAATCTATTTTAACACCTTTTGCCCACAATGGCAAATACCGCCCTTATTGGCATTGAGGCAAAAGTCGCACGTAGGGCGGCTTTCCATAGCCGCCACAAGGGCAGGTATGGAAGACTCTGAAAAACGCCTCTCCGGTGGGAACCTCCAGCATAATCAGGGGCTTTCTTGCCTATAATCAGTAGATGGGAAAACTCGCTGGAGTGCGGACGCCAGTCCGCCTCTACAAAGCCCAGAGCAGGCTTGCGCCTGCACTCCGGATCGCAAATTCTCAAGTACTGATAATATGACACCATAAGAGAATTGTGGAGGGACACCCCCCACACCCCCCGACCTGCTGCGCAGGCCTTCACGGTAGCGCATTCAGCAATTGGTCAATGTCTGTCTCGTCGTTGTAGAAATGGGGTGAGACGCGGATAGCCTGGCCGCGTTTGGAGATGACCACCCTGGCCTCACTCAGCCGTTGTTCCAGGTCGTCCAAAGCATGATGCGAGTGGTTGAAGCAGATGATGCCGGACCGTTCCTGTGGCGAAGCGATGGGTGTGGTGATATGGTAACCTCGTGCTTGCAGGCCCGCGATCAGATAATCGGTCAGGCCCAGCACCCGTTCCTCAATGCGGGGTATGCCAACCTCCAGCAGCAGTTCGAGGCTGGCCCCCAGGCCGTGGATGCCCAGAAAGTTGAGCGACCCCTCTTCGAAGCGTCGGGCATCATCTCGCAGAGGCGAGTCATAGCGGAAGAAATCGTCACGGTCCACCACGCTCCACCAGCCGACCCTGATGGGCACCAGTTTCTCGATCAATGCCCGGCGGCAATAGAGAAAGCCCGCGCCGATGGGTCCCATCAGCCACTTGGGGCCTCCAGCGGCCAGAAAGTCAATGGGGCTCTGGGTGACGTTTAGATCCAGGGCTCCCAGCCCCTGGATGCCGTCAACGCAGAAGTAGATTCCCCGCTCCCGACAGAGTTGGCCGATGGTTCTCAAATCGTTGCGGAATCCGGTGGCGAACTCGACAAAGCTCAGGGCCACCAGGCGGGTGCGTTCATCCATGAGGGCGGCGATGTCTTCGACCAGGATACGGTTGTCGCGGGCGGGGGCCAGGCGTACCTCTACACCCAGGCGCTGGAGGTTGAGCCAGGGGTAGACGTTGGCCGGGAACTCGGTCTCGGCCCCGATCAGATTATCTCCCTCCCGCCAGCCAATGCCGCTGGCCACGATGTTGAGGCTGTGGGAGGTGTTGCCGGTGAAGGCGATCTCCTCCGGGGCAGCGGCCATCAACTGGGCTAGCAGCTTGCGCACTTCCTCAAGACGGACTTTCCACTTTTCGGCGTCCAGCCAGCCTCGCCGGTGGCGTCTGGCGACAAAGTCTTCCATGGCCCTGGCCACTGGCACCGAGTAGGGCGCAATAGAGGCGTGGTTCAGGTAGGCGTACTCTTCTGTGACGGGGAACAAACGGCGGTATTCTGTCAGCGACATCAAGTTTCTCCTCGGACAAGATTCGCTCCCATTATATCGGTAAAGGGTGCTTTCGTCAATACCTCAGGGCCTGGTGGTCACCCATAACGCAGATGTCAAGCTGTGAGCCCGGTTGAGTCGAGCCTTCAGGCGGTTTCATACAGCCCAAAATCTGGCTGAAGTCTCGACTCCGATGCTCGATTCACTTGACAAAACAATTTATGGGTAATCACCAAGTCAGTGGCTCTTGACAAAATAAAGATTTTGTAGTATAATAAAACTAATCTATTCCTGAGCCTTTCTGGATGAATGGCCAGGCGTGGAGTGTGCCGGCTGCATGACAGAATCTCAAAGATGGCCAGGGCTACCCACCGGCTGAGCGGGCTTAAAGCCCACTCGACTGGGCTTGGGCAGAGCTTGACTTCTTGTGGGGAAATCGCCCTCAGGACCGGCATCTGGTAAAGTGAAAGTTTGAGAGTTTGTCGGGCTTCACTCCTACCCTGCATCGCGGCCTCGCCTGACAGAACACGAAGAGGCTGCCGATGGGTGCTTTTTCTGGTTGCCCGGCCTCCCTGAACAGAAAAGAGTCTCAAGAGCACCGATGGACGCCAACGATGAGATGTGCGCATCTCGTTTGTTGGCGTCTTTCTTTTTCAGGAAACGTTCAGCCATCAGCGGTCAGCTTTCCGCTTCAGCCTAACCACTGACGGTTGATCGCTGACCGCTGAATCCCTTGAGGCCCCAAATTCTTTACAAACCGAGCAAGATTTCACCGCGGAGCACGCTATCGTTTGCCCATATCTCCAAGGAGGTGCAGATATGAAGAGCTTTACCCGGCGAAATAGGTTCCTGCTCAACGCCCTTTTGACCGTTTTCGTGCTGGGGGGGCTGTTCCCGCCTGCGGCCCTTTCCGCTCCTCCGCAATCAGCGATTGAGCCGGCGAGACCGGAGGAGAGGGTAGCTTCTCCCTACCTGACATCTGTGGCCGGCCCTCCGTTGAGAAACCAGGCCGGACCTGGTTTGCCGTCGCGTGCCGAGGCTTTGGCGGACTCTGCTGCCGTGCCGGGAGATGCCACAGCGCTCCCGCTTGCCCTCAGCATCTCGACCGCCGAGCCGGACGTGACGGCAGAGGATGGAGAGGTTGCGGCACAGCCCTTGGCTTTGTCTGTTACGGACCTGGCACCAGATACGCCCACGGAGTTGCTGGCGGAGGCCCCGACAGATGCGCCCACGCCTCAGGAGCCATCTTCTCAGGATCTGTCCTTCCGCTTCGGCTGGAGCAGTCCTGTCCGGGTGAGTGACAAGGAAGCATATTGGCCAAGGGGTTCCGATCTTGCCATAGACGAACAGGGCAACACCCACGTCGTTTGGGCGGATGGGCGCAATGCCAGCCCCGACTTAGCTCTGGACTCATCGCAAGCGCTGAGAGGCGTTGAAGCCACTGAAGTCAGTGACGTCAGTGATTTTTCATCTCCCTCAGGGGGGGCATCCTCCGACCGTATGCAGATGTCAACAAGTTACACTTTTGATTTCAGTGATGGTCCGCAGGGATGGACAACGTTTACCCACACGTATCCCCAGACCGGATGTACGAGCAAGGCATTTTGGGTAAACGGGGATCTATGCAACCAGCACGGATATTGGGATGCCAACATTTGTCCGAAACAGGCGGGCGCTTATCCGGACAAAGGCAAGTGGATTGGTATAGAGTATCCGTTCAGCGTGTCGTTTGATGAGATTACATGGAATTATAGACATTGGGGTAGTGCTTGGCAAGGCGGGACACACTTGCGAGTTTACACTTCTGATGACGGAGTTTCGTGGTCGCAAGTCTATCATCATTATGATGAAAATTCTACCGAATGCCGCGTGTATACTAGAAACTGGCCTGTTTCAAACAAGTTCGTTCGGCTTGTCGTCGAGGGTCATCGTGCCTATGGGAACAACCCGTATCCGTATCTTAACCAACTGACGTTTACGAATTTTGCTGTGGAAGGTCCCCCCCTCCCTCCCGACCAAACCTGGGCCGCCAACGAGTGTCCGCTCTGCAGCTCCAGCCAGGCCCAGAATCGGGCAGGCGGCCCTATCAACACCTACTCGGGCAACTACAACTTCCAGCGGGAAGACATCTCCGTAGCCACTTTGGGCCAGCCCCTGCGCTTCGAGCGCTCGTACAACTCCGGGGCAGCAGAGCTCTACACCACCACCCTGGGCTACGGCTGGACCCACAACTACGACATGAACCTGGTCTTCCCGGACGACCCGGGCGGCGAGCCAGACGCGGTGATCCTCAAAGCGCCCCACGGTTCGCGGATGCGCTTCACCGACAACGGGGACGGCACCTACAGCGCCTGGCCCGGCGTGTGGGGTGAGATGGTCAAGGTGGGCAGCACCTACGTGGTTACGGCCACCAACCAGACGGTCTACACCTTTGATGGTGATGGCAATCTCACTTCCCTGCGCGACCCCAAGGGCAACGTGACCCAGTTCACCTATACAGGCGGCAAACTGGGCCGGGTGACAGAGCCCACCGGCCAGCGCTACCTGGACTTTGACTATGACGGCCAGGGGCGGCTGACGCAGATCAGTGACCCCATCAGTCGCACGGTGCAATACGGCTACGACGCCAACGGCGACCTGGCCGTGGTGACCGACACCCGGGACCTGGCCTGGACCATGACCTACACTGGTACGCACCTGCTGTACGAGATCACCGACCCCGAGGGGCACACCGTGGAGCGGCAGGAGTACGACGACGAGAAGCGGGTGACCCGCCAGTGGGACGGCCTGGAGAACGAACTGGTCCTGACCTACAACACTGACGGCACCGTACTGATCACCGACCCCCGGGGGAACGTCATCACCGACACCTACGACGTACGGCACACCCTCACTTCCCAGCAGGACCCCCTGGGCAACTCTCCCTCCTACACCTACGACGAGGACTTTAACCGCACCTCGGCCACCGACGAGAACGAGCACACCACCTATTACGAATGGGAAGCGTGCTGCGGCCTGCTCTCGACCATCACCGACACGTTGGACAACGCGACGCGCATGACCTACGACGAGCGCAACAACCTGACCTCCCGCACCGACGCCCTGGATCGCACCACGACCTACGAGTACGATGCCGACAACAACCTGATCCGCACCACCGACCCGCTTACGGGCACGGTAGTCTACACCTACGACGAGTACGGCCAGGTGCTCTCGGTGACCGACGAGAACGACCACACCACGACCTATGGGTACGACGAATTCGGCCAGCGGGTAGCCATGACCGACACCCTGGGCACCGTGACCCGGTTTGGCTACGACGGGGTGGGGCGGCTCGTGACCACCACCGTGGCCGCCGGCACGCCCCGGCAGCGGGTCACTGTCAACGAGTACGACGGCGACGATAACCTGGTGCGGGTGACGGAGAACTACCTGGCTGGGCAGCCGCCGAACTATCTGAACGAGTACAATCTCGTCACCGAGTACGCCTACGACGGGGTAGGGAATCGCGTCCTGGTGACCGACACCCTGGAGCGTGTGACCAGGACGGAATACGAGGCGCTGAACCGACCGGTCACGGTGACGGTCAACTATGTAAATGGGGTCTACGATCCGGCTCACCCGGACGAAGACGTGGCCACGGTCTACGGCTACGACGAGATCGGCAACCAGGTGGCGGTCACCGACACTCTGGGGCGGGTGACCAGGACAGAGTACGACGAACTGAACCGGCCCATCACGGTGACGGTCAACTACGTCCAGGGCGGGCCGGTGGACGCCGAGACCAACCTGACCACGGTCTACGGCTACGACGCGGTCGGCAACCGCACCTCGGTGACCGACGCCCTGGGGCGGGTGACCAAGACGGACTACGATGAGCTGAACCGGCCGATCACGGTGACGGTCAACTACATAAATGGAATCTACGACCCGGACTACCCGGACGAGGACGTGGCTACCGTGAACGCCTACGACGAGGTCGGCAACCGAATTCAAATCACAAATCCCAAATCCCAAATCACAAAATATGAGTACGACGCACTGAACCGGGCGATCACGGTCACAGCCAACTATGTCAATGGGAGCTATGATCCGAATCACCCGGACGAGGACGTGACCACGGTCTACGGCTACGACGCAGCAGGCAACCGGATTCAAATCACAAATCCCAAATCCCAAATCACAAAATATGAGTACGACGAACTGAACCGGCCGGTCACGGTGACGGTCAACTATGTGGACGGCGGGCCGGTGGACGAAGAGACCAACGTGACCACGGTCTACGGCTACGACGTGATGGGCAACCGCACCTGGGTGGTAGACGCCAATGATCACCGCACGGACTATGACTACGACAGCCTGGGACGGCTGAGCCGGGTGACCAATGCCCTCTCAGGCACCACTGGCTATGAGTACGACGCCCTGGGCAACCGCAGCCGGGTGGTGGATGCCAACAGTCACGAGACCCTCTACCAGTACGACGACCTCAACCGGTTGGAGCAGGTGACCGACGCGCTGACCGGCACGGTGCACTACGCCTACGACGCCCTGGGGAATCGCACCTCCGTGACAGATCAGAACAACCAAACCACGACCTACGAGTACGATGACCTCAACCGGCTGGAGCAGGCGACCGACGCCAAAGACCACACCACGACCTACGGCTACGACCGGGCTGGAAACCGCGTGAGCGTTACCAACGACGAAGAAGAGACCACGACCTACGAGTACGACGACCTGAACCGGCTGGTGGCCGTGGAGGACCCGCTGAGCAACCGGACGGAGTACAGCTACGACGCCGTGGGCAACCGGGTCAGCCTGGAGGACGCCAAAGGCATCGTCACCCGCTACGAGTACGACGCCCTGAACCGGCTAACCGGGGTGGTGGAGAACTATGTGGACGGCGGGCCGGTGGACGAAGAGACCAACGTGGAGACCTCTTACGGCTACGACGCTGCCGGCAACCGCACCTCGGTGACCGACGGCAGAAACCACACCACGACCTACGAATACGATGACCTGAACCGGTTGGAGAAAGTCACCGATCCGTTGAGCCACACCACCAGCTATGGCTACGACCGCGTCGGCAGCCGCACCGTGATGACCGACGCCAATGGCTTGACCACCTTCTACAGCTACGACGAGGTCAACCGGCTGACCCTGATTGACTACCCCGATCCCGACCCGGACGTGGGTTTTGCCTACGACGGGGTGGGCAACCGGGTGGCCATGACCGACACCACGGGCACCACCCATTACGAGTACGACCCGCTGTATCGGCTGACAGAGGTCACCGACGGCGGTGGGCAGGTGGTAGGCTACGGCTACGACGCGGCCGGCAACCGCAAGGAGTTGACCTATCCTGAAGGCAAGACCGTGAGTTACACCTACGACGACGCCAACCGGTTGGAGAAAGTGACGGATTGGCAGAGCCAGGTGGTCACTTACACCTACGACGCTGCGAACCGCCTGACGGGGGTAGCCCTGCCCAACGGCGTCAACAGCGCCTACGGCTACGACGAGGCCGGGCGGCTGCTCACGCTGACCCACAGCACAGTGACCGGCGCCCTGGCTGCTTTCACCTACACCCTGGACGCGCTGGGCAACCGCGTGCAGGCGGAGGAGCTCATGGTCCAGCCCCCGCCGGGTGGCGGGTTGGCTATGGCTCCTTCTTTCCCGGTCCTGGCACTGCGCCAGGAGGGGGGGCGGTATGGGTTGGCCGCCCCGCTGATGCAGGAACCGGAGCCGACAGACACGCCTACACCCACCGATACTCCTACGACAGAACCTGCGCCGACCGAAGAACCCACACCGACGGAGACGGCCACGGAGGAGCCTGCTCCTACGGAGACGCCTACGGATACCCCTGTGCCTAGCGATACTCCCACCGAAGAACCCACGCCTACGGAAGAACCGTCTCCCACCGAAACACCAACCGAGGTGGCCGTGGATACGCCAACGCCTACCTCAACCCATACGGCAGTGCCAACGGAGACGCCGACCCCAGCCGCTGTTCCTACAGAGACCGGCACGCCGGTGACCACCGAAACGGCCACGCCTACTGGGACCCCTACGCCGACGCCGACCAGGGACCCCTACGAGCACCTCTTTCCCCCCGAGCCCACGCCGACGCCGGTCTGCCCCGGCCTGATCACTCCCGACGAGGGCGGCCTTTTGCTCTCCGCCGACGGCCGGGTGCGGGCCGAGTTCGCCCCCGACTCGCTGGCGCAACCGGCCCGCGCTTTCCACGCCGCCCGGCCCGAGGCCCGCGCCTCTTTCCTGTTCTACGCCTTCGATTTGCAGGCCGAGCCGGGCGACTGCTCCATCGAGCCGGCGGTTGCAGCGGGCGAATCGGCCGGGGAAGTCACTTTCTCACGCCCGCTGACCCTGACCGTCTACTACCAGGCCGCCGACCTGCAAGAAGACTGGCCGCCGGCCAGGCTGCGCATCTTCCGCTACGACGAGGAGGGCGAGAGCTGGCGACCGCTGCCCACCGAGGTGGACGAGCAGGCAGGCACGCTCACCACGCACCTGGAGCACCTCAGCCTCTACGGCGCTGGCATGCTGCCCTGGCCGATCTATCTGCCCATCGTCATGAAATCGTCCATCCCCTCGGAAACGACGGCGCCGCTGACCAAGACGGCCGGTTCGACCTGGGCCGTGGTGGGGGAGGAGTTGCAGTACTCGCTGCAGGTGACAAGCGCGACGTGCCTGACCGACACCCTGCCGGTGGGGTTCAGCTACGTCGGTCCGACGAGCGGCGTCATCAGCAGCGACCCGGTCACCAGCACGGCGGGCGGGGTGGAGACGCTGGTCTGGGATGGCATCTCGCCCCCGGCCACGGGCAGCCTTTTCTACACCGTGACGGTGACAGGCGGCGCCCCGGCCAAGGCGTGCAACGCGGCGATGGTGCAGGCGGAGGGCTACGATTTGCCGGGAGGGGCCGCAGACTGTTTGTACGTGGCCGACGACAGCCTGCCCTGGTGGGATTACGGCTACCGCTACCGGGTGCCCCTGGCCATTGACCCCCTGCTGGCCATTGACAGCACCGGCAACGCTACCGCAACGGTCCCCTTTGGCCTGGTTTTTTCGGGCACAGAGTTGATTGAGGCCGGCAAGATGCAGGCGGAGGGGCAGGATTTGCGCGTGACTTACTGGAGCGGTTCGGAGTGGCAGCCGGCCCCGCGTGCCGTGCAGGGGATGGGCACGGTGAGCGGGACGCTGTGGTTCGCCTTGCAGCAGCCGATGACCACGGCCACGACGAGCTACTGGCTGTACTACGGCCGCCCCGACGATCAAGAACCGGCGGAGGCGGTGACGGACACCTTTGGGACGGGGCTGTTGCTGGGCGCGCCGCTGAGCGGGAGGGCGGACGGGCTGGCGGGCGAACCAGGGTACGCCACCGGCGTGAGTTGGGCGCAGGAGGAGAGCGGCTACCGCCCGGCCTTGATCACCGGCACGGCCACGCTGACCTACAGCGGGGCGGGCAACATCGCGGCCGGGGCGGGGACCGTCTTCCTGGACCTGAAGCCGACCTGGAGTCCCGGCGATGGGCAGACCCACCACCTGTTCCAGGCCGGCAGCGGGGACGGCGTGGGTCTCAACGTGGGGCCGCAGGGAGTGCTGACCCTGACCGTGGCCGGGCAGGCCATCAGCAGCGCCCGGAGTTGGAGCAGCGTCCCCTGGCACCAGGTGGCGGCGGCCTGGGGTGGCGGCGAGATGGCGCTGCACCTTGACGGATCGTTGCTGGTCACGGGCACGCTGGGCAGCAGTCCTTCTGGGCTGGATACCATCTGGGTGGGCACCGATGGCAGTGGAGGGAACAGCGTCGAGGCGCGGGTGGCCAACCTGGCTGTCTACGGTGCCAGGTTGAGCGACTCGCAGGTGGCGAACCGCTACCGGGCGCACCTGGCGACCGACCAGGCCATCTACCCCGGCGAGTTTGAGCGGCCGGCGGTAGTGACCATGACCTATGCCTACGACCCGCTGTACAGGCTGACGGCGGCCACGTACTCCAGTGGCCAGGCCTACACCTACACCTACGACGCCGTGGGCAACCGCCTGAGCTTGACAACCCACGAGGACGTGGTAAACTATCAGTACGACGACGCCAACAGGCTGACCAGCGTCAACGGCCAGGCCTACACCTGGGACGACAACGGCAACCTGCTGAATGATGGCGTGTACAGCTACACCTACGACCACGCCAACCGGCTGGTGCAGGCGGTGAGCGGCACTTTGACAACTGGCTTCACCTACAACGGCGCGGGCGACCGCGTGGCCAAGACCGTGGATGGCGTCACCACCGACTACGTGCTGGATCCTGCCGCCGGCCTGACCCAGGTCTTGCAGGAGACCACCGGCGGCCAGACCACCAGCTACCTGTACGGTGCTGATTTGCTGGCGCAGTACGACAGCGGGACGTGGGCCTACCACATCGACGATGGGCTGGGCAGCGTGCGGCAACTGGCCGACCCCATGGGCCGGGTGGTGCAGGGCTACAGCTTCAGCCCGTTTGGGGTGCCGCTGGGCGAGAGCGGCGGGGAGCCGTATGGCTTCACCGGGGAGCAGTGGGATCGGGAGGTTCAGCTTCTGTACCTGCGCGCTCGCTACTACAAACCTCTGGTAGGAAGGTTTACCACCAAAGATGTGTGGCCTGGCGACTACCAAAACCCACAATCGCTCAATGGATTCTCTTATGTCGAGAACAATCCGATCAATGCCACGGATCCCAGCGGATGGTACGGGCGTGAAGTGCACTATGATCTCACCTATGGGTTGGTACTCGAATGGGCTGCGATACTTCCTACGCCTGTAGATCCCGAGAGACTGGCTTACCACATTGCATGGGCAGACCAGTATGTAGATGATGCGTTGGGTATACTTGATGCGTTTTTTTGCAATGTATGTCACTTCTGTCCGCTGGATAGAACCATGAGACACGTCGAGGCGACAATCGAATCCGGCAATCCTTTCCTCTTCGGCGCTTCCCTCCACCAACTGCAGGACTGGTTCAGCCATTGGAACGAGGGGTATACTCGGGAGCATGCTACAAAAACTATACCCGCAGGGGAGTGGAAAGTCGTCAGGCCTGGGAGAACCTGGATCCAGATCCAGGACTTCTACTGGGGTTACCATATCCTGCCAGGGCCACCGGTCATCGGCTTCTCACCCTTTCCGGCTCATCCCAGGGAGGAAGTCATTCGGGACATTCAGCGCAGAAACCCGGGAATTGACCTCAACGGCCTTTCTGACAATGACCTGATTGACCTGTATCTGAGGAAGGACGCCCCAGAGCCCGACTCGAGCCTGCGCGTCAAGGAGCGTGATTACTTTGGCTTCGCCACTGACCTATACTTTCCAGGCTCAAGCCGAGACACGGACATGGAGCATGTCACCCGCGCCCACATCTTGCGGTTTATGAGACGCATCACCGACGATCCTTGCGCACTCAACTTCAGGCAGCCTGACGATACGGAGATCAAAGCCTTCTTAACTGCTCCTTGAGGCACAACCGCTAAACGCGCTGATCCATTGAATACACCCACGTCACTCCGGGTATTTCTTCCCTAGGTGATTGAAAGGAGATCGCATGTCTGAACGTCTTTTACGAGTGATTCTGGTGAGTGTTATGTTCATAACTCTCTTCCTACCTTGGAGCCCGCTCTCCCATGGGTTCCTACCTACTTGGATGTATATACTCTGGGTTACTGGAGAAGCTCTAGAAGTAGCGATTTTCCATGGAATCAAGGGTATCTATTTTCTTAACGTTCTTAGATTTTGCATGGTGCTATCCCCACTGACCGTTCCGCTTCTGATCTTGCTAAACGTATGCCTAGCTAGGCGCTCTTTCAGAGGATTGAGAATGCTCTACAGGTTCCTACTATTGGCTCTACTGCCCTTGACATGGTATAGAACATACCTTACAGACCCGGTCTATCGGGGCGTCGGATTCTGGGCCAATGCAACAGTGGTTTCCGCCGCTGTGTTGGTTGAGATCGTCCTTGTAGTCAGCGCGCAATTGGGGAAATCGGAGGATGCAGATTCATAAAATGACCTAATCTCCACCCCGACGCTGACAACCACGCCGAAGAACCCACACCCACGGTCACCGCCACCGAGGCGGCCTACCTGGGCGGCCGGGCTGGATTGGCTGCACCTCTTATGGTGTTGCCTGAGCCCGCACCTGGGCTTGCGCTTCTGGCTGCGCCCGTGACCACCACCCACCGCGTCATCAGCTACACCTATCCTTCGACTTCGCCCCTCGACCCTTCGACATGCTCAGGACAGGCGGCTCGCTCTATCGCCTCATCTTGGCCACGTACTCCAGTGGCCAGGCCTACACCTACACCTACAATGGGGTGGGCGACCGTATAAGCAAGACCGTGAACAGTGTCACCACCGCCTACGTGCTTGATCCGGCTGCTGGCTTGACCCAGGTCTTGCAGGAGACCACTGCTGGCCAGACCACCCGCTACCTGTACGGCCATGACCTCCTGGCGCAGTACGACAGTGGGACGTGGGCCTACCACGTGAACGATGGGCTGGGCAGCGTGCGGCAACTGGCCGACCCGGCGGGTCAGGTGGTGGCGGACTACAGCTTCAGCCCCTTTGGCGTGCCGCTGGGCGAGAGCGGCGGCGAGCCGTATGGCTTCACTGGGGAGCAGTGGGATGCCAGCACGGGGTTGGTGTACCTGAGGACGAGGTATATGCAACCGACGTTGGGAGTATTCCTCTCTCGCGATCCGTGGATGGGGTACGAGCAGATACCAGGGACATACAATGGCTTCAACTATGCCATGGGTAATCCCATCAACCTGAATGATCCATCAGGTTTATACCCGTGGTCTGGCATAGAGTTAATGGCCCTGTGTTTTGATCTTCATTCGCTTACGCATGGGGTAGCGCCGTTGGGCCCCCACGACCCACGCTCAACGACTGCCAAAGAGGCTGTCGAACTTTGCAGGGCGTCATACAATAAGGAAAATTGGAACAAGGATATCTACGGCTTCGAGCTAGGCCAGGATCTTCCGAAAACGGCTCACGAGTTGTTTGGGTGGTATGTGCATGAGTGGAGGGGAAAGTACAAATCAGACCGTCTCGTTTTTGATGGAAACGAACCCTTAACAAAAGAGTTGGCCAAGACCAGTTTGGTGAGTGACTTGAGGCAACGATACTATTGGGGGGGAGAGGATCTTAGTGGACCTACCCACTACAAATTCGAGTTCCTTCAGTATATTGAGACGGGCCTGTTGGATATATCGTCTTTGCGGAGTGTGCCGGTTTCATTTTTTATGGGATCTTTCTGGTATCAAATCAAACCAGTGGGCACTGACCGGGTTGGTTTCCGAATAGACAATGACGTGACCCTGGAATCAGGAAGCCATATTCGGGGGAGATTCCGGGAGGACAAGTTTATTGACAATGTCGAGGACCTAATATCGGACAGACCTGACCTGGAAGACAAGCCTCTCGCTGTGCTCATCGGGGATCCCGAGCAGTACAAGTTGATTTCGATACTGGGGAGGAGAACCAGAGAGGAAACTGAAGGTTCACAAGGCGGGGGAAATCTGTATCAGACATTCACGTGGACTGAGAGACACGATTGCTTCTGGAGAATGTATCCTCCGAACCGAGGAAATCTTCCACCGCAGCTCGATATCCAGGTCTGGGGCCATTTTAGACGGCATACCAGAGACCCCGAAGGTTTTCCCCCTGAGTAACAGGGTTTTGACAGGAGGTGGAGATGATAAAGAAGAAACAGTCTTTTATTGTGTTGCTAATCGTCCTTCTTCTCGGTGCTTGCAGTTCGAAGGAATCGGGGGGATGCAACCGGCCTATAGAAGAAGGGTTTTCAGAGTCTGATTTGATTGGCACCTGGGACGCTATGGATTCACTGATGGATTCCACGATCATCATCAGAGGAGATGGCCGATATAAACAAACCATATACGTCGAGAGGACGGGATTCAAGTATGAGAGTGACTGGAAACCGTGGCGAGTCACCTACTCCGACCAGGGTCTCCCTTACCTTCACTTGGAAGGGTTGCTGATGTGCGCGTACTGGCGTCAAATAGATTGTAGCACAGGGAAGACTGGCATTGAACCCGTCGAGGGAGGCGATACAAAGGACCCTTTCGCCGATGAAGCCTACTGGTATGATTTCTGTCAGGAAGAATGGGTAAACACACCCGGCGAGGGAGTGTTCATGGTATGGGGAGACATTAAGTATGAACTAGATCCGCGTAAAATCAGGCTAGTCCCTTTTACAAAGTCCGCCAGCGGGACCAGCGGTCCGTCGTACTATTTGCGTGCGTACTATTTGCGTGAGCCTTGAGCATGAAGAACAATTGAATTGAGACCCGGCAGGTCTACTTGCGCGAGACCTGCCGGGTCTTATGATACTGTAGGTAACCGCGTGCGCTACACGCAGCCCCTCACCGGCACGACCGTCACATCCACGGTGACGCCTACGGCCACCAGCACCGGCACGCCGACACTGACCGCCACGCCAACGGATACGGCGACGCCGATCCCGACAGCCACCATCACCGAGACGGCTACAGCGGAGCCAACGGCCACGCCGAAGGCCACCGGTGCGCCCACGGCCACCGAGGAGCCCACGCCGACCGACACCCCGACCGAGGTGCCAACGGACACAGCCACGCCCGAACCGACTGCAACGGGGACGCCTGTCCCGACGGCAACGGACACAGACACGCCGGAGCCGACGCCGACCGAGACGTCGACCGAAGAGCCCACCCCCACTGCCACTGCCACTGAGACAGCCTAGCTGGGCGGCCGGGCTGGATTGGCTGCACCTCTCATGGTGTTGCCTGAGCCCGCACCTGCGCTCGCGCCCCTGGGTACGCTCATTACCACCATCCACCACGTCATCAGCTACACCTACCCATAACAACTCTTTGCGAGCAGAATTGACCCGACCGGGGAAGGATGGTATACTATGCCTGTAATGCGTGCTGTGTGGTTTGGAATGCACCGAAAGCACCAGAGCCGGTAACAAGGAGAAGTTGAAAATGATTCAAATACCCTATACCAGCCAACTATTTGATGAAGATGGCCAAATTGTAGCCCTTTGTCCCGAACTGAACGTTTCCAGCTTTGGCGAGACGCCCGAAGAAGCATTAGCCTCGTTGCAGGAGGCAGTGTCGCTTTTCCTGGAAGAGTGTCAACGAATGGGCACGCTGGAAGCGGTACTGGAAGAGGCTGGATATCATCGCGAATCACCTGCCTCGCAGAGATGGGTTCCTCGACAGCCTATCCAAGTGCATCAATTGGAGGCTTCCTTTGCCTAAAATCACACCGGTTCATTAGTGCACCCTGATTCGGCTGTTTGAACTGGATGGCTTTACCGTCAGCCGACAAAAGGGTGACCACCTTGTGATGACCAAACCCGGTGTGTCACGTCCGCTGGTAATCAAGACCAGCCCCCGAAAGGTACCAGTGACGCATATCCGCACTAATCTGACGACAGCCGGAATGAGCCGAGAGCGATACTTCGAGTTGCTGAAGCGGGCCAAATAATCGGTTCACAAAGTGCTGTCACCTTGCCCCGACCCCGACGGCTACCATCACCGAGACGGCCTACTTGGGTTGCCGGGCCAGGCTGGCTGCGCCACTGCTCGCCCCTGAACCCGCATCGGTACTTGTGCCTCTGAGCGTGCCCCTGACCACCACCGACCGTGTCATCAGCTACACCTATCCTTTGACTGTCCCTTCGCTGCGCTCAGGGCTTCGGCTCAGGACAGGCGACGCCCTCTACTGCCTCATCTCGGCCACCTACTCCACCGGTGAGTACTACCACCCAAAAAGCCCCCTCCGCCGCACATCCCTGCGACGAATGGGGCTTTTGTCCCTTTCCAAGCGTGGTTACTCCTTAATTGAACACGTGACAACGCTTCAACGAACTCTGGAGCAGGACACGATTTATGTCTCGGACTGGCTCTCTTCGGTCTCGGTTGCAGCGGCGGGTGGTTTGGGTTCCATCGGCTCCAGAGACGAAGGCGATGATTGCCCCTCCGGGTAGGACATAGTCCCAAAGCGAGTCAGGACCACGCCTCCCAGGCCCAGCGACACCACCCCCACGACGACGAAGAAACCCAGACAAGGTAACGCCGAGACCAGGGAGATGAGCAACACGCCGATGACCACGGACAGCAGAGGGGTGGGTTCTTGAGCTTTGAATCCCTCCAGGAGCTTTTGGCCGACCAGTAGACCGACGGCGATCCACCCGAAGAAGCCAGCGGCTATCGTTGCCAACGCCATGAACAAGGCTATGGGGGACAGGCAGACGGTGATAGCCAGCAACACCGTAAGCGCAATGGCCACCACCGCGGTCAGAAAACCCACTCCCAGGCTCGGCAAAGGGGCAGCCATCACAGCCTGTGCCACCATCTCTGTCTGCTTGGGCAGAAAGAGAACCACCAGCAGGCTCAGAGCCATCAAAGCCAGGGCGGTGATGATGGCTTTGAAGATATCCATCATCGTGTTAAAGAAGAATCTGGTTCCGGCTTCGAAGGGCATCACGCCTGGGGTGGGAGGAAGGGGAACAACGCGGACGATCCTGGGGCCTCGGAAAAAGCCGGTGGTGATACCTGTCAAAACATTGCCTTCGACAACGGCCCCTTCCGCCCGTTCGACCTGGCCGCCCCAGGCCACTACATCGCTGCCGATGACAGCCGTTGATTTCAATGCGACGTTGCCGCTAAGGACCACCAGTTCACCGTCTACCTCACCGGCAACTGTGGCGCTACCGCCCATGATGAACACAGTGCCGTCCACAAAGCTGTCCTCTTCCAGAACGACGTTCCCACCGAAGACGACCAAATCGCCATCCAACTCTTCCCCTGACTCCAGTGTGAAGTCTTCGCCAAAGCGGACCACCCCGTCACCGCCGTTGGCCAGAACAGGACTGGCCGGAGCGATCAAAAGCAAAGCCAACAGACAAGCAGTTAGTATCTTTTTCATGTCAATTACCTCCTTTGGTCATTTAGATTGTGCGTCATGCCAAGCGAAAGGGTACGATTGGACCATCTCCGCGCCGCATCAGCCGCGTGCCAGCCTCGCCCCCCGGTATCCTCTTTGCCGGCTGCTAACCAAGTGCACCCAGAGGGCGGTCAAGATGAAAACGGCCAGCGAATAGGATGCCAGAATGGGTCGGCCAGAGGTGGAGAGGAGAGCTGTGATGGCAAGCCAGCCAGCTTTGACCAGCGGTCTGCCGATAGACATGAGCTTCAGGATCAGTTGCGGTCCATGGCTGAGCAAGAGAGGATAACTGAACAGTCTCTCCAGGGCTGTGAAAGCACCGATGATTGCTGGCAAGGCCAACACCGCCAGGGCGATGATACCCACGAATAGTATCATCCCGCCCAGGACTACCCGGCGACGGGCTTCGTGTTGGGCCAGGCGTCTACTGACCTTGGCCGCAAAGCCTGCTGGCGGAGGCACCAGCGGCGCATCAGCGAAGAGTTGGGAGACACGTTTCATAGATGTCCACTTGGCCTGGCAGCTCTGGCAACGGTCAAGGTGCGTCTGAAGTCGGCGGCCTTCCTCCGCTGCCAAAGCTTCGTCCAGTGATAACGACATGAGTTGGCCGATTTCCTGGCAATTCATCGTCTCTCACTTCTCCTTGCGCCTACACCGTCCGAGGCGCAGATTGTGACGAAAGGGGGTTGACCCTTGCCCCCTCCGCTGGAAAGATGGCTTCTCTCTACCTTTTGGGCAATGTGCGCCGTTTCCGCTGTCTGTGAAGCCATCGCTCGCTGGGCCAGCATCTCTCGCGCCCGGTAGAGCCTCGACTTGACTGCGCTCTCCGTCGTCCCCATGGCCTCTGCAATCTCGCGATAGGAGAGCTCATACCAATAGCGCAGGATCACAGCGGCCCGATAGTGGGGAGGCAATTGGTCTAGCATCTTGCGTACCTCGTCTCGCTCCTCCTGCCGGATGGCCGCCTCCTCCGGTTGATTCTGCTCACCGGCGGCCTGATCCAGGAAAGGTAACTCATCTAACGACAGCCAGGTAAAACGTCTACGGCGCAGACGGTCAATGCAGTGGTGGGAAGCGATGGCCAGAAGCCATGAGGAGAACTTTTTATCCGTTTGATAGGTGGTCAGGCGGGTGTAGGCTCGCAGGAAGGTCTCCTGGGCGGCATCTTCTGCCTCCCTGGCATCACCCAGCATCCGATAGGCCAGGTTGTAAACCGGGATTTGATAGGCTTCCACCAGACGGGTGAAAGCTTCGCGGTCACCCGCCACGGCCTGCCGTATCCAGTCTTTCTCCTCTTCCATTCTTCCCTTTCGCGTTGGTGGGCAGCAGCTTCAGATCGCAGCCAGCAGGCTTGATGGGTATCAGGGTGGTTGGCTGGCCTTTGACGTAAGCTGCTCGCATTATTCTATACGCTACAAGTTCCCCAAAGTTGCACTTCGAAGCCGTTCCTGTCGGCCAAAACCGGTTGGAGGTGGTCCTTTTTCCCCTCGAAGTTATATCACAGGACCGACTGCCTGTCAAGAAGTCTTCGGGACCACGGCTCGCGCAGCGAAGCCTCGGGAGCCTTCGGCCCGACGGGCTTCGACCGGGCTCAGCCGAGGTCCTCAGGCCGGGGTGCGCTCATCCTGGGCTCTGTAGTACTTATGACCTATTGACTCTGGAGGCGTCATGTAGTAAAATTGGACGCACGAAATGTCAAGATAGCTGAACCGCACCTATGGTATGTCGAGGGTCTCCTGCCACTGGCATGAAGTCACCTGTGGAGGCGACACCATTCGCGAATCAGGGGGCCGTGGCCGTGCCCCGTAGCTCCGGAACATGCGCAGGGCAGTTTGCTGCACACCACTGATCACAACGAAGGGAGATAGATAACCTGGTGTTAGTTGTCAGCGATTCACCTCGTAGGGAGCGTCCAAAGAAAGGAACACGAGGACTCTCTCTGTTTACCCTTGTCGTCACCTTGGTGGTGCTCGTTGTCCCAATGCAGGGCTCGAGCGCCTCAGCTCAGTCACCTACGCATCTTCGCCAAGATTCGGCTCACAAGCGCCGTAAAGTGATGCAAGGATCGAACGCCTCAGCTCAGTCCCCCATGCAGAAGGGCATCTCCTTTACCGCCTGGTGGTCTGGCCATTACCGTGAACCTGGAGCCGACCTCTCTCTGGAGTTTCTCACGTCCACCGGCGCTAACTGGATTGCCTTGATCGTTACCGCCCATCAAGAAACCTACACTTCTACCACCATTGACTTCACCGACGTGTCTACGCCTACCGATGAAGACCTGATCCACGTCATTAACAAGGCACACAGTCTGGGCTTGAAAGTGATGCTCAAACCTCACCTGGACCTTCGCGACGAAACCACAACCGGTTACTGGCGCGGTGACATTGGGTCGGGATTCACGACGGAAGCTCAATGGTCTGCCTGGTTTGCTTCCTACAAAGACTTTATCGAACACTATGCGAGTTTAGCCCAAACCTATGGCGCAGACCAATTCTGCGTGGGCACGGAACTGTTGGGGACCACCCATCGGGCTGACGACTGGCGAGCGGTGATTGCCGGAGTACGCGCCGTATATGACGGACCTCTCACCTATGCAGCCCTCAAGAACGGAGAAGAAACCTCGATCACCTGGTGGGACGCTGTGGATTATATCGGCGTAGATGGCTACTATAGGCTGAACACCGATATCTCAAGTCACCCAACTGTGGAAGAATTGGAAGCAGCATGGGAAGGACCCAAAGCTGTCCTGGCCAATCTCTCTGCGACATACGGAAAGCCTATTCTTTTGACTGAGATTGGCTACCGGAGTCACCACGGATGCAGTTGCCATCCCTGGGACTCGTTGATCGTGTCACCCCTTGACTTTGAGGAGCAGGCCTATGCTTATGAAGCCGCCTTTAGACAATTGTACAATGAACCCTGGTTAGCCGGGATATTCTGGTGGCAGTGGCGCGCAGACCCGTTTCAGAGCGGGCCTTGTGACGATGGCTATTCTCCTCACCTCAAACCAGCCGAGGATGTCCTGCGAGCCTGGTACGGGGGCGCGCCACGCCCCCCGCAGCCCTTCCTCGTGGGGGATTACGACCAGACCATAGACATCTACACGGATGGGCTGGCTTCCGGTTGGCAAGACTGGTCGTGGAACGCCGACCGCACGTTCGATGCGACCGACCAGGCGTTCGGTGGCACCCAATCCATTGCGTTGACGTTGGGCCCCTGGGGATCTCTTTCCCTGTGGCATCCAGCGTTTAGCTCTGATCAATACCACTGGCTGGAATTCTATGTGCGCGGATCTTCTTCAAGCCAGCCGAATCTCTCAGCCTTCTTCGATTCCGAAAACGGCACAAAACTGGTCCATGTTCCAGTGAACGACTGCCGCCACATTGGTGGAGGAACCATTGACGCGGGGATCTGGAAACGAGTGCGGATTCCCTTGAGTTATCTTAACGCCCCCGATTTGCCTTTGGTCAGGTTGAACATTCAGGATCAAAGTGGTCAAGGCTCCACTTTGTTCTGGATAGATGACCTTCGACTGGTCGGAGCCAAGGAACCCGTGTTCTCGTCGTGGGTATACTTGCCGATGGTGGGTCGGAACCACTGATTCAGAGTTGGGCTTTGACAGGCTAACGCGAACGTGATATAATAGCTGTCAGGGAGTCAATGGGGACGATAGCTGAACTGAAATAAGGGTTGTACTGCCATGGAACCCCAAGGAGATGCTTGGTTTCAGGTATAGCAGCCCTCGAACGGGTTGAGAGGCGGTGAGTAATGAAAAAAGTGTGCAAGGACTGTGTGGTTTGGCTGCTCTCAGGATGTAGGACGGAGTTTTGTCTGCCAGAACGCCAACCGCTGATGGAGAAGGCCCGGCAGTCCGCCGAACAGGGTGGGCATACTCTGACAGAGTTCGTCAAGTTGAAAGGCCGCCCGGTCTGGCAGGCCCGTTGTGCTCGCTGCGGATGGTTGGCTGCCATCAACCTCGACCCCTCGCCTAATGAAGCTTGCATTTATGGGGAGGCGGTTGTCGTCAGTTGTCGGGAGACCGATGCTGAGAAGGGGAGGACAGCAGCCGAAGCAGAGGAATGAAAAGAGAACTGGGCCATGTTTTTATAAACATGTGCCATCCCGAATTTTGGGGTAGGGGTGGCGCAGGATAAGCGAGCCATGAGCGGCTCGAGGCAGAACGCAAATGGTAAAGCGGGGTCGAGACCTCTCGGCTCCGCTTTCTGATTCTATGGCACCAGTAGCGCAATAACCAACGGCGTGTCAATTCATGCCAGAGACGGCAAGCCTCGTTGACCGGGAAACCCGACGCCTGGTAAAGGATCTACATCAAATCCACAAGGCTTCTTCATCACTTCTTTATATCTTTCTGATACAATAGAGGCGGGTTGGAGGAAAACCAACCCAAATCTAGACGAGGAAGGAGGTGAATCGTATGAAAAAGAAGCTTCTTATTGGGGCTGGCGTGGCGCTGATCGTGCTGCTGCTGGCGGGCCTGGG
>JBGVTF010000132.1:0-6048 GCA_041862415.1 Anaerolineae bacterium | reverse complement strand
CGAACCGGGTGCGGCTGACCCACGAAGAGCCCTTTGCCGGACCACCACCCCACAACGTGTCTCCGGCCTGGTCGCCTGACGGCCGTCACATTGCCTTTTTCACCGACCGCAACGGGAAGTGGGAGCTGTACGTCATGAATGCCGATGGCAGCGACCAGCGCCCCATGTTCGAGACGGCCTTAGACGGTTTGCCGATCGAGTACGGCTTCGTCGCCGAGCGAATGGTTTCCTGGACGAAATAGTGGAAAATCAGTAGCCCACAGATCGCTCCCGCTGGATTTGCAATCCAGCGGCTAGGCGGCGGATTGCAAATCCGCCGTGAGCAAAATGTGATCTACTGCAATGAGAGAGGAGTGATAGGAGAATAAACATGAAAGTCAAACACATTTCCATTTTCCTGATTCTGGTTTTAATGCTCTGGACAAGCGCTGCCTGTGACATGCCCTCCATAGGAGGCGCTTCGCCCACGCCGACCCCGTCTCCCCTGGCCGCCGCTCAGACGACCAGAACCAGCGTCGTCTCGGCCGAGGGAGAGGTCGTGCCTGTGAAGCAGGCCACGCTGAGCTTCGAGGTAACGGGGCGGGTGACGGAACTGCTGGTGTCCGAGGGCGACACGGTCGAGGCCGGTCAAACGGTGGCCCACCTCACCCAGACCGACTGGCAGCAGAAAGTGGACGAAGCTGAGGCCGCCCTGGAACTGGCCCAGGCCCAACTGGTGCAGGCCCAAGCCGCCACAGCCACAGCCGGTGACTTTGCCGTCGCCGAGGCGGCCCTGGCCACGGCCCGGGCCAGATTGGCCCAGGTCAAGGCCGGACCTACAGAAGAAGACATCCTCATGGCCAAGGCCGACATGAACGCTGCGGCGGCGGCCGTGCAGTTGGCACAAGCAGAATATGACAAGATCTCATGGCAGAGTGGGATCGGCGCTACCCAACAGGCTCTGAATCTGCAAGATGCCACCACCAAGTACGAAGTCGCCAAGGCCAAATATCAAAAGCTGATCAAAGGGACCACGGCTGAGGAAATCGCCGTGGCCCAGGCCCAGGTCGGCGAAGCTCAGGCCCAGTTGGTCAAGCTGAGGGAGGGACCCCGCTCTGAGGACATTGCCGTGGTCGAGGCCCAGGTTCAGCAGGCGCAGACCGCTCTGCAAGGTGCCCGGATAGCCCTGGAGAAAACCGTCCTCGTCGCCCCTCTGGCCGGCACTGTGGGTGCAGTGATGGCCGAGGAGGGCGAGACGGTGATGGCCGGCACGCCGGTGATCATGATTGGCGACCTGACCGCCCTCCAGGTCGAGACCAACGACTTGAGTGAGGTGGATGTCGTCGAGGTGGCCGTGGGGCAGGAGGCGGAGGTCTCCGTGGATGCCCTGTCCGACCTGGAACTGCATGGCCGGGTGAGCAAGATCGCACCCATGGCCGAGGAGCAGCACGGCGATATCGTCTACACCGTGACCATTGACCTGGAAGAAGGGTTGGAGGCGGGCCTGCGCTGGGGCATGACCGCTTACGTGGACATTCTGGTAGGGGAATAGAGAGAGAAAAAGCGTCGTCTATCTGTCCCTACGATAGACGACGCCTCTCATAAAAAACTCATCCCTGTCCTGTGTAGGCCGTCCAAAATCTCAGCGCTCTTCGACCTCCACGCGCTCGATTTTGGGTACGAGCTTGGCCCCACACTGGGCGCAGTGCTCAGTTCGCCAGGGATACGAGCGTTGGCACTTGATACAGTATGCCACCCGCACGTTCTTCCAGCGAACGCGAGGGAGCCTATTCTCCGGCGTAGACTTTGTCGTGATACACATGGACCTTCTCGACCTCGACGGCCTTCTTGGCGCGCAGGGCGGGGTTCTTGGCCCAGTCGTATAGGGTTGCGGCGGCCAGCTCGCCGTTCTCCTCCAGCTTGGTGACGTCGATCTTGTCAGGAGTATCCTCTGGGGTGTGAAACCAGGGATCGGGGAACTGGTGGAGAAAGACAGACGTGACACCAAAGTATTCGAAATAGGTGTGGTCACTGTTGGTACCAGCCCAAAAAGGCTCCCAGATCAAACCCCAAGCTTCTGCCTTCTCCCTGGTAAAGTCCCTAAGCTCGGAAGTGGCCCACCCGGTCTGCTCGCCGATGTTGCCGATGAGCAGAGTGTCGCCCACACCGATCATGTCCAGATTGATCATGCCGATGCCCTTGGCGGTCACTTCGTCTAGATTCGCAACGACATACCAGTAGGACCCATCCAACCCGGTCTCCTCGGAGCCGAAGGCGATGAACTTGAGGGTGGCCTTGGTGCGATGCCCCTTGGTGCCCAGCACCCGGGCCGCCTCCAGCGTGGCCGCTACGCCAGAGGCATCGTCATTGGCCCCAGGCCCGACCGAAACCGAGTCGTAGTGACCGCCGATGTAGACAATGCCCTGGTCAGGCTCAAGGCCCTCCAGAGTGCCGATGACGTTCTGGCTGATGCGAGGCTCGGCAAAGGTCTCCACCTTAAGGTACACGGTGACTGGCCCCGCAGCCAGCAGATCCAAAAGTGTCGCACCCTCGTCCTGAGTTATGCCGACCGCCGGGATGTCGGTGATGAAAGTCAAGCTGCCAAACAGGGAGCCGGGCTCATTGTTGTAGATGATGGCCGCCAGGGCGTCCGCTGCGGCTGCGTTCTGAGTCTTCTCCCAGAAGTACAGCTCACCGCGCTGGATCAGGGCGATGTTGCCGGCCACTTCCGCAGGGAAATCCTCCGGATAGCCCAGCCCACAGTCCACGATCTCAGCAGTGAATTCACCCGACGGTGAGTAGAGCATAGTGATTGGGTCCAGCACCGGCCCATCCACCACCTCAAGTGTCGAGCCATAGTCCTCGAAGTAGATCACAGGGAACTCCTGGATTTCCACGTCGAGGCCATAGCTCTCCATCTCGGCCGCAATGTATGCGGCCGCCGCTTTCTCGACGTCTCCACCAGCTATCCGGGGGCCAAAGCCAACGAGGGCTTCGATCTGAGCGAAAGCTTTGTCACCTTGGTAAAGGGCTTTGATGTCCTCGTTGGTATACTCGGCTAGCACCGTGGGCACCAGGATGGCCAAAATCAAGCCCACGGCAACCAAAACACTGATCAACTGATATCGCTTTCTCATTTTTTCCTCCTCTCAATTGTTTTGGATTTCGTCTTCAACTACAGTGTGCCGTCGCGTCCTCGTGTGTGACGGGGCGGCAGGTGATCCGCGTAGGTTGATAGGCATCCCCCCTTTCACCATGTCTCCGAAGAAGGCTGCATGGCTCCTAGCCGACTGACGCTGCCGAAGACTGACACGCTCGATAGACATCACCTCCTGGCCTGAATGGAGCAACAAGACCCTTCTCGCTCTCCCTTTTAGGATCCTGTGCGGTCGTAATTTGACTACTCGTGTTCCACGCCACATGCCAAGGTCTGGACCCGTTCGGTGTTCTCACATGTGAAAGCCAGAGACACTTCCCTTCTGCGTCAAAGCTGTCCCAACGTGCCGACCAATCTTCCTTTATCCTACCGGTTGACACCTAATGCAACTTGTGGTAAACTTACAAAGGCGCAATCCCGATCATCGCACACAAACAATGACGCTCTTCCGATAAGCATTCAAGGTCCATCGTTAGCCGCGGCGGATTTGAATGTTCTGGGACAAGAGGGGGTTGTGCCCAGGCAGAGCCGATCCTTCATGGGTCGGCTCTCGCCTTTCCCACACTCGAAACATTCTCCAAACAAAAAATGCCAACCTGTACCAGACCGAGAGCGGCGTAGGCTAGCATGCTGGTCACCAGGTGAAAACATCCAGACAACCTGGCGGAATGTATGGTATTCTCTCCAGTACCCTAATACCATTATACCTCAGATTCTTTGTCCTGTCAATAGGAAGTCAACATAAAATGGTTAAAACTGCAGGAAAACTCGCGACCGCTGGTGGTGATCTAGGCGCACGCAGTGATAAATCGTTTCACATCGCGCTCAACAAATGCCAGGGTTGTCAGTTTGAACTTGACGACCGGTACTTTGTGTGCTACAATTCTGAGGTCTATTCACAAAGTGAGTATTATAGAAGTGAGTACAAGATTCAAAGGCGATACCGATGAGGAAGGAACTGGCCCCCGAATGGGCGCTGCTGGGCCTGCTGACCGAGAAACCGATGCACGGCTATGAACTCCACCGCTATTTCACTGACCCCTCAGCCCTGGGACAGGTGTGGTATCTGGGCCTGAGCCAGATGTACAAGCTGCTCAAGGAACTGGAGAGTCAGGGTTATCTGGAAGTGAGCGTGGAATGGCAGGAGAACTACCCGGCCCGAAAGGTGTATCACATCACCTCATCGGGACGAGCGGCCTTTTTGCAGTGGATGGAAAAGCCCGTCACCAATACCCGCCTGATACGAGTAGAGTTCCTGGCCAAGCTTTTCCTGGCCCAACTCCTGGGATCAGAGATGATAGAGAGAGTCATTACCACCCAACTGGAGACCTGCCAAAGCCAATTGACCCGCTTACGGGAAAAGACCTGCCCTGAGCTTGCCCTGAGCAGAGCCTGCCCTGAGCAAGGTCGAAGGGCCTATTCTGCTGATTGGGAATTGGGAATTGGGAATTGACATTTGAGCGTCTGGTCTTTCGCTTCCGCATGGGACAGATTCAGGCCATCATTGACTGGCTGAGATACTGCCGCCGCGTGTTCCTGCCCGACACCCCAACCGCAGAGAATGAGAATGGAGCATCATAACCAAACTATCCTTCTAACCGGCGGGCGCGGCGTGGGCAAGACGACCGTCTGTCAGGCTGTCGCGGAGTTGGTCCGCCGTCGGGGGTACCGGCCCGGCGGAGTGATCACGCCCGCCCTCTATGCCTGTCCTGAGCACGGCCGAAGGGATAGCCACGGGGCGAAGATAGGCTTTGAAGCGGTGGACGTGGGCAGTGGCGAACATTGGCCTCTGGCTCGCACCGACCAGGAACTGGGCGGCCCTGGGGTGGGCCCCTACAGCTTGGATCCGGCTGCTCTGGCCAGGGCCCTCAAGGTGCTGAGAAAGGCAGCCATCCCAGAAACCAGCACAACAGTGCCGTGCGACCTCTTTATGCTGGACGAAATCGGTCCCCTGGAATTGGAGCAAGGTGAGGGATTTGCGCCCATCCTGGACTTGTTACCGCTTGAGGGACCGACGTACACCCTCATCGTGGTACGCCCGGCCCTTTTGGATCAGTTGCGCCTGCATCTGAGAGATACCGAGTGTACCGTCTTCAACGTCACTGAGGGAAACCGAGATGAGATGCCCCTGTGGATCGTAGAGGAACTCTGGAGGTATGGATGATCGAAGTCGCTCTTCTTCGCTCTTCTATTGGCAATGATTGAAGTCACTGACCTGACAATACGTTACAGAGAACAGCAACAGCGAACCGCTTTGGAAGGCGTATCGTTCACCGTCAGACGGGGCGAGTTCGTGCTGCTCAGCGGGCCCTCGGGCTGCGGCAAAAGCACCCTGGCCCACTCGCTGAACGGCCTTATCCCCCACGCCTCGTCGGCCAGGATGGCAGGCCGGGTGGTGGTGGACGGGCTGGAGACGGCCGCCCATTCTCTCCCCGAACTGGCTGCCCACGTGGGGCTGGTCTTTCAGAACCCCGCCACCCAACTCTTCAACGCCACAGTGGAAGAGGAGATAGCTTTCGCCCCTCGCAACCTGGGTCTGCCAGCCGAAGAGGTGGCGGCGCGGGTCGCGTTCGCCCTGGATGCCACCGGTATCTTCCCACTACGAGGCCGAGCCATACGCACCCTCTCCAGCGGCGAGCAGCAGCGGGTGGCCATCGCCTCTGTGCTGGCCCTGCGTCCCCAGGTGCTTGTTCTCGACGAGCCGACGTCCAATCTGGACTGGCGAGGGGTGGAGCAGGTGATGTCCACCCTGGCCCGACTTCACCGTCGGCAGGGACTGACCATCCTGGTCATCGAGCACCGCCTGCACGCCGTCGTCCCATTGGCCGATCGCCTATTGCTGATGCAAGGCGGACGCATCGTGGCCGACGGGCGGCCAGAGGACGTTTTCGCCGACAAGGAACGGCTGAGCG
>JBGVTF010000131.1:0-16658 GCA_041862415.1 Anaerolineae bacterium | reverse complement strand
AATCTGGGCGCGGCCCGAGGCGTGGCCGTGGGCGAGTTCCCCCTCACCACTGGCTTTGCCGACTATATGCTGTTCGTAGACAGGCGGCCCATCGGCGTGGTCGAGGCCAAGGCCGTGGGCAAGACCCTCAGCGGCGTCGAGGTCCAGACGGCCAGGTACAGCGAGGGGCTGCCGCCCCTGCTCAAGGCCAACGCCTGGCACACGCCCCTGCCTTTCCTCTACCAGTCCACTGGCGTGGAAACCTTCTTCACCGATGTGCGCGACCCCGAGCCACGCAGCCGCCGCGTGTTCACCTTCCACCGCCCGGAGACGCTGGCCGCGTGCGCCGAGCAACTCCAGACGCTGCGCGCCCGACTGCGCGCGCTGCCGCCGCTGCTCACCACCGGCCTGTGGCCCGCGCAGATCGAAGCGGTGCGGAACCTGGAACGCTCCTTCGCCGCCGACCGCCCCCGCGCCCTCATCCAGATGGCGACGGGCAGCGGCAAGACCTACGCCGCCGTCACCTCTGTCTACCGCCTCATCAAGCACGCCAGGGCCCGCCGGGTGCTCTTTATGGTGGATCGCACCAACCTGGGTCGGCAGGCGCTGCGAGAGTTCCAGCAGTACATCACGCCCGACGACGGGCGCAAGTTCGGCGAACTCTACAACGTCCAGTTGATGACGTCCAACGTGCTCGACCCGGTCAGCAAGGTGTGCATCACCACCGTGCAGCGCCTCTACTCGATGCTGCGCGGCGAGGAGGCCTTCGACGAATCGCTGGAGGCACAGCCGCTGGCCCGGCTGGCCGCGATCTTTGGCGATCAACCCCGCGAGGTGGCCTACAACGCCTACCTGCCCATCGAGTACTTTGACTTTATCGTCATTGACGAGTGCCACCGCTCCATCTACAACGTCTGGCGGCAGGTGCCGGAGTACTTTGACGCCTACCTTATCGGGCTGACGGCCACCCCCTCCAAGCAGACCTTCGGCTTCTTCAACGGCAACCTGGTGATGGAGTACCCCCGCGAGCGGGCGGTGGCCGACGGCGTCAACGTGGATGGCTGGGTCTACCGCATCCGCACCGAGGTCACCGAGCGCGGCAGCAAGGTCGAGGCCGGCGAGTGGATTGACAAGCGCGACCGCCAGACGCGTGACGTGCGCTGGGAGCAGTTGGACGAGGATTTCGTGTATAGCCCGGACCAGTTGGATCGCGACGTGGTCACGCCGGACCAGATCCGCACGGTGATCCGCGCCTTCCGTGACCGGCTCCCCACCGAGATCTTTCCCGGGCGCACCGAGGTGCCCAAGACGCTCATCTTCGCCAAGGACGACAGCCACGCCGAGGACATCGTCCGCATCGTCCGGGAGGAGTTCGGCGAAGGGAACGAGTTCTGCCAGAAGGTGACCTACAAGGCGGAGGGCAAGCCGGAGGAGATTATCGCCGCTTTCCGCAACAGCTACAACCCGCGCATGGCCGTGACGGTGGACATGATCGCCACCGGCACCGACGTCAAGCCCATCGAGATCCTGCTCTTTATGCGGCAGGTGCAGTCGGCCAACTACTTCGAGCAGATGCTCGGGCGCGGCACCCGCGTCATCAGCCAGACCGACCTCCAGGCGGCGACGCCCGATGCGGTGTGCAAGACCCACTTTGTCATCGTGGACGCGGTGGGCGTGGTCGAGCATCCCAAGGTGGACGTGGGCACCCTGGACCGCAAGCGCTCGCTCCCGCTGGACAAGCTGCTGGAGGCGGTGGCCTTCCGCGCGGTGGACGAGGAGATGCTCTCCTCGCTGGCGGTGCGCCTGGCGCGGCTGGCGGGCCAACTGACCGACGAGGAGCGCGACGCGGTGGCTGAGGCCAGTGGGCTCAAGTCGCTGCGCGAGCTGGCCCACGGCTTGCTGGACGCGCTCGACCCCGACCAGACCCACGACCGGGCGCGGGAACTGGCCGGTGGCGCTGAGCCCACGCCGGAGCAGGTCGAAGTCGCGCGGGCCGAGCTGCTCGAAGCGGCCCTCGCACCCTTCGACAACCCCGACCTGCGCGAACTGCTCACGTCCATCAAGGCGCGCACCGAGCAGGTCATTGACCGCGTGACGCGGGATCGCCTCATCGGGACGGGCTACAGCGTGGAGGACACCGAGCGGGCGCGGCAGATGGTGGCCTCCTTCTACGCCTTCCTTGAGGAGAACCGCGACGAGATCGCCGCGCTGCAGATCATCTTTGGCCAGCCCTACGGCCAGCAAGGCCTCACCTACGAGCAGGTCAAGGAGCTGGCGGCGCGCATCGAGATGCCGCCCAACGTCTGGACCACGGAAGCGTTGTAGCGGGCCTACGCCCAGTTGGAGCGGGACAAAGTGCGCGGCGTGGGTGCCAAGCGGGTGCTCACCGACCTGGTCTCGCTGGTGCGCCACGCGGTGCAGATGGAGGACGAGCTGATCCCCTACCCCGACCTGGTGCGGCGGCGCTACCGTGACTGGCTGGAGATGCAAGAGTCCGGCGGGCGGATCTTCACCGAGGAGCAGCGCTGGTGGCTGGACCGCATCGCTGAGACCACTGGCGTGAACCTGAGCGTGACCAGCGACGATTTCCAGGTGGGCGAGCTTTTCAGCCGGGGCGGGTGGATCGCGGCCAGGCGGCTCTTTGGGGCGGACCTCCCAGTGCTGCTAGAAGAGTTGAACGAGGCGCTAGTGGCGTGAGGGAGTAGTGGTAGTAGATGGGGAGAGAGATTCACGTCGAGTGGGAGTGAATGAAAGTGAGGGAGGCAGGAGATGTCTGTTCAATCAGGTGCTGTGCAGGCCAGAGCGTCCAGGCCAGACTGGTACCAGGACGTCTCGAAATATCAACAGCCTGACCTAGCCAAAGCGATCTGGCAAATTGTGAATACCTTTGTCCCCTACATCGCCCTGTGGGTTCTGATGATCCGTACCGTTCAACTGATGGTTTCCTACTGGATTACCCTGGCCCTGGCAGTGGTGGCGGCGGGCTTTTTGGTGCGCATCTTCATCATCTTTCACGACTGCGGTCACGGCTCTTTCTTCGCCTCGCGGCGGGCGAACAAGATCCTGGGATACGTCACCGGGATTTTGACCTTCACACCCTACGACTACTGGCGGCATAACCACGGGGTGCATCACGCCACGGTCAGTGATCTGGACCGCCGGGGCACGGGGGACGTCTACATCATGACCGTGGACGAGTACCTGGCAGCCCCCCTGTGGAAGCGGATCGCCTATCGGCTTTACGAGAATCCCCTCGTCATGTTTGGCCTGGGGCCTCCCTTCGTGTTCCTCATCGCCCAACGATTCCATCGCAAGGGAGCCAAGCCACGGCAGCGCTACAGCGTGTACTTCACCAACCTGGCGATCTTGGCCATCGTCTTGGTGGCGAGCTTGACCATCGGGTTCCGTACCTACCTCCTGGTCCAGTTGCCCATTATCCTCGTTGCCGGTGTAGTGGGCGTGTGGTTGTTTTATGTCCAGCATCACTTCGAGGGGGTGTACTGGGCGCGCCACGACGAGTGGGACCCGTGGCGGGCGGCGTTGGAGGGATCCTCTTACTACAAATTGCCCAGGGTGCTGCAGTGGTTCACGGGCAACATCGGTCTGCATCACATCCACCACGTGCGGCCGCGGATTCCCAACTACAATCTGCAGCGATGTTACGATGAGGCCCCGGCGATGCAAGCGGTCAAGGCGCTCACCATTCGTGAAAGCCTGAAGGCCCTCCGGTTCAGCCTGTACGACGAAAAGCAGGAGAAGCTGGTCAGTTTTCGCTCGCTGAGGGTGCTTCCACAGCAGGGATGACGGGGGAGCAAGGAGTGGACGTTGCCCGATGGGTGGCACGGGTTTGAGGGACGTCATTTCGAGCGAGAGGAGACCCTAAGGGTTTTGGAAACCCTTAGGGTCTGACCGACTACCTGCCAGAAACTGCAGCAGGACGAAACGTTGCTGGCCGGTGATCGCGGTCGCAAGCTCTACACGGTGTGCGACGCAACAGCACAGGGGAAAAGCGCGCACGCCAAATGCGCTTGCCGGGGATGCACAATACAACCCCGAAGGAGGATACTACAGACCAATGATGTACAGACGATCACCCGAAGAGATCAGTTTTTCACCAGAACACGAGCAGGTGCTGCGGGACCTGGTTGTAAATGAAAGCAGCCCCGGCACCGTTCTCCACGACTTTGACGCGCTCTTGACGTTTATCAAAGAACGGGAGCTATCGGTCACCCCTATGCATCAACTGCGTCGGCGGGTACTGCCGGAGATCAACGCTCGCCTGGCCCGTCCCCTTGAACTGGGATTGAAGCGCCCCCAACAGAAGTCATACCCCCACATCCACGGGCTCTACCTGCTGGTGCGGGCTTCGGGGCTGACCTGCATCGAGGAGACGCCCAAGAAGTCGCTGCTCGCCGTGGACCACGCGGTCTACCAGGTATGGGAAGGTCTGAACCCTACTGAACGGTACTGCACCCTGCTGGAGACCTGGCTGCTACGAGGGCACCCCGAGATCATCGGTGAGAGAGGAGGCTCCTGGTTTCGTATTCCCGAGACGTTCATCAGGACATGGCAATGGTTCTTCCTCCGCATTCCTGACGAAGGATTGCCGATCGCCGATGACATGGGGGCCGAGGACTCACTGCGCTATTGGCCGGGGTGGCACAACCTGGGCCTGCTGGAGTTGTTTGGCCTGATATCGGTCCAGCACGGCCCGCCCGAGCCGGGGAAAAGCTGGCGCATCGAACAGATCAACCGCACGCCGCTGGGTGACGCACTGCTGGCTTTGCTTCAGGCCGAGTTCTTCGGCGACATGGACAACGTCTTGCAGCTCGAATCCGAGGAGAAGATACCCTTTGGCGTACTGCAACCTGCGCTCCAGCCCTACTTCCCTGAATGGAAGAACAACCTGTCCGTCCCCGAGTGGGCTTTCCGGGAAGGGACACACATCTTCAAGGTCTCGCTGGGGAAGAGGATATGGCGCCGGATCGCGATCCCGGCCGACCAAACTCTAGACGCGTTGGCGTACGCTATCCTGAACGCCGTTGAATTCGACCACGATCACCTGTACGAGTTCAAGTATCAGAACCGCTTTGGCGTCTTGGAGCGGGTCAATCATCCCTACATGGACGACGAGGGGCCGTGGACGGACGAGGTGCTGGTCGGCGACGTGCCGCTCCGGGTAGGGCAGACGATGACCTATGTGTTCGATTTTGGCGACTGGTGGGAATTCGGCGTCACCCTAGAGCGTGTTGACCCGGACATGGTGATCGAGGAACCCGTTGTCCTTGAGAAGCACGGTGAGCCTCCAGTCCAGTACGGATGGTACTGAGTAGGAAGTTGAGAGGAAGGATGGACAAATCCAAGCTTGAAGCGCTTCTCGAAGAAGCAATGGTAGACTGTTACAACGAAGAAGAATGCTTCTGGGGTATGTTCTACACCCTGGAGGATTATCTCACCTTTCCCCTTCAGGCCCAGACGCTGGGAGAGGCTGTGACTGTCGTTGGGCTGGATGACCATCGCAGCAGGATGCGGCGAGGCGTGATGGCCCGTGTGCGCAAAGGTGATCAGGAGTACACTGCTGCCCTCTCCGAACTGGAGATCCTGAGCCCCAATCCGGTGAGCGCGGAGTGGCTGGCAGCCTACCGGTACTGGTTGGGGGAAGACAGTATTTGAGGATATCAGGAGGATGCCAATGATACAGGTAGCTTTTGTCAAGACCAAGGACCGAGTAACCGGTGTCAAAAAGGCGCTGGATTTGTTGGGAACCAACTCGATGAAGGGCAAAGACCTGTTTCTGAAACCCAACTACAACAGCGCGGATCCGACGCCCGGCTCTACCCACAATGACACCTTGAGTGCCCTCGTGCGAAGGCTTCAGGCGATGGGCGCAGGACATATAACGGTCGGGGATCGCAGCGGCATGGGTAATACACGGGCTGTCATGGAGCAAAAAGGGATCTTCCGCATGGCCAACGAGCTAGGCTTCGAGACGGTGGTGTTCGACGAGCTGGATGCCAGCGGCTGGGAGATGGTACAGATAGCAGGAAGCCACTGGCAGAAGGGGTTCGCTGTAGCCCGACCTGTGCTCGAGGCCGATGGTGTTGTCCAGACCTGCTGTTTGAAGACGCATCGCTACGGCGGGCACTTTACCATGTCCCTGAAGAACTCGGTCGGGTTGGTCGCCAAATGGGTGCCGGGGGATAGCCACAACTATATGAGTGAGCTTCATGGTTCCCCTCACCAGCGGCGCATGATTGCCGAGGTCAATGCGGCCTACCAACCCGATCTGATTGTGCTGGATGGCGTCGAAGCCTTTGTGGATGGTGGGCCGGATCGGGGCAAATACGTCGAGGCACAAGTCATCCTGGCTGCCTCCGATCGCGTGGCTATTGATGCCGTTGGCGTAGCCATCCTACGCCACTTCGGGACCACGCCAGCCGTCAGTCAGGGGCCTATCTTCCAGCAGGAACAGATCGCCCGCGCTGTGGAGTTGGGTCTGGGTGTGGATGGCCCTGAGAAAATCGAGCTGGTCACCGATGATCCGGAGAGCGAAGCCTATGCCGCTCAGATCCAAGAGATCCTGGCCCGTGGTTGAGCCACGAAGTCGGTCAGCTACCCGCCGGAGAAAGAAGCGCTCAGGCCCTCGCGCTCAAGCCGATCGAGATACTACTAGAAGGGGGGCAGCATGAGCACCTTTCCTCGACTGTCCGAATCCGACGTCCGCCGCTGGGTCGGTGAAGCCTCCTTTGGGCGAGGCCAGCGGTACTTCCGGCAAGGTAACATCCTCAATCCACGTCGTCAGGGGGACACCCTCAAAGCCCGCTGCCTGGGCTCCCGCCCCCAGCCTTATCAAGTGGAAGTGACCCTGGGGCCAGGAGGGATTGCCGTCGGCGGATCTTCCTGCCCTGTGGGAGGGGGTGGTCACTGCAAACACGCGGCCGCACTGCTGCTCGCCTGGCTACACGAGCCCGATGCCTTCCTGGAGATGGCAATTGCCGATGGCAGACTTGGGGGAGGTGCCTGAAGTCACCTTTGAAGACGCAACAAGGCCAGGTCGTGCCTGGCCTTGGCCCTTATGTCCTCTGGTTCTCCGCCTTTGAACTCGGTCTCACTGGTCGGGGCGAGAGGATTCGAACCTCCGACCTCAGCGTCCCAAACGCTGCGCGCTAAACCGAACTGCGCTACGCCCCGCTGTAGATAGTATAAACTATTTGGGCGCAAACGTCAAGCTTTCCACTTGTAGCCATTCACTGGCCGAGCGCCCCCACAGACTGGGCTCGTACACAGGATAGACCATGGCGGGCATGGCCCGGAAGCGACCAGGGACAGCGGCCCGCACCAGGTAGCGGTAAACGTGCTCGCCAGCCTCTACCCGCTGGATGAAGAGAGTCGCCTTCTCTTCCCTCTTCTCGAAGTGGACGCCCTCCCCTTGACCGGACTCTGCCTTCAAGCTCCCCTCGACGGCTTCCACCCCCGCCGGCAAGGGATCCTCCACTGCAATGTACCACATGTCCTCTGGGGCCCCCACCGTCAACCGGACACCAATGAGATCACCAACGCGGCATTCCGTCCTGGGCTCGCCACTCACAGGATCAAAGTACTCACGGCGAAGAGAGGGACCACCCAAAGCTCTGGCAGGCTCCAGGCTCTCTCGTGAACTGTAGTGGTCAAGAGTCAGAGCATAGTGGAGCCGTTCTTTCCCCTCTTTGATCAGCCTGACCTCGTTGTCGCCTGCCAGCAGTTCGGTCACCACAAACTTGATGGGGACGGCCATGTTCTCTCCAGTGGAGACTCCGCTGCCCACCCCCTGGCCATTGACCAGGACCTCGTAGCGATGATCGGGCGTCCTTTCACCTTTGATGACCAGGTAGTCGGTCAAAGCCGCGACCACCGCCGCCGTCTCCCGAGGGGTGCGCCAGTGACCGTCCTGTTGCACGCGGATCAGCCAGTCGAGGGCTTTGGGAATGAGAGGGCTGTCGGGGTCTATCTGCAGCAGGGCTTGCAGAGCCAGAGCCGTGGTGCTTATCTCGCTGGCCATGGCCTCCTCAGCCAGTTTGCTCTCCTGCCAGCGAGCCGTGCCCACGGTCACCACCGCTTTGCTGGCCAAATCGGCCGCCAGGCCCGAGGCTTCATCAGCTCTCCCCAAAGCGTGCATCGTCAGGGCCAAACAGGCTTGGGCCCAGGGAGCCAACTCTCCTCGATGATCCAGCAGAGAATCGGCCAGGACCGGGCTGCCCTCCCCTGCCTCTGTCAGGACGTAAAGGAGACAGGCCCCAAGGTTTGGATCTCCAGCGCCCTTCAGATCATCCTGTAAGGCCCTTATACTCCGTTCCAGAGCCACCTCGTCCACCGGAAAGCCAGCCTTTTGGGCCTGGATGAGGCTGTGAACCACCTGAGCCGTGACGTAAGGCAAAGGCCTGCTATCCTCCCACCAGCCCCAGCCACCGTCGTCACCCTGAAAGCGATAGAGCCGCCACAGGGCTGTCTGACCCTGTTGAGCCAATTCCTGAGAGAGGGCCTCGTCCTCTCGATCAAGCTCCCTCAGAGCTTGCCTGACCGAAGCAGTGGCCAACAGCCAACCAGAAGTCTGCTCCGCATTGCCGTAAGGATAACCCTGGAAGTAGTCGAGGCTGTCCACGGTGAGGGCCAGCAGGGAGGGGAAACCCTTGATGGTCAGAGCGGCTGTGATGGCGTTCTTCGGCACGCTGACCGTCAAAGCGATCTCGTCTTCCACTCCGCCAGCGTCGGTCAGCCCCCCTTCATCGCCGAAGGGCAAAATGGGCACGGTCCATGCCGCCTTATCAGCAACCTCTTCGCCCGCGGCCGAAAGAGCCACAGTCGCCGTGGATCCCTGGGACACGGTAGCGGGCCAGTCCACCCGCACCGTGCTGCCCGCGCTGATGGTCACCGTGTGGCCCTTCGACGACCCTTCGACTTTGCTCAGGGCGGGGCTCAGGACACCGCTCAACGGGTCCTGTAGCTCCAGCCCCGTGACCGTCAGGGTCACTGCCGTTTCCAGCGGCTTGTCGGTGTGATTGTGCAGCAGGGCCCCCAGGACGGGCTGGTCACCCATCCTCAAGAAGGGTGGTGAAGCCAGCCTCACGGTCAGGTCCTGGCTGGCCACAAGATCCGCGGCGGCGATGCCCACCTTGCTGTCAACGGTCACCCCCTGAGCCAGGATTCGCCACGTGGTCAGCCTATCGGGGAGGCGAAAGGATACCTGGCCTCGACCATCTTCGTCGGTGACAACAGCCGGGTTCCAATAGGCCGTCTCGGGGGCATCCAAGGGAGAGGCCGTAGGCCACCCTGGGGAGGACCACGGATTGGAAATCCCCGGCTGAAGTTGAGAAGTGCCCTCAGGCACTGGATTCTCGACGCCCTCCGCCAGCCCCTCCCGACCCAGATGCACCGCCAGTGACTCTGCTGTGCCCACGGCCAGCCCGCGCTGCCCGTAAAAGGCTTCAATGATACCCGGCGTCTCGCTGGAAGCGGCGTCCAGTACGGTCAGCGAAACCTCGGCGCTGAGGGGCTGGCCCTCAGCATCAGCCGTGCGCACGGTGCAGACCACTCTTTCGCCCGGCTGATAGCGCTCTTTTTCCGGGCTGAGGGAGATGATAAGCTCTTTCTCTGCCGACTCGACGGTCAACCCAGCATAGCCTACCTTGAACCCTGGCAGTTCAACGCCATCAGGATGATGGCCAGGTATCAGGACAACGGAAACGAAAGCATTGGGAAAGTACTCGGCCTCTACCGGCACACTGACCGTATCGCTGTAGTCCTCCAATTCCACTGCACGGTAGGTCATGACGCGACCTCGCTCAACGGTGAGCAGGGCTGTAGCTCGCTGGTGTGGCGAGAGCACCATGACCTCTGCCACCTCACCGACCCGATAGCGCAACCTGTCGGTTATCAACTCCATCTGGTCGCCCTCTGGCCAGCGCCAGCCCACCCACTGTCCTGAGCCTGTCGAAGGGCTGCGCCCGGCCTCACTGACCCAGATTTGGGTGCTGTTGGCGACACGATTGCCTCGCTCATCCTCACCTTCAATTCGCAGGCGATACGTACCTCCTGTGGTAGGCTTGAAGGCAATTCGTGCCTGTCCCTGCCCGTCGGTGTGAAGGCTCCCCCTTGTGACTTCCGTGCTTTTCTCCTCCCAGTCCTCCTCACCCCCTTCGCGGTGCCACTCGATAAGATCGAGCGTATATCCAAGCCTGACCCCTCCCCGGGGCCGCCCTTCGACTTTGCTCAGGACAGGCCCTTCGACCTTGCTCAGGACAGGCCCTTCGCTATCCACTGTCCGCACATCGAAGGCCACTTCTTGCCCCGCCTGGACCACGCGGCGCTCTGGCCGCAAGCCAACGTAAAAACTGCTCTGATGGACGGGGAAAGAAATGGAAGCGCTCACCGGTTGCTGGCTGGGGGCGGTAGCCCTTGCTTCCAGGGTGCAGAACTGGCTACCGGTCAACGACCCGATTTCTGTCGGCAAGGCGACGGTGAAACGACCCGCATCGTCGGTCACTCCCTGGCCGCCAACAACGATTTGTTTTTCTCCATCAGACCGCCGAACGGAATTCGCCGTCTGAAGCTGAGAAGGCCCCTCAGGGCTTTGGTCTAGGGCACTTTCCTGGCCTGCGTCCCCGAAATCGAAATCTTCGCCGGGCAGTGGGAGATAGTTGGCAGCATAAAGGGTGTAACTCACCTCTGCCCCGGCCACCGGAACTTTGAAATCGTAGCTGGCGCTGACGGTGGCGGTAATGACATCGCCCCTCACGTAGCCAGGCTGATCGGTGGTCACGCTGACGGCGTAGCCCGGTCGGGGCGGCCTTTCCACCTTAAAGTGGACCTCATGCTCCTCGCCCCCGACGCTGACCACCAGGCGATACCGACCGGCAGTGGCTTCCTCGGAGAGAGGGAAAGAGCCGCTGGTGGACCCGAAGGGGGTAAGCTGAAGGGTTTCCTGGTACACAGTGCGCCCTGCTTCGTCAGTGACGACGACGGGTATCATTGTATCGGCCGGCAGCAGGGAGTAGCGGCCATCGTCATCGCGGCGCACGATGGCTTTGAAATGCACCTCCTGGCCCGGATGGTAGATAGAGCGGTCGGTATAGGCGTAGACTCTGCCGCCAGATACCATCGTGTCTGCTGGCCTGAAGAAACCTTCCATAGCCTCAACTTTGGCGGCGGCTGACCACTCTTCGGCACAGACAGCTACGTCGTCATCCCGCTGAGCGATAGCCAGCAGAGCGCCCGTCTCCCGGGAGAGGGAGCTTTTGAAAACGCCTTCCCTGTCCGTTCGGCCAGTGGCCAGAACTTGACCATCTCTTCCGTAAATCGTTACCTCAGAATCGGCGGCCGGGCTCCCGTCGGCCAGTTCCACAACCCAGACCAGGACCTGCTCCGGGGCGCGCTTGAGAATCAAAGCCGAGCGACTGACTGACAACAACTGACTGGCCCGTGCCCCTTCAGGACTGCCCACCGCCAGGAGGTAGAGGCCCGACGGGAGAGGGTCCACGGCCACTTTCTGTGACGTTTCCCGGTCAGCCTTGGCTTCAGAAGAGGCAGACCACTCCCGGATAGGATTCCCTTCTGGACGATGCTGTTCCCAATCCTCGGCCGATAGACTCTGCAAAGCGACAAAGGTCGGCCCGTCGAGGGTATAGAGAGCCAGGTCAATGCGGCTCAAGTTGAGGACGGGGAAAGACAACTGGAACAGTGTCTCAGCCTCCACCATGCCCACGCGGCCAGGCCCGGCCACAGCCAGCTCGGGTCGGCGTTCCACAACCGTAAAGGCCCAGGCGAAATCCTCAGCCATAGGCCAAACGTAGGCTGCATCCTGGGCTCCTTTGGTGATGGTCACCTGGTAAGTGGTCCCTGGCCGGAAATCCCCACTGAGAGCCAGGGTCTCTGCTGCCCAGGCGAGTTCCAGGTCGCGGATTTGCGGCTCGATGCTCAGGTGCCTTTCCACCGAGGCCTCATCCATGAGATGACTGAAGGTGATGGCAACTTGGTCCAGGTCGTGAGCGAACTGCACCTGTGGGGAGGGCTCTGTGTCCACCACTATGGGTGAGGTGAGGATAGTGAAACCAAGAGTGAAAGGCTCCTCCATACGTCGCAGGAGCCAACTGCGCGCCCCCCGGCTGACCTCGACCGTTATCCTGGCACCAGCGGGCCAGGGTTGAGCGGGAGCGAAAACACAAGTCCTCTCATCCTGCCAGGAGAATTGGCCAGACACCTGAGGCTCAAAAGATATGTTCCGCTCGACGGTAGAGGGGTTCATGGGAGTCAGGAAGGTAAGGGTGATAGGGCTGCGGGGCAGCACATCGCTCTGGGCCCGTTCTGGGGAGGAACTGGTAACCAGCGGAGCGCGCCAGGGACGCAGGGTCTCCCGTAGCTGCGGCGGAGCAGCCCGCAGGACGGTGCGACGCAAAAAGGAATCAATATCCGTTAGCTCGGTAAAGACGGTAAGAAAGCCGATCAAGCAGCCCAGGGCCATGGCCAGAGCCGCCACGCGCTTTTTCATGCCGGACCCTCACAAAAAGCAAAGCTGGCCCGTGCTGAACCAGCCTTGGCAATTCAGATTTACTTTCATCAGCCTGTTACATGACTCAGCTTGCTGATTTGGGAGTACCCCTCTTCAACTTTAACTCTTTGTAGAACGCATCAAAATCAAACCGCTCGTCGAGCATCCTTTCAAAGCGCTGGACCTTTTTCTCCTGATGGAAGCGGGTTTTGCCAAAGAACTGTTCGATGATCTCGACAGTGGTCAGAGTGTCCTGCTTGACCAGGATCATGGGAACCCCCACCTCCTCGGCCCGCCCCAGGATAATGGGACTGGGGTGTAGATTGCCCGTCAGGATCAGGCACTTGGTGGAGGTCTCCAGGGCCGCCAACTGAATGTCAGGACGGTCGCCGCCAGTGATGACCGCTTTGTTGGGCTTACGGCGGAAATAGGTCAGGGCCGAATCAACGCTCATGGCACCCACCATCAGGTGCTCCACCAACTCGCCGACGTACTCATGCCCGCACAGAATCTCACCGTTAAGGCACTCGGCCAACTCTGTCACGCTGATGGAGAGGAGAAGCCGCTCCTGGGGCAGGGTGGCAAAGACCGTTATCCCTCGCTTCTGGAGGGCAGGCTTGATCACGCTCTCCACAAAGGGCATCCTCTGCCGAGGCACGGCGTTGAGGACAACGCCGACCATGGAATCTCCAAGCCTGGCACGGGCTGTTAACACATCGTCCACCATCTGGAGGTCGTTGGTATACTTTACCACTACCAACTCCTGGGCCTTCAGGAGTTCGGCCACGTAGGGTGTAGGCAGGTCAACGATATACCCCTCTCTCAGGCTGGCCCCGCCTTCCAGGAGAATGACGTCGCGCCCTTTGACCTTAGCGAAGGCCTTCTGCAATTCAGCCGCGAAATCAATCTTTTCCTCGCCCTTCAGCACTGCTTCCACTATCTGAGGCGTCAGCATCACCGGAGCGATCGTTTCCATAGGCTCGGGCAGATTCAAGGTCTGTTTGATGAACTCTGCGTCCTCATCAATGACCCGCCCCTCCACTTTTCTGGCAACGGTGCTCAACGGCTTCATGTAGCCAACGGTGAACCCATCGCGCAAGAACCGTTTCCCCAGACCGACGCAAAGGGCGCTCTTGCCTGAGAAGGTCTCGGTCGAAGTGACGTATACAGTTGCCATGATTCCATTTCCTCCTTGACTAGCAGATGGCAGACTTCACCATAAGCACCTGTCCTGAGCGGTGGCCAAAGGCTGATAGCTCGCTATGCTCGATAGCTGATGATAGATGACAATCCCTGTCTGCCATCAGAGCTATCCGCCATCCGTCACTACCTGTCAGCTATCAGCCATTACCTGAGAACCAGCCGCATGTCTACACCCACGCTCCCTTGCCCTGCCTCACGGACCATGAGGGGATTGATGTCCATTTCAACGATCTCCGGGAATTCGGTCACCAACTGTGAAACTCTGAGCAGGGCATCAACAATAGCTGCTGTGTCCGCTGGCGGCTCACCCCGCACCCCCCGCAAAAGGCTGTAGGCCCGGATCTCAGTGATCATCTCCTCCGCTTCTCGTCGGGAGAAAGGGGCGACACGAAAGGTCACGTCCCTGAGAGCCTCCACATAGATCCCTCCCAGGCCAAACATCACCAGCGGGCCAAATTGAGGGTCGCAATTCATGCCGACGATGACCTCGTGCTGACCTTTCACCATCTGCTGTATCTGGCAGCCCCAAATCTGAGCGTCGGGCATGTAACGGGTGGCCCGGTAGACCAGCAAATCGAAAGTATCCCTGACCGCAGTGGCATCCCCGATGTTCAGCCTGACGCCTCCGATGTCGGATTTGTGCAGGATGTCAGGCGAGGCGATCTTCATGACCACTGGATAACCCATCTCCTCAGCGTAGGCTACAGCTTCGTCGGGAGAGTTGGCTACCACAGAAGCCGGCACAGGGATGCCACAAGCCTTCATCACCTCACGGGCTTCAGCGTCGCCGATGGTCAGTCGTCCATCGGCCCGCACCTGATCGAAAACCCTTCGTATCGTCTCTACATCAAAGTCGAACTCCTCAATTTCGAGGGGGGGCACCTCCAGCCATTGGCTATAGTGCATCATAGCGGCCATGGCCGCCACAGCCCGCTCCGGTACCGGGTAGTTGGGCACCTTATACTCGTTCAGGACTTTGACGCCAGCCTCTACAGTAGGCTCGCCCATGAAGCAGCCCAGGACGGGCTTATTGTACTGGGTGGATAACTCGCCTATAACCCTGGCTATCTCCGCAGCATTGGTCATGACCTGAGGAGCGATGATAGTGATGACCCCACCCACATTTGCGTCCTGGAGAACCACTTCCAAAGCCTGGCCATAGCGGTCTGGCAAGGCATCCCCCAGCACATCAACGGGATTCAGGACGCTGGCCTCGGGGGGCAGAATCTCCCTCAGAGCGTCCAGGGTTTTTCGCTCTAGTGAGGCCAATTCCAGGCCAACCCGTTCGCAGGCGTCGGTGGCCATGATGCCGGGGCCCCCAGCGTTGGTGAAGATGGCGATACGGTTACTTGAAAGCGGTGGCTGGCGGGCAAAGGCAATGGAGTAATCGAAGAGGTCTTGCACGGAATTGGCGCGGATGATGCCCGTTTGGCTGAAGGCTGCCTCGTAGGCCCGTTCGGAGCCGGCCAGGGTGCCGGTGTGAGAGGAGACAGCCCGTGAGCCAGCGCTGGTGGTACCTGACTTGATGGCGATGATGGGTTTGTGCTTGGTGACCTCCCGGGCCACGCGCATGAAACGAGCCCCATCGGTGATGCCTTCCAGATAGGCCATAATCACTCTGGAATGAGGGTCGTCTCTCCAGGTTTCAATGAAGTCAATCTCGTTGAGATCAGCTTTGTTGCCCAGACTGATGAAGCGGGAGAAACCCACCCCCTTGCCTATGGACATATCGAGGACGGCTGTACAGAGGGCTCCTGATTGGGACATGAAGGCGATGCTGCCTGGGTGGGGCATACCGGCGGCAAAGGAAGCGTTGAGTTGGGCCACAGTATCAATGATGCCCAGACAGTTGGGGCCAACCAAACGCATCCCATACCGCTGGGCAATGGCGATGAGCTCCAGCTCCATCTTCATGCCCTCGCTGCCCACCTCACGGAAGCCAGCCGTGATGATGATCACCCCTTTGACCCCCTTCTGACCACATTCTTCCAGGCTGGCGGCTACATACTTGCGGGGGATCACGATCACCGCCAGGTCAATGGGGTCGGGCACGTCCAGGACGCCGGGGTAGCACTTCAGGCCCAAGATCTCGTCGGCCTTGGGGTTAATGGCATAGACTCGGCCCTGGTAGCCATACTTTATGATATTTGAAAGGACGCCGTAGCCCAGTTTCCGCTCGTCACGGGAAGCGCCGATCACAGCGACCGACTGAGGATCGGAAAGCATCTCCAGCATTCTGTTTGTTCCCTGTATCCTGGCGAGTCTTCATTGAAGAGGGATGACATTGTTGCTCAAAAGGTGTGGTGCTTGTCTTGGTCTTCCCTTCCCTCTGCCCCTTATCATACACCAAAATCAGTCTTAAGGCAAGCCCGTTACTTTCAGGCATGCCAATCCTACTCTCGCACCCGCCGTATCTCAAAGACCACCGGATTGTAGGCATCGGGGCAGGCGTGGGTGGCCACGTCCTTGTCATCCTCAAGCCAGGGGAAGTTGGCCCCGTAGCGCATGGCAAAGACCTTGGGCAAGAAGCTGTAGAGGGCGCTGAGGCACACCCTGCCCTCCACAGTCTCTCCATCAAAGACCACGGTGTCGCCCACCTTATGGCCAAACCCGCAGGTCCCTTTCTGGCTGATCACCTTGGCCACGACCTTGTAACCGGTGTCTTCGAATCCCTCGTTGTGTTTCTCTTCCGTAGTGTTATCTCCTTCGAGAGGTGCTTGAGCAGTTGGAATAGAGCCTTTAGGCGGAAAACCCGGCTAAAGCCTCGACTCCAGAACCTTGAAAGCTGGGTACCTACCCCGACGGTGACGGCTCTGCTTTCGGCTCCAAGTGTGAGTAGAGGAATTTCAGGCTGTTGAGGACAGCCCATGGGTCGAACTTCTTTCCGGTGGTAGCGTACGCAAGGTTGATGATGCCCCCCTGGACCTCCAGGCGCGCCGGAGGCAGGTTTGTCTGG
>JBGVTF010000130.1:0-2603 GCA_041862415.1 Anaerolineae bacterium | reverse complement strand
GAGGGGGCACCGGTCATCGTTGAAGCCAACCCGACCTACCAAAATCTGGTCGGCCGCATCGAGCACAAGGCCGAATTCGGTTCCCTGGTGACCGACTTTAGCATGATCAGGGGAGGGGCATTGCATCGCGCCAACGGAGGCTATCTGGTGCTGGATTCCAAGGCTGTCCTGATTTCCAATCTGGCCTGGACCTCATTGAAGAGGGCCCTCAGAAACAAAGAGATCCGGATCGAGGAGATGGCCCAACAGTTAAGTTTGATAGCCACCGTCGGCCTGGCGCCCGAGCCTATTCCCCTTGACGTGAAGGTGGTGCTGATCGGTGACCCCCAGACTTATTACCTTCTCTACTCGCTGGATGAGGAATTCCAGAAACTCTTCAAGGTCAAGGCCGATTTTGCCACCGACATGGACTGGACTCCCGAGAACTTGAAGAAGTACGCCCTTTTCGTTCATGCCCGCTGCCACGAAGAGGACCTGCGGCACTTTGACAATGAAGCCGTGGCCAAAGTGATCGAGTACTCCTCCAGGCTGGTGGAAGATCAGGAGAAGTTGACCACCCGTTTCGCCCACGTGGCCGATATTGTGCGCGAGGCCAGCTATTGGGCCGGTCGCGAGGGTCACGATCTGGTGACGGCCGCCGATGTGCAGAAGGCCATCGGGGAGAGGGTCTACCGCTCGAATCAGATTGAGGAGCGTATTCGCGAGCAGATCGAAGAGGGCACCATCATGGTTGACACCGATGGTGAAGTGATGGGCCAGGTGAATGGCCTCTCCATCCTCTTTCTGGGCGACTACACTTTCGGTAAGCCCTCGCGCATCACGGCCAGGACCTTCCTGGGTCAGAAAGGCGTGATCAACATTGAGCGCGAGGCCAAGCTCTCGGGGAACATCCACGACAAAGGCGTATTGATCCTGTCGGGCTACCTGGGCGGCAAGTACGCTCAAGAGGTCCCTCTCAGCCTCTCGGCCAGCATCTGCTTCGAACAATCCTACTCAGGCGTCGAGGGTGACAGCGCCTCATCCACCGAGCTCTACGCCCTTCTGTCCGGCCTGTCGGGCTTGCCCATCAAACAGGGCATCGCCGTCACCGGCTCGGTCAACCAGCAGGGCGAGGTTCAGGCCATCGGTGGCGCGACCAGGAAAATCGAAGGGTTCTTCGACGTGTGCAAAGTGCAAGGGCTGACGGGCGAGCAGGGAGTCATCATCCCTGAACAGAATGTCAAGAATCTGATGCTGCGCGAAGACGTGGTTGAGGCAGTGCGCCAGGGCAAATTCCACATTTACCCGGTGCGCACCATTGACGAAGGCATCACCGTTCTCACTGGCGTGGAAGCCGGTGAGCGCCAGGAAGACGGCACCTATCCAGAGGGGACAGTCAACCATGCTGTCCAAAACCACTTACGCGAATTGGCCCTCAAGCTGAAGGAATTCGGTAAGAAAGAGGAGGAGGAAACACGAGGGGAAGAATCAGAAGAAAGTGAAGGCCAATGAAAGAAAGAGAGGCTGTGGGGACGCTGCCCACAACCTCTCTACCTCAGGAGTTATCTAAATCTATGATTTCACCCCTTGGCCCACTCCTTTACCTCTATTCCCTGGGCCGACATCCACTCCAGGCCCTCCCTGACGGCCTGTTCTTCTCCTCGCACGGCTACGAGAAGCCAACCCTCCTGGGGCGTTACATTGGCTTCCAGGATGTTGACCACCACATCGAACTTTTTGATGAGCTCATAGATAAGGGGCTGATCAGTCAGATGGGGGGGATAAGTTAGGTGTGCTTTGCGCTCGATAGGCATCTTCGCCTCCTCTCGTTAGGTCGAATAATTGGATGAAACCAACACAGGCCATATTCTATATCAAACGCAGTCGGTTGTCAACACCACTGCAGCGTTGAGGTCGGTGAGGCCAGCCCCAACGATAACCGTGGTCGGCTCAACTCTCCTCCTGGAGAGGGCGTTTGAGAAAGAAAAAGAAGGCCTCGGTGTAGGAGGAGCCCGAGCCAGTCCCCATCTTGGAAGTCCACTCGTGACCTGCGATCAAAGGTACCACACCCACCAATTCCCACCCCTGGCGACCTAGCTTCCCTACAGTCTCCCACCCGCGATCAAACAACTCGCCAGGGGAACTGTGGAGATACTCAGCTTCTCCTGCGCCTTCCTTGGGATATCTTCTCTCAAGCTCCAAGGGAGTGGTGATGACCTTGAATTCCCATTTCTGCATTTTAGCCCCCCATTTCTCCTAAAACCCTTGTGACACTGCCTGTCTTGACTGATCGGCTGACGAACGACAACATTATATCACATCCTGCCCCCGGCGCAGCTTATGGGGCAGGTGATCACGCTATTTGGCTAATCCTCTACTGTCACCGGGCCGCGCTGGCGCTTTGTCTCGCTGCGGCGGCGCTTGCTCGCCAGACGTCCCTCCTGAGCCGCACGCGAGGGCCGGGTGGGACGCCGCCGCTTTGGAACCCTCATCGCTTTGCGCATCAACGTCTGAAAGCGTTCCACCACCTCCTCACGATTGCGAAGTTGGCTGCGAAAGGTCTGGGAGATCAGATGCAGGACGCCATCACTGTCAATGTAGGGGGCCAATGCCTTCAGCGCCCG
>JBGVTF010000129.1:0-4470 GCA_041862415.1 Anaerolineae bacterium | reverse complement strand
CAATGCTTCAGGCAGCTTTCTCCTTTTTCATGCCGATGCTTTCCAGATAAGCCAGGACCTCTGCCTTTGCCCTCTCGAAATAGCGCATCAGGATTGCATCTGAACCTTTGAGGGCACTGATGGCTCGCCTGGCACAGGTTGAACAGCCCAACGAGGCCTTGTAGCTACCAAGGTCACAATTCATGCAATCGCACAACTTGATCATCATCAGGGAGAAAGCCAGACTGTCTTCATGAGTTTCTGGCAGTACAGCGACACGCTCAACCAACTCCCGCCATTGACCATCCCCCAACCCCTTCAAAGCCGACATGCTTCGATGGGGGAACAGTATTTCAGTTCGTGGATACATCTTGGGAAACACCTCTTATTTCCTTTACTTGTACTGATGTAGACCATGCATCGCCACGATGCAGTCATCTGGACTAGACTGGCTGTAGGGGCAGGCCATCTCGATACCGGCCCAGAAACCACTCCGACCCAGTTCGTGAGTCTTCAGACTGCACACAGGGTCAACTTAGGCTACATAAAAGTTCTCAATATAATATGGTAGCACACCTTTGCCCTGTTGTCAAGGGGTTTTGACATTTTTTAAGGTTCGCCAACGCAGCCACTTTACAAAAACATCTGCTTGTGCTAGAATCATGCTGGCTCCATAGCCAAATTCGAGATTCGAGGTTCGAGAGATGCGCCTAACCCCTGAAGAGAGGGCCATGCTGGCTGGAGAGCTTGGTCTTGGAGTAAGAAGGGCCATGGAGATCATCGTTGCCCTGGGCAAGATATATGAAGCGCAGGAATTGGTACCGGTGCATAGCGTCCAGGTAGCTGGCGTCAGCTACAAGAACCTGGGTGACGCTGGCCTGGAATTTCTGCGGGAATGGGCGGGACAAGGGGCGCAGGTTCGCGTGCCCACCACTCTCAACCCGGCCGGCATGGACCTGACCCACTGGCGAGAGCTAGGCATCTCCCAAGAATTCGCCCGCAAACAGATGGCGGTCATCGAAGCTTTCAAAGCCATGGGCATCGTCCCCAGTTGCTCCTGCACGCCCTATCTCACAGGTAACCTGCCAGCCTTCGGCCAGCACATCGCCTGGAGCGAATCGTCGGCCGTCAGTTTCGCCAACTCGGTCCTGGGGGCACGCACCAACCGCGAGGGTGGTCCCAGCGCCCTGGCCGCAGCAGTGACCGGCCGCACGGCCAAGTATGGCCTGCACCTGGATGAGAACCGCTGGGCGACGCACATCATCGAGGTGCGTTGCCCGGCTACGTCGGAAGCAGATTTCGGAGCGTTAGGGTATCTGGTAGGGCGATGGCTCCAAAACGGAGTTCCGTACTTTAAGGGATTGCCGGATGGGGGGCAGGAGATACTGAAAGCTTTGGGAGCAGCCATGGCTGCCAGCGGGGCGGTGGCCCTCTATCACGTGGAGGGAATAACTCCGGAAGCGCGAGCCGGGGATGTCGTGACTGCTGAGGCTGAAACCGTTGTCGTTGAGAGCTTGGCTGAGGGGTATGCGGCTCTTAATTCTCCCATTGACGAAATAGATTTGGTCAGCATCGGCTGCCCTCACGCCTCGCTGGCCGAGATCGAGGAGGTGGCCCGTTGGCTGGAGGGCAAACAGGTAAAGACGAAACTGTGGATCACCACGGCCCGGGAGACCAAGGATCGGGCGCAACAGCAAGGGCTGGTTGAGCCGATAGAGGCAGCAGGGGGGCGGGTGGTGGCTGACACCTGCCTGGTGGTGGCTCCCATCGAAGAACTGGGCCTGCGAAGCATGGCCACCAACTCGGCCAAAGCGGCCTTCTACGCGCCAACCCACTCAGGACTTGAGGTCCGCTTCGGGAAGTTGGAGCAGTGCCTGGAGGCAGCGGTGACAGGGAAATGGCCCGGCCAGGGGAGTCTGGGCATTGTCACGTAATTCCAGAAGATACATTAACAAACCACGCTTGCAAGGAGGTCTTGACTATGGCTGAGAAATCCCAGCCCAAGCACTTCGGGCGGAAGCTGTATCTGGTGCCCTTCGTCTTCGCCCTGCAAGACGGTCCCCCAGGGTACGCCGAGAAGGTAGAAGCGTACTGGGCAGAGGTCGGGAACCATGTCCGTAGTCTGGAAGCCCGATTCGGTAAGATTGGCAAGGTCTACCACGAGTCCGTTCCCCTGGGCGGGGAGGAGGGTCTGAAGCTCGTGGAGCAACTCAACGAGAAGGCCCACAAGATGCTTAGGAGAAAATGCCAGCAGGGGGCAGAGTTCGTTGCCCTCGAGGACAGCGCCTTGTTCGAGCAAACGATGGATTGGCGACGTTGCCTGGCCGTGTTGCTGAACGGGCCGGTGCTGCGAAAGGTCTCGGAATTGTATCAGGCGGCCAGCCGCAAGCGATACGAGCTCATGGCCAAACGGATTGACGAGACCCTGAAGGATGAGGAAGCCGCAGTCCTGATCATCGGCGAAGATCACGCCGTTCAGTTTCCGTCAGACATACAGGTGTTCTACGTCGCTCCCCCGGCCTTGGACGAACTTTATCGCTTGCTCCGCGAGCATGCAACGGCGTCCCAGGAGCAAGCGTCAACTTCCTGATGATGAACGGTAAAGGCTGGCAGAACAAGTGAAAGTCCACACATGGCCGATACACTCCTAGCATTGTCCCACAAAGATCTCCTGTTCATGGTCGAAACGTTGATTCCAGGGCGCACTGACGAGGAGCGTCTGGTGAAACTCATCAAAGCTATGCTCAGAGACAAGGAGTGAGAAACAATGGAAACTGAATTCAGCGCAAGCAGGCGCGGGCGAGTGATCGAGCGCATCAACCAGCGTTTACAGGCTCTCGATTATCAGACTCTCCTAAAGCTCGACGAGCTCACAGAGCAGGTAGAGGCTGACAGAGAGGTACTCATCCCAGAGGGGATGACCCGGCGGCGCTTTCTCCAGGGGACTTTGATCGGGGGAGTGGCCGGCCTGGCTGTAGGCGCTGGCGGGAGCCTGGTGGCCTGGGAGACGGGCACAACAGCGGGGCGCGCGGCGGCCGAGTTGGAAGCAGCCGCGCAAGCCCTCAAGCTGAAGGGGCTGCTGGCCCTTTACGAGAACCTGGAGAAGATTGGGCTAGACGCCATCGTGAGCACCGGCGTGGCGGCAGTGGGCTTGCTGCTCGCGGGCGCGGAGACGGGGAGCCTGGCCATCAAAGCCAGCCTGGACACCGTCGAAGGACTTCTTCTGGACTTTGAGGGAGCCTTCCCAACCATTCGGGCCGGCATCGGGTGGACGGAAGGGGTGGTCTCAGCCTTCGCCGACAAGTTGCAGGCCCTGGAAGATGCCATCGAAGGGGTGCTGGAAAAGGCCCAGCCCATCACCAAGGCCCTGGGGAGCTTTTTCGACTTTGTGCTGGATTTGCTGCCCTTCGGCTACGGTGACAGGGTCAGGGTCACCCTCGACCGCATTGATGACATCATAACCAGCATCCCCGAAGCCGTAGAGGGCATCAACACCAAACTGCTGGAACCCTTGCGCCGTGACTGGTTCTCCGAAGAGGAGGGCAAGGGCCTCAAGGCTGGTTTGATAGACCCCATCGTGACCCGACTCCTGGATCCCCTGGAAGCTTTCCTGGCGAAATTGGCCGAGTTGGTGGGCAGTTGGGAGGAAAAGCTGGCCAGTCCAGTCCAAAAGGCCATCAGTGAGCGCGACACCATCCGGGAGCAGATCGCCCTCTATAAAGCGGAAGAGGGCCTGGCTTGAGGATGAACGGGCCTGGGGGGCAGTGACTTCCGCCGCCATTAATGAAAATGAAAAGCCGCCCCAACAAGGGGGCGGCTTTCTTTGATGGAGTGCTTCTTCAGCGAGACTTTTTCTCTCGCAGAACTCGCTTCACCGCCACAGCCAGGGCGGTGATGGGAAAAGGCTTTCTCAAGAAAGCGAGACCTTCCAGCCGCGAGATAGTCTCCATCTCGCTCTCGCTCAAATAGCCGCTGATGAGGATGGCAGGTATGTCCTGCTCCAGAGAGTGTAACAAGTCCAATCCACTGATATCAGGCAGGGCGAAATCCACGACGAGGACATCGTAGTCGCCCTCTTTTTTCAACATGCTGAGCGCCTGGCGACCCTGATAGGCTACATCCACTTCGAATCCTTCGTCGCTCAAGATCTGAGCACAGACCCGGGTTACATCTGGGCTATCGTCTACCAGGAGTACTTTCTCACCCATCTAAGTTCCTTTTTCAGTTAACAGACCTCTGTCAGGAGTTTGGGCGGGTTGTGTGCTACGTATTCCTCCTGTCAACCTGTATCTACTTAACTCTACCATAAAACGCTCAAAATTTCAAGCCAGGGTGGTGAATCAGGTATGGCACCGAACTGTGGGTTGTGGAGCAAAATGGCATCTTGCCCTACATCTCTTTCTGCTCGTCCGTCAGTTCGAAGCGGAAGACCTGGGCCTCCAGGGGTTCCTGGCGATGCGTGCCCACGTAATTGAGGATGGGCTCAATAGC
>JBGVTF010000128.1:0-20068 GCA_041862415.1 Anaerolineae bacterium | reverse complement strand
TACGCGTTTTTTGAGGATGCGCCGCAGATTCCGAACCACGGGCAGTCATCGCAATGTTCAGGAAAGTCATAGAAATAGGTTTCAGGGCAACAGAGCAATTGGCTGTTGCCATACAGTTGCCAGAAGAACTTTTTGATTTGTATAATCATAGCAGTCGAAAAGATATAGTAGCCGCCGTGTCCATCACGGCGGCTACTGGAGGGTAGGGTGAAAATTCGAGGCGCGCCCCTCCGCAGTGTATAACCACATCTATTATATCATAAATGCTCTAAATAAAGCATGAAGATTGCATGTAGATTTCTGACTGTCTAGCACGTCAGATGCAGGGCAGCCACCACGCTGGTTGACTGGCAAAGCTGGTTGTAGATACGGACAGCATCGCTTGTGCGCTCGGCGATGAGCCTGATGCCCTGCTCGCGCAGGTACTTTTCCGTTTCAGGCGGGACCCGCATCAAACCAGAGTGGCCCGTGCCGACCACCAGCACCTCGGGCTTGGCCTGAACCACCGCCCACAAGTCAACAGGGCTCAGGGAATGTCCCTCTTCTCGCCACCAGTTGTCCTCCACCTGGTCGGGGTAGATAATCACGTCCCTGGTGTACGTTTTGCCCTCGATAACGATGCGCCCGAATTGGTAGGATTCAATCATGGTTTCCTCACCACGAAATGATCCAGTACCAGTACGTCAATCCCGCTGTTGCTGAAGGTGTTGAAGGCGTCGGCCGGGCTGTTCACGATAGGCTCTCCCCTCAGGTTGAAGGAAGTGTTCAGCAGCACCGGCACCCCCGTCGCCTCCCCAAATTTCTCAACGATCCGATAGTAACGCGTATTCAGGTCCCGTCGCACAGTCTGCAATCGCCCTGTCCCCAAGTGGTTGACAGCCGGGATCAAGCTCCCTGCCTCGCCTTTCCACGGCAGCACCAACAACATGTACCGTGCCGGATAGTGCCGCTGTGGTTCCACCAACCCTTCGAAAAAGTTCTCTGCCCGCTCCTCCAGCACGACGGGGGCAAAAGGCCTGAAAGGTTCCCTGAATTTGATCTTGGAGTTGACGAGGTCTTTCATCTCTTGGCGGCGGGGGTCGGCCAGGATGCTCCTGTTGCCCAGGGCGCGAGGCCCCCACTCGAATCGCCCCTGAAACCAGCCTACTACTTTCTGCTGGATCAGGTCGTCAACCAGCCTGTCCATCAGCTTCTCGTCGTCGTCAATGTACTCGTAGGCGATGCCGTTGTGCTCAAGAAAGGCTTTCACCTCGGCTTGGCCGTATTCTTCGCCCCAATAGGCATGCTCCAACACGAATCGGCGCGGTTTGCCGAGCAGAACGTGATAGGCATACAAGGCTGCTCCCACTGCCCCGCCGGAGTCGCCGGCCGCTGGCTGTATAAAGATATCTTCAAAGGGCGTCTCTCTCAGGATACGACCATTGGCCACGCTGTTCAAGGCCACCCCGCCGGCCATACAGAGCCTGCTCAGTCCGGTTTCTTTGTACGCACAGTTCGCCATCCTGAGCAGCGTCTCCTCGGTCACGCGCTGGATGCTGGCCGCCACATCAGCATAGTGCTGATTCTTCTTCACCAGCGGGTCGTTGGGGTTCAGTGTAGGGCCCGTGGTAGTTGTGAAGAATTCCGAATCGCGCACCCTCGGTTCTCCGAAGAGGTCCACAAACCGGTGGTTGAACGTCTGGCTAGGAGAGTAGTGATAGCAGAAGTAGTCCATGTTCACCCAAAAGGAACCGTCGTCCCGGACCTGGAACAGCTTGTGGATCTTGTCCACGTAACGGGGCTGACCGTAGGGTGCCATGCCCATCACTTTGTATTCACCGTTGTTGACCTTGAAACCCAGGAAGGCGGTGAAGGCAGAGTAGAGCAATCCCAGCGAGTGTGGAAAACGCTGTTCGTGGAAGAGGGTGATGGTGTTCTCCCCTTGCCCATCCCAGGTTGCCTTACCGTGCCCCATGGTCGCCGTCGTCCATTCCCCCACTCCGTCAACGGTCAGAATCGCTGCTTCCTCGTAGGGTGAGCAGAAGAGCGCGCTGGCTGCGTGCGACAGGTGGTGGTCCACAAAGAGCACTTTCTCTACCGGGGTGCCAACTTGATCTACCAGCAGGTTCTTGATCCACAGTTTCTGATCGAGCCAGGCAATCATCGCCTCTCCAAACGTCTCCCACGAGCGGGGAAAAGTGCCCAGCGAGGTCATCAAGATGCGCTCGAACTTGACCAGTGGCTTCTCGTAGAAGACGACATAGTCCAGGTCCTGACCGGTGATACCGGCTTTCTTCAAGCAGAAGTCAATGGCCGACTGTGGGAACCCAAAGTCATGCTTCTTGCGAGTGAAGCGTTCCTCTTCGGCAGCGGCGACCAGCACGCCATCCTCGATCAAGGCCGCAGCCGCGTCGTGGTAAAAGAAAGAAACTCCCAGGATGTACATCTAGAATTGCCTCCTGGCCTCATCAAGCTCAGTGCTCATTTCGGAGCGGCTAACCCAAAAGGACTTACTTGCTGAGTACTTTGTACATAAAGGATCGCTCAGCAATCGTACCAGCAAGCCGAAGGGCGTGATGACCACAAAGTAGAAGAATGCCAGAAGGATACGGCTCTGGTAATTCCCCATATCGGCCGACAGACTTTTCCAACCCTCCCAGAGGCGCGCAAGGGAATTTCCTTCTCGAGCGGGAACTCTTTCTTCTGTCCTGGCTGGTAACTTGCCACGACGTACCCTGCTTAGCACCAAGGACACCAGCCCTCCAATGACCAGCCACACTCCGATAGCCACCCATCTGTTCAAAACCGCGCGCGAGGCCAGCGCAGCTATCACCAGCACGACCACTACTCCCAGATCTAACAGCTTGGGGGCCACCGATTTATCTCTGCCCCCGATGACGGCACCAGTGGAGTAACCTACCAGTGTCAAAAGCACCAAGGCAAGGCCACTGAAAAAGTCAAGCATTATTCCTCCAAGACTTGTTATTCACCTGGTCTGCAGAATGATACCACAAAGCCGCTGTTTAGACAAGCAAACGGGGGAGGACAGGTTTGTGGGTCACTCCACCGGCTCAAAGCGCCAGTCCCCCTGGTTGAGGAGGACGTAGAGGCCGCCCTCTCTGGGCACCCAGAGCATAACGCCGCCCTGGAAGTCCTGGTAGCCTCCCTGCTCGCCCCACTCCCCCTCTACGGGCGCGCCCAGGTGATCGCGGCAGTCTTCGCACTCACACCACACCTTGCCAAAGCCGCGCTTGGGGCCCAGAGGAGGGCTGGCCTGTGGACAGGGGTATTCCTCGTCTCCTTCCCGCCAGTAGTCAATATAGCGATACCACTCCTGGCCAGCCAGCCGGTTGTCTCCTGGCCCGTAGAGGATGATGTGGACCTCAGGCTCCGGATCCCCCATCCGATCCGGCCGTCCCCAATGCAGCAAGCCGTGCTCAAAGTGCTGTAGGGCGTAGAAACCTTCCACAACCGGGTCCAGGGGCTGGCCCAGGCGGCCCTCTGCGCCCCCCAGCCGGGCCCACACCTCGGCGTAACGCCCGGTGACAGGGAACTCCCCTGCTGGTGTGGGTTGGGGCGGTATCCACACAGTCGGCGATGCTGCAGGTGGCAGTGGAGTTGCCGTCGGCGGCGGCAGCGGAGTAGCAGTCGGTAGAGCGATCGGCTGGGGCGTATCTGTTGGCGCTGGCACGAGGGGAAGCAGGGAAGGGCGGAGATGGCTGACGCCACCCTGGGTCCCCAACCACAGGGAGCCCTCCGCGTCCACGGCGATGGCCTTGATGCGATTGTCCACCAGGCCGTCCTTGGTGGTGTAGGTGCGCCATCCTTCGACTCCGCTCAGGACAGGCCCTGCCCCATCGAAGACGCTTACGCCGCTGTCCTTGGTGCCAACCCAGACGTTGCCCGCACCATCGGCGGCGATGGCGGTGACCTTGTTGCTGGCCAGGCCATCCGCAGCCGTGCGAGTGGTCCAGGTCTGCCCGTCGTAGCGGCTGATTCCGTTCTCCTTGGTGCCAACCCAGACGTTGCCCGCACCATCGGTGGCGACGGCGGTGACCTCGTTGCTGGCCAGGCCATCCCCGACGGCATAGCGCCGAAAGCTGGTGCCGTCAAAGACGCTGACGCCCTCCCCTCCGCCGTAGAAGAGCGAGTGCGCTCCGAGCCAGACGTTGCCCGCTGCATCCACGGCAATGGCGCTGGTCGAGTCGTAGGCCAGGCCGTCGGCGGTGGTGTAGATGCGCCACCCTTCGGCTCCGCTCAGGGCAGGCCCTGTCCCATCAAAGACACTGACCCCTGGTCCGCCGGCGAGCCCAGTCTCCTCGCTGCCTACCCAGACGCGGCCTGCTTTGTCCACGGCGATGGCCGTGATGAGATCACTCGCCAGGCCATCGGCCTGGGTGTAGGTACGCCACCCTTCGACTTCGCTCAGGGCAGGCCCTGTGCCATCAAAGACACTAACCCCCGCCCCGGATGGCTCAGGGTAGTGAGCCATCGCCCACCAGGAGGTGCCAGCCCAGACGCGGCCCGCGTCGTCCACCGCCAGGGCGCTGATAGCGTCGGCCGCCAGGCCGTCCGCCTGGGTGTAGGTACGCCACCTTTCGGCTTCACTCAGGGCAGGCCCGGTGCTGTCAAAGACACTCAAGCCCTTTCGGGTGCCGAACCAGACTCGGCCCACCTTGTCAACGGCGACGGCCCTCACCTCGTTGGCGGCCGGGCCATCGTTGGTGAGGAAGGCCTGCCAACTGACACCATTGAAGCGAGCCAGCCCCCTCTCTGTGCCGGCCCAGAGTTGGCCCGCCGCATCCATGACCAGGGCGTTCACCTCGTGGCTGGGCAGGCCCTGCTCCTCGGCAAAGTGCGACCAGTTCGCGCCATCGAAGTGGCTCAGACCGTGCTTCGTGTCCAGCCACACGCCCCCAACATCATCGGGGACGATGGCGTGGATGGCCGGGTGCTGAACTGGCCCCGTTCCAACAGACAGCAGGTCCGGGTAGATGACCCATTCCTGCCCATCAAAGCGGCTTAACCCGCCAAACTGGGCCATCCTGTCCATCTGGGCGCCGACCCAGACGGTGCCCGCCGCATCCACAGCCACGGCGGAGATGGCGTTGCCGGCCAGACCGACGAGGGACGTCGGCCCCTGGTAACCCGTGTTGCTATAATCGTGCGTCGTCCAGGTCTGCCCGTCGAAGAAGCTCAAGCCGTAAGACCAGGTGCCGATCCAGACCCGCCCATCGGGGCCCACGGTGGTGACCCGATGATCATCTCCGGGCAAGCCGTGGGCGGCAGCGTAGGTAGTCCAGCGCTGGCCGTCGTAGACCTTGACCGGGCCGCTGGCCAGCCAGACTTTGTCCGGCGGTTGGACGACCCAGAGGCCCTGCCCGCTGATTGTGGACAAAATGGCAGCATAATCGGCCTCGATGGCCTCTTCCAGGCTGGAGTAAGCGACCCACTGAGTCCCGTCGTAGCGGCTCACCCCGGCGGGGGTCATGAACCAGGCTACCCCGGCCTGGTTCACGGCCACGGCGCTGACCTCGTTGTCGGCCAGGCCGTCGTCGCGGGTGTACTTGGTGTAGCTCCCGTCGGCCGTGTTCCAGCGCACGGCTCCGCCTCTCGTCCCGGCCCAGACGTACCCCTCGCCAGCAGCCAGCGCCAGGACCTCGTTGCCGCTGGTATAGTTCGTCCAGGGGCCCTCTGGCGCGGACAGGGCCGTGCTGGGAGCAGACGTCGGGCCGGGAACCATCGTCGGCGAAGGGGCTGCCGGGGATGTGACTTGAAGCCAGGCCACGGTCCGCCCCCGCTCATCCGGCGCTTGCAGCTCGATGAGCAGCTCCAGTTCGCCCTTGCGCCAGCGCTGGTGAGGTTGGCTGACCACTGCTTCAGTGGGGGCCACCAGCACCCAGCCGCGCTGGCTCAGCCAGGCAGCGTAAAAGTCAAACAGTTGCGGTTCGATCAGGCCCGTGGTGAAGCCAATGTAAAACCCCTCGCCCACCGGCACCATCTCGGCGTCGCCGGGCAGGGGGATTTGGCTGCCATCTGACAGGGTCACGAGGCTGGGGGTGGGGGTAACCTCGACCGCCTGGGGGGCCACAGTGACCACGCTCACAGGCGTTGGCTGTTTAGCTCCGCCCAGGTCACAGGCCAGCGCCCCGCCAAACAACAGGACAATGCAGAGTAACAGAACCAGCAGCTGTAAATTCTTCATGTTATTACCTTTATTACCTTCTCATGACTTCACAGCAAAGCTGATGATTGGGGGGTGGCCGGCTCCGTCGGCGATCAGCGTCAGGTCTCGATAGCGGCCTAGGGGGCTGCGCCACATCAGGCTGAATCCCCAGCCGTGCCAGCGCCAGACGGTCACCGCGCAGTCGTCGCCTCGCTCCTCCAGCACAATCAGTTCCTGTACGCCGTCGCCGTCCACATCGCCCAGTTCCACCTCGCGGATCGGGTCAGCCACGGCTGAGCCACCCCACAGGATACGATACGCTCCCTCACGGTAGCCGATGATGAAAGGATGACTGACTTCGACGAGCGCTTCGGCTGAGCTCAGAGTCGAAGCCTCAGTCGAGTCGCAAGGCACACTCGCCGCGTCTGGCTTCCAGAGCGCCAACAGCAGCTCGCTTCGGCCGTCGTCGTTGGGGTCACCCAGAGCCAGGTCCACCACTCGCCACTCCGGCAGGCCCCGCCACGTTTCAACGCCGTCAGAGTAGACGATGACTTGCTGCTCTTCCAATTGCACCTGCTCGGCAACACCGTCGCCGGTCAGGTCTATCGCGCCGGTGCGGAACGACCCGGTCCTGAGAGTCTGGGGCACGTTGACCGGACGGCACGTGTGGCTGTCACAGGCAAAGCCCAGGCGACGAGGAGGCAGTCCTGTGCGCAGGGTCCAAATTATGACCGCCAAGAACACAGAGAGCATCAGAAATACTGATGAGAGATAGAGATGGGAGATAGCGGGACTCCTTCTCTCCTCTCTATCTCTCCTCTCCATCTTGCCCTTACCAGGCAGGCGGCTCGTTGGCATAGACGACACGGGTCACCAGCCAGCCGGACTCGTCCCGTTCCAGCGTGTAGGTCACCTCCAGGGCGTAGGGGCCGCGCTGGGCCAGGGGTTCACCGCCTTCCTGGCCGGGGTACTGGCTGAACTCATACAACTGGTCCTGCCACGTCTCCCGCACCGTGACCACGGCCTGGTCCTCGGCCTGGCGGTCGAAGGAACGAAAGTCGGAACTCATCAGTTGCCGGCCCTCATATCGCTTTTCAGCGCGCAGAGCCTCGATCTCGGCGCTCAGTTGCTCCAGTGCTGCGCCTCTGGCCGACAGGTAGTTGGCCTCTAGAAGCCAGACTGCCCCGCTCAGCGATTTCTGAAAGCGAAAGATCGCCTCTGACAGCTCGCTGTCTTCCCCCTCGGTGGTGAAGAAGCTGCTGATCCACTCCGGTGGGGGCGGAGCTTGCCCTTCATCCAACATCTGCCGCCATTTCTCGTCGGTCAACCGGTCCTCGGCCGGCCAGGGGAACTCGTAGTAGGAGAAGACGCCGCCCTTGGCTACCTGCAGGTAAGTCGTCCCGTCCTCCCCGACCACTGGCACCACGACGTGGATCTCGTTGACACGACCCACCGCCTCCTCCAGCACGATTGGAGTGGGCCAGGGGTCCGTAGCCACGTCGGCGATGACCGCTGCCTGCGGTTCTTCCTCCATGTAGGCTTGACCACCCGGCTCGCCTTCGGGCGTGTCGGCGGCGGCCATGGTCAGGTGCTCCAAATCGCCGCCGTAGAAGCGGATGATGGAATATTCTTCCTCTGTCAGCGGCTCGCCCCGCAGCTCTTTTTCGGCCATCGTCTGGAAAGCCCGGGCCAGCTCCTCCAGCCGCTGCAAGCTGTAGTCGTCCTGTTCCACCAGCAGGCCCCGGTCGCCCAGTCCCTGCCGGGTCATGGCTGTCAGCGCCGCCAGCCGGGCATAGAAGTAGGGCACTGGCTCGACGTATCCCTTGGGCGGCACCGGCTCGGGCGGCATCGGTCCAGCGCCCAGTTCGGCGTAGACCTGCTTGGCGTAAAGGATGGTATCATGCTTCAACTCAGCCCAACTGCCCAGCACCGTGTGGAGTTGCTTGTCCACCCAGGCTGGCGATTGCATAAAGGCCGGGTAGCCCTCGCCCGGCACCTCCAATAATGGATGGAAACAGTAGAGCCACGAGTTGTACAGTGTCTCAGTCCACTCCTCGACGCTGAGGTCAGAGACCCACTCCTGGACCTTGGCCATCTGCTGCGGATAGTTCTCGTAGGCAGTCTCGCCTAGTTCGTCCAGGATTTGGTAAGCCCGCTCGGAGCCCATGGCGGCCAGAATGTCCAGCCCCTTGGGCAGGCCACGCCGGTCGTTAGGGGTGCCGACGTTGCGGTAGATCAGTTGACGGAAGATGTAGGCGTCGGGCACAAAGCGCTGACCCATGAAACGCAGCCCCTTGGTCGTCTCCTCGATCTCGTCGGTGTCCATGATGACCATGCCCAGGATGCGGGGCGGCGGCAGCTTGTTTGCTGCCTCGATAAACGTGTCCAGCAGCGTGTCGTCGGCCAGGGCAGCGACGGTGACGCCCTCGCCGTAGATGGCGTCTATCACCTCGATGTACTGGAGCACCGTCAGGTCGTCGCTGCGGCCGACGAAGAAGACGGTGGGGTTGTACAGGTCGGCCCAGGCCTCCAGGGCTGGCCGGTTGGCCACCTCGGCGGTGCGCAAGGCGTGGACCAGGAGAAGGGCGGAGCGGGTCTCGGCCCGGCCCACCTCCGGTTTGTCAGTCTTGAGGCGGAAAGTCATCCGCCCGTACCACATCATGCTCTTGAAATAGACTTTCAATTCGTCGCTCTTGGTGTAGTGGCCCCGAGGGATGTACTGGGTGTAGTCTTCGCCATACTCCAGGCCGGGGAAGAGCGGCGACGGCAGGATGCCAGCCGCCTCCTCGATCAAAGCCAGTTCGGCCTCCACCAGGTCGGCCGCATAGTCAGGCACCTGGACATCGGGGTCCAACAGCTTACTGGCGACGCCGACAAAGGCCACGGTGCGACGGGCGTCATCCTCCCATCCGGTGCCCTGCAGAGTCTGGTACTGACTGTCGGTTTGGGCCAGCAGGGCCTGGTTCAGGTCGCGCAGCAGGGGGATAAAGTACTGAACCTCGGCCGTGCGCAGTACCTTGTCGAACAGCAGGTGATAGACGTGCAGCAGCGAGTCGCTGGTGACAAAGATGGGCACGTTGGCGTAGCGGGCCTTCTCGTAAACGGTGAAAAACTCCTTTTCGACACCCGGGCTGACGACGAAACCATCCCGCGCCAGCCGCTCCTGCTGGGCCTCGGACAAGGCAAAGGAAACCAGCACGTTGCTCAGGTCAGGTGCGATGGGCTCATGGTAGATGGCGGGCACGGCCTCGACGACCGGCTCCTCAAAGGGAGCAAAGACCGGTTTGGCGCTGACCAGGGCTGCAGGAGTGAGCAAAGCGGTAGGGGGCTCGGTCGGGGCAGAGACAGGGATCGGGGTAGCTGTCGGTTCTGGTGCGCTGGTGGGGGGGACGGGCCCGCAGGCTCCCAGCAGCAACCCCACCAGGGTCAGGAAAGAAAGTACGATACGGGTTCTCGTTTTCATCAGTCTCTATGCCTCCTTTCAGGCTTGTTCATCTGGCTGATGTGATTCTGCTGGCTATTATACACTGATGATGGTCGTTTGTCCAGAGTCCAATTATCAGCTCGCAGCAGGTTCAGGGTTCATGGTGCGTCCTCCTGTCTATCAGAAACTATGTGGCCGGTTGCGGTGTCTGAGGGCACTATGATATAGCTCCAGGGCGACCAGCGCCAGCAGCCAGCTCTCCTCCTCCGGGGTCAGGTCGGGCACCAAGCCCTGCCCTGAGCCTTGTCCTGAGCTCTGTCGAAGGGTTGTCGAAGGGTTGCGTATTAGCGGTCGGCTGGCTGCATTGCCAGTCAAGAGCCCCCCACTACGAACCAGGCCATCGTTGACCTCGGCCACCGTCCGGCCGTAGAGTTCCACGGGACCATATTTCGACGACGTGGGGGCACTGCCGACCTGCCACCGCAAGCCCCGGTAGCGCTGATAATGACCGATGGGCTGTCCCTGACCATCAAAGATGGTCCCCTCGGGCAGGCGGATGCTCCCCAGGGCTTGTCCACCGATGGTGACGCGCGCTTCATTCGCTGCGATATCCAGCCGCAGCTCGCGCCTGTCCTGAGCAGAGCCTGCCCTGAGCTTGTCCTGAGGGAAGTCGAAGCGCAAAGTCGAAGGGTCGAAGGGCTCCGACGTGCACAGCCGCAGAAACCCCCGTCTGCCCTTCAGACTCAGATAGTAGGCCAGCAGGCCAGGGCCATCCGGGTTGCTCAGGCTTTTAACTACCCCCTGATATTGTCCGATCATAAAGCCGCCCCGGGTGCCCTGCCATTGGCAAGACAAATCGGCCAGCGCGGATGGAGTCCAGGGCAACAGAGTCGGTACGGTCTGTGATAGATAGGTCTCAGCGGCAGCTTCAGCCTTGGCTTTTTCATGGGCGTCGTAGGGTTGGCTCTGCCGCGAGATCATCAGGATCACCAGACCGAAGCCCAACAAAACAAACGCGCCCAGGCAGCAAAAGGGTGCCACGACAAGCAGTTCCACTTTTCCACCTATCCTAGCGATTCAACTCCAGCCACGCTTCCCGCTTGCAGATGCCGAATTTGCTGAGGAGGGTATCGGCCAGCAGGAACCAGCCAAAGGCAGCAAAGAACAAAGTCTGGCCAGGGCGCAGGACAGCGTAAGGTGCTGTCCTCATGTATTTTGACCCTTCGCTCAGCATGGCCCCCAAATCCGGTTGGGGTGGCTGGACTCCCAGTCCCAGGAAACCGAACACCGGCTGGGTGACCACCGCCAAGCCCGTGCTGAGAACAAGGACACCGAGGGCGATACCCACCAGACGCAGCCAGGGGGCTCTCTCCGGCGAAGCGGCTACCCACAAGTTTCGCACCATGCGCACGCCTCGGGGCAGGATGAAGGCCAGACGCAGCCAGATCAGTAGCTTCTTCAGGCCCGGCCCTGTGATGGACAGGATGAAGGCCAGCAAGATCAAGCCCGGCAGGGAGGTCAGCACCTCGACAGGGAACATCCCCAGGTCATCCAGCAGATCGGCCCATATTGTCGCCCTTGTGGCCAGGTAGCCCGCCAGCAGACCGCCCAGCAGGGCCGGGATCAGCACGGCCAGGGCCATCAGCAGGGAAGAGCGGAGGTTGCGCCCCAGGGCATAGCGGGCGCGGCTGCGTATGTCCCGTCCCAGGTGGTCGGTCCCCCAGGCGTAGGTCAAGCCCTCTTCCGACTCGCTCCCCGGTGGCAGGTTACGGTCTGCCAGGCTTTGCTCCAAGATCGCGTCCCTGCCTGTCAGGAACCCTCCTACCCCTTGAAGGAAGGGAACGATGACCAGGAGTAGACAGAAGGCGATCCAGACAAGGCTCAGGACTCTGGCGTAGGGCGGTGTCTCAACGGGCGTCGCTGCGGCCTCTTCTGGTTCAACGGCCTCGAGCTTGAGCAGGACAAAACCGTCAAGGCCCTGCGCCAGGTCGGCCAGGGCTCTGAGGACCAGAGCCCTGGTAAGGAAGGAACTAACCAGGCCCAGTCCCAGCGGATAGTCTCGTGCAAAGATGGATTCTGCGAAGAGGCGGCCTACCCCCGGCAAATTAAAGATCAATTCCACGACCAACGTCCCACCCAGCATACCGACGGCCTGGATCAGGCCACACCTGAAAAAGCTCAGGACGGCGTGGAGCAACAAGGTGCTGCGATTGTCTACAGCGGCGGTCCGGTAGTGGACGATCTCCCCCAGCACAGAGCGGGCCACCAGGCAGGTCGGGAGGATGGTCAGGGTCAGCACGGGCAAGAGGGCGTGCTGCAGACTAAAGGCGCGTTCGGAGCCCAGGGCGGCCCATCCGCCAACGGGCAGCCAGCGCAGCTTTAGGGCGAAAAGATACAGCAGAAACAGCCCCAGGATAAAGGCGGGCATGGCTAGCCCCAGGCTCACTCCCATCTGCCCCAGGCGCTGGAGGACCGCGCCCAGGATGGGCACTTTGTCGCGCAGCCAAAGCACCAGAACCCCCACGAGGATGATGAGCACGGACAGGGCCATGCCCACCAGGGTAGCCAGTCCCAGGAGGCGCAAGGTCGAGGGCAGGCGGTGACCAATCTCCTCTTTAACAGGTTGTCCGGTGCGCATGGAGAGGCCGAACTTGCCCTGCAACGTCCCTCCCAGGTAGCGGACATATTGTTTCCATACCGGCCGATCCAGGCCCAGTTGCTGCCTCAGGTTCTCTGCCTGCTCCGGGGATACACCCGGGCCGAGCATCCGGGCGGGGTCGCTGAGCCCTGACCGCGCGAAGGCGAAAATGACGGCCGTCATGACCAGGAACGTCAGAACGAGCCATACCATGCGACGCGGAAAGAACAAGGCTGCTCTTAACCTGGGGTTGTCCAACTTGTTCTCCTTATGTGTTTCCTTTCAGTTGAGATACGAGGTTCCTCAACACCATCAGTCGGTTTTGCCTCGTACCAGGAAGAACCAGGACGCTAGAGGGACGAGCCAGGCCAACAGGGCCAGAAGGATGAGCGGAAGACCCACCGTAGGTGGAAGCGCACCGCTTTCAGCGCCTAGCTCATAGGTGCCGCGGCCGGCCAGCGTTGTTGCGCCAAAGACGCAGCAAAAGAACGAGGGACACAGAGTCAGCACGGCAAGGACAATGGTGATGATCGAACCTGTTTTACGAGTCATTGAACCCTCCTTGTTATTTCCTAGTTTTATGATCTACTCAGCTTCCCCGCTAGTAGAGCGCGGTATAAATAGATCGCCGGTTATTGGCTCAAAGGGGATGGCCAGATCCCCGTCTGAAGCGCCGATTTTGCCGTATAAGGCCGGGATCTGGCGATCCCTGGCGAGCACACAACTGGCGACGGATTTACGCCGTCGTGTGCAAGGTATAGGGTCAGGTGCGACGCGCTTGATGTGCGTCGCACCTTGGCTTGAATCCTAAAGTTCGTATCCCCCACACATAAAGTCCTCGCTGCCGCTATAGGACGTGCTCTCATTACCGAGGCCATCGCTGGCCACTGCATGGTATTGTATTGTCCCTGCTGGCGTGCCCATCCCCGTATCCGCCGAGATGGGAACTTCTGTCTGCCAGAGACCACCACCGATGTCCTGCATCCACACGCTATACGGTCCCTCTCCGTTGATACTGTAACGGAACTGCGCCCAGCTCACGCCGGATCCGTCGTTGATTGTGGCCTGGCCATAGAACTGGCAGTCCTCCCACGCAAGGCCTACCCAACTGATGTCCGGCCCGGTCGTGTCCTGGGGAGGCGGCGGTTCGGGCGTCTCGCAACTACCGTAGACGTCTATGAACACCTGGCGGTCCTCGGTCGAGCCGTCCAGCTTGACCACGTGCAGGGTATAGGTTGCGGCCTCGCAGAGGCAGACTTGCTGGTCGCCCTGTCCAGCCACCGGGCCGCCGTTCAGGTAGACTTCCCGCACCTCTTTCACATCCCAGTGCAGCGTGGTGCACTGTCCAGCGTTGACGTAAGGCGCGTCCGACCAGAAATTGATCACCACTTCTGACGGGGGCGGGGGTGTGGGCGTGGGAGTAGCGGTCGGCCGGTACGGCGTGGCAGTATAGGTCGGCGTCGGCGGCTGAGCGCCAGTCGGAGTGGGCGTCGGTGTGTGAGCTGTGCCGACGGTTATGGTCCAGCCACTGACATTGTTGGTTTCGTCCGCCTCGGCGACCTCTCCAAGGCTATCCGCCTCGACTTCGACGTAGTAACTGCCGGCCTGGGTGTAGGAAAAGGTGACCGTTTTTGCACACGAGGCGTAATGGGTATCGTCCGGACAGGATTCCTCCTGCCAGGCAAAGCCGGGCCCTTGTCGCCAACGAAAGTGCGAAGCCGGGAAAAAGGGAGCCTGGCTGGGATAGGTGTCGGTGGCGACCATGACGAAAAGTTCGATCGTCTCTCCCACCATGGGGTTGGTTTGCATGAAATCCATCCGCCTGACGTACAGGTCGTACTGAGCAGCAGGGGCGGGCGTGATGACCTGTTGCGGAGCGGGGGAAGGCGTGACGGTCACAGGCTGGCAAGAGCCGACGCAGAACTTGACGTAGGCGGGCTCGCCGTAGCCACCAGCGGTGTTGCGCCCCCGCGCCTCGACGATGTACTCCCCCTCCGCCGCCGGTTGCCAGTCCTGATCCAGGCGCACCAGGCGGCTGCTGCCATCGGGGCTCAGGCCCTCGACCTGGGCCGCCGGCAGTGGCTCGCCGTTGACCCGCAGCTCGACCTGGGCCACACCCTGGGCGTCGGAGGCATAGACGACAAAAGGCACCGGCTCCTCCAGGGACATCGTTTGCCCCTCCAGTGGGTACTCGAGCCAGGCCTGGGGCCCGGCATCTTGAGGCGCTGCCGGGGGCGGCGGCAGGGCAGCCTTGGGGGCCTGGGCCAATCCCGGTATGTCCTCCTCTGGATCACAGGCGCTACTGAGCAAGGCCAGGCTCAACGCAGCGATTAGCAGCAGGACGCGGATTACAAATCCACTTTGAGCGAAAAGGCGGCGCTTCGATTGTTTGTTGACAGTTCGTGCAGTCATTGATCTCTCCTTACAGCGGGAGCGGGGAATCATCATTTGCAGGTCCCAGTATTACCTCCCTCCCAATTCTTACAAAATCCAAACCAGCCATGCTCGCAATCGCATCGGCCGCTTTGACAATGGTTGTCGTGATGGCAGTACGCACCCCTCCCCCCCTTTCCATCTTCTGGTGCGCACCTGCCGTACTGCCAAGGCCATGCGTCAGCACAGTGTCCCGACTCACATTCTGAGTCCTTGCGGCAGGGGTCCCCGTTATCAGCTAGTTGCCAACACGAGCCATATTGATTGGGTTTCAGAGTCCGCCAGTTTGCACAGAACTTGCCGTCATAACCAGTGGGGCAAACGCAAAAACCGCTTTGACAATGGTCATCGTGATGGCAATACTCACCCGCTTGCCCAGTTCCATTTTTGGGTGCACATCTCTCTCCGTCAGCGCAGTATCCCGACAGGCACTCTCTGTCGCTGGAACACGGTGCTCCGTTCTTCTCTCGTGGGTAGCACTTGCCCTGGAGGCAAATGCCGCTTTCGCATTGGTCATCCTGATTGCAGTACACACCCCCGGCCCCAGTTCCAGGCTGGGGTGCACATTTTTCGTTAGCGCAGTTTTCCGACTCGCAATTTTCATTCTTCCAGCACTTTTCTCCGTTCTCCTGTTTTGGCACGCAATATCCAGGGCCCCAGACGCAAAAGTCGGTAGGAAACCATCCTCCCCCCATCCAAGCCATCGGAGGGGCCCCGCTGGGTTTCAAAATCTCATTCTCGGGTCCCTCTGGGCACGCACACCACCCGGACTGGCACTGATTGTGATGGTGACAGTATTCTCTTCCCTGCCCCTCTCCATCTTCTGGCGCGCATCTCTTTCCGCCACCATACGCCTCAGCGCAGTTGCCCGACTCGCAATCTTCGTTCCTGGAGCACGGCGCTCCGTTCTGATCTCGGGCGACGCATGTGCCGTGGTCACTTGGTGAGTAAACCTCTTCTAGCGAGCCAGAACAATACTGGCCGTCATAACCCCAGTAGCACCCCTCGGGCTCATCGGTTGAGACAAATGTCTTCCAATCTTCACTACAACGCTCGGCGTCATAACCGCCTGGGCACAGGCAAAAAAGTGTGTTTTCACAATCCTCGTTGCGATGGCAGTATTCACCTTCGTGCCCAGTTCCAGGCCGGGGCGCACACCGCTTTCCATCAGCGCAGTATCCCGACTTACACTCTTCGTCCTTGGAGCACTTGTAGCCATTGAGAAGTTTTTCCGGTAGTGGAGATGGCTCGCCTTTCAGGGGTATCAAGTCTGGTATCTCCCCCAGCCAGACATTGTTGCTCTCGTAAGGGTCATCAAAGTCGAGCGGCGTGACCTTGACGTACAACGGCACTTTTTGAGGGTCCTCCTGCTTTACATCGCTGACGCTGCCCACCTTTACCTCCATCGTGCTGGCCAAAGCCGGCCACCAGCGGGTGATGGTCTGCACGGGGGACAGGGGCTTGTCCTGGGTGCCAGGTGTGAGCCAGTAGCTCTTCACCTCGACCTGGTTGGCCGCCAGCGAATCCGGCCCAAGGCTATCCAGCCGGACGTAAACATCCTTGCCGACCAAGTAGGGATGCAGGATGCCTATGTCAGCCTGCGGCCGGGCCACCTGGCCGGCGGACACCGCCTCCAGCGCTCCTACTTCTACAGTCCCCCAGCACTCCCCCTGCTGTCCTTGGAAGTGGAGTTGGTAGGTATCGGACTTGGTTGGGTCGAGAGGCTTTGACGGTTCGAGCTTGCAAAAGCCCGCCAGCAAGCTGACCTGGAGGGTTTCGCCCTGATCCAGGCTGACGGTCAGTGCGTTATTGGGTTTCTTCCCATAAAAGGGCACTTCGTTGAGTTTAAGGACCTCGTTAGCCCGGATAGCCATGTTCTCCGAATTAGAGCGATACTGGTTGGCCTGGAGGTCAATCCGGCTCGTAGTCTGTTGGCTAAGCTTCAGGTCTTTGAAGGTGACCTTTACGCGAGAGACGGCCGGGGCTGTATCTAGGACCAGTTCGTTGCTGGGATCCGACTCGCCGGCCCGGCCAAAGGCGCTGACCTGGTAGCGAGCGACGCAGCCTACCGGCTCGGTCTTGGCCGGGATGTGGATCCCCTGGTACTGTTTGTCCAGCACCTGCGGGGCCTTCACCTGCCCCTCCTGGCCAGGGCAACTGTAGCCACGGTAGAGGATGTAGCCGTCAATGGCCGTTTCGTCGCCAGCCAAGTCCCAGAGCAGGACGCGGCTGGTGGCGGGGTCGCACCCCCGGCAGCCGTAAACCCCTTTGTTTTGCATCTCTTGGGCGTTTCCGGCTGCGCGGAGTCTGGTGGGGGGCTTGATGCTCTGGGTCGTCCCCTGGCCGGTCCACTGGGTGTCCTCGACCCAGAGGCGATAGGTGAGCTTGAACTTCTCATTGCCACCTGTCAGCTCCTTATGGGGTCCCATCTCGCCCTGTGAATGAGCTTGCTCGAAACTGCCCAGGTCCTGAGACGGCTTCCCGGACTCGTACCACCCCTCGCCGTTCACTTCCAAACGCACGGGTTCGTCGGGGTTCAGATAGACCGACATCGGTGCCGGCCAAACCTCCTCCTTCGCCGCGCTCCAGTCGCCCACGGGGTGGGGTTTCGCCTGGGACGGGGGAACACGCCGCCCGGTGAGCCCCCCGACGGTCACAAATAAAGCACCTTCTTCGTACTTGTCTACGGGTTCGAACTTGAGGGGCTGGAAGTGGACCAGCTTGTACTGGCCGCGGGGGATGCAGGCCGCCGAGGGGGAGACCGTCACCGTCTCGTAGTTGCTTTTGGGCTCAAGGTTCTTCCCTCTGATTTCTGTCATGGCTACGACCTGATACCTATACTGGCCCGGGCTGGGGACCTTGTCTGTGTACGTCGTCTGGCCCTGGGGCACATCTATCCAATGCCAGTTACCCACCCCGGCGGGGAAGGATTCGCGCGAGATTTTGTGCCTTTCGCCTTGCTGGCCGGCCTGCCAACTGAGCGTGACGGCACAGTCACCCGCTTCCACCTTCTTCCAGACGGGGGCCTTGACGGTTGTCTTGGGTGGATCCGGCACGACATCCCCAATTGGGAATTGAATTTGCGCAGGGTCAATTTGGGCGACACCTGGGGCCAACAGTCCAGGGTCGCGGACGGCATCTGCGGGCACTAGTCCTGGGTGCTTTTTCTGGTCGGCCCCTGGCCCGCCAGCCACTGGCCCTTGCCCTCCAAGAGCCGGGGCATCCGGCTGTGGTTTGGGCTCCTTCGGCTGGGAAGGCGGCGGGGCGGGAACGACGATGGTCCGACCGGGGGTGATGACCTGACCCACACCGGGGTTCTCCACCTGGATGACCACCACTGTGGTGCTCATCACCAGGGCCACCGTCGCCGGGGTGTCGCCCGGCTGGATGACGTACTGGACCGTGGCTGGCGCCGGTTCCGGCTCCTCCAGGACGGTCACATACAACGTCGGCGATTCCCCCATGGCCCCCAGGCTGTCGTAGGCCCGCACCAGCAGGGAGTGCGTCCCCGGCGTGGTCGCCACCAGCTTGTGGATCAGACTGAGGGGGGTGACCCCATCAAAGTCGGGGCTGACCTGCTGCACCACCAACTGGTCGTCAACCCACAGGTCTACCCGCGTCACCTTGTCCTCATCGCGGGCGGTGGCAAAGACGAGGACCGAACCACCCAGGCCCACCTGGGTGCCGGGGGCTGGCTCCTGGAAGGCAATGTCGGGGCCAGTGGAAAAGAGCTCGGCGGCGTCCCGGGCTTCGATGATGGGGGGATTCAGATAAAAGTAGGCCAGAGCCGCAGCGCCTGCCAGCACTGCGACCACCAGGGTCGCCAACCCCGCCAGGAGCAGCCACCTGGCGCCACCCTTACGGGCAGCAGGCTGGCGCGCCATAGCCGCCACCGGGACTCCTCCTTCCATGCTGAAGAGGACGTCGGGACCCAGAGCCACCTGGCTCCCCGGCGTCAGGGCCACCGGGCCGGTGATGCGCTGGCCGTTGACGAAAGTGCCGTTGCGCGAGCCCAGGTCCTCAAGGACCCAGTCGTTCCCCCGGCGGGTCAGACGGGCGTGGTGGCGGGACACCTCAGAGTCGTCAATGACGATGTCATTGTCCGCAGCCCGGCCGAGGGTCAGGACGGTTTTGTGCAGGGAAAAAGTCTGATTGGGCTGAGGTCCCTGGCGCATGACCAGGAACGGTGCTCTTTGCCGTTGGTAAGACATGGTAACCTCCCTTTATATAGGATCAAGTTAGCCGTTCGCATCAAATCGGGCTTTATTCGCAGCCGGTATACAGCGTCCCAAACCCGAATCTCTCTTGAGTGACCGGCGAGATATCCATACCGATGACAGGATTCACAATGTCTCGGATAAAGTAGGTGGATTTCATTGCAGTGGAAAGCTGCGGCAAACAGATCACAAGCAGTCCGAAGCACCTGATCTATCCCAGTACTTTTGCAGGTTCTTCAAAGAAGCAACTTGCTACAGAGTTTCACTACCGAGACCGTAGAGAAGGCAACGGAAAACGGAAAGACTCGGCGTGCTCTGCGGCCTCTGCCATGAGCTCCGGACACATGTAAAACCTACTGGTCTAGAAATGTGGCAATGATACCATAAAGCTACTGTTTAGGCAAATGGACGAGAAGGACGGGGTATCGTTCAGAAGTGTGGGTAACTTTGTGCCGTCAGTTGGTGAATCTGTTGCCAGGCTCAGGTAAAGCATCCGCTATGGAGTTTGCTGAGACCGGCTAGCATAGCCTGAGCATTGTCCCGTTTCCAGCCTCGTCCAGGGCGACGCATACGGTGATGGACGACGTTCTTGCACCCGCTCTCCACGGTTCCGCATCCATCTCTGGCATCATCAAGTCCATTAGTATCATGTCGGGTCGAGCCTTGATGTATAGATAGATCGCCTCCCTGCCGTTCGCCGCTTCGCCAACCAACTCCAGGTCATCAAAGGCCTCCAGAAAAACTGCTGATCCTTCACCCACCGTCTCTTGGTCGTCAACGATCATCACGCGAATGGGGCTGGGTTGAGTCAGGCCTCGCCCGCTTAACCTGGTTATGCTCCAGGACCAGGCGGCTGAAAGTAAATGCGATCAGATCAGGGAACACTATCATATTACCACGCTTTCGCCACGCCTGTCTATCCGTAAACCTACGCAATTAGTGGCAAGAAAGCCCCCTATTTTTGGTACGGGGCCAGTCGGGAAATGATACCACCAAACCGCTGTTTGGACAGGCTGCCCGATTTGTCCTGTGCAACGACCTGTGCTATAATAGAATCCAACGGAGTCTAGAGATCACAACCATGTGGAGGTGAATATGTTTGGATTGCAAGGAATAGGTCTACCCGAATTGTTGATTGTCCTGGTCATCGTCCTCATCATCTTTGGCGCCAGCCGGCTGCGTGATATCGGCGGGGCTTTGGGGGGAGCTAT
>JBGVTF010000127.1:0-12951 GCA_041862415.1 Anaerolineae bacterium | reverse complement strand
GTTACAACAGCCGGACGTGCTTTCCGTCATATATACCTCTGATCTTGACCATCGTCCTTTCTCCTGCTTTCCCGTATCCGTTTACAGTTTACGCACTCCTATACACATCACCAACAGCCGAGAACTCTTCTATTCGAACAACCGGCGCAGGTCTCGGTATGTGCTTTCCGAACGCCGGACTATCCGACCGATCAGGACGATCCGCTCCTCGTCCAGCACCTTGTAGATCACACGGTAGTCGCCCACCCGCAGCCGGTAAACGTCCGGCTCCAATTGCACGACGCCGAGTGGACGTGGGTCATCAGCCAGGGCCTGCACTGCTTCAGCAATGCGCGTCCTGTCCGGAGGGGGGATGCGGCGCAATTCTCGCTTGATGCGGCTGCTGGCACTCTCAATCTGATACATGTGGCCTGGCGGCTTCCCCAGCCTCAATCTCGGCCAAGGTTTCTGCAAAGGGTTGACCACCGCCAGCGCGCCACTCGGCCTCGGCTTCGCGCACGGCTCGGATATCCTCCAGGTCTTCCAGCCGTTGCAGCAGCCGGTTAAGGGCCTCGTAACCAATCAAATAGCCTGCCGGCCGCCCGTGACGGGTGATCATGACCAATTCCCCATTAGCTTCCGCCTCATCCAACAGGCGGGACATCTGTTGTCGTACATCACGGACCGGCATCACTTTAGGGGTAATCATCTCGCGCTCCTTGTTGTGTATCAAGTGTGTACCTTCTTGTGTATCATTCTATCATGTCATGGTTGACTTGTCAAACCTTTCTCCTGTACCGCAACAGCGATAGAAGTGTGCAACGGCTATGCTCCGCAACTTCCCCCTCTGCCCCCGGCTTGTAGTATATTGGAGCCAACGGCATTCCTCTCACGGGCTTGCCAAAGCTCGAGGATGACTCCATTGTCAAAGGCGTTTTCTGATTTGCCCTTTCCCGACTTCTTGTGTATAATCTTATGGAAACTTGCGGCGGGGCCCGGTTGAGCCGGGGACCCCATTGGCCGTGAAACTCGAACAAGGAGAACCACGTGGAAGTTGGGAGCTCACGGAAACCAGCCAATCTAGAATTTCTCGCCCTGGCCGCAATGGTCCTGATCTGGCTGGGGGCGTTTTTCCTGGGCGTGGGGCTGGTCCTCGCCTACATAGACCTGAAGACCCAGTTGGAAATACAGGCGGTGCTGGCCAGCAGTTCCCCCTCGGAGCCCGTAGTCCTGGCTGTGACCATGGAGCCTACGACTACTCCGGTTCCTTCTGCCGTTCGGCTGCGCCCTTCGACAAGCTCAGGACCGGCTCACGACGAAGCCTCCACGCCCCCGCCGCTGACGCCCGCCCTGAGCCCGACGCCCACCACGAGCCCCACGGCCACCCCCCTCCGTGGGACGCCAACAACGAACCCTGCACCCACTTCGGCTGAGCAGACCGTCTACGTGGTCCAGAGTGGCGATAGTTTGTGGAAAATCGCCGAGAGCTACGGCATCACTGTTGACGCCCTGGTCGAGGCCAACGGCATCTCCAGGGACGATGTCATCCGCCCGGGCCAGGAGTTGGTCATTCCTGTGCCGGGCCAGGCCCTGCCCACGCCCTTGCCGCGCTCTTCGACCTCCACTCCTACGTCATTGCCGGCTACGCCAACGGCCGTGCCACCCACCAGCACACCGGGACCCACCTCGTCAGCTCCATCCACACGCCCACCCCCGGCCACCGCCCCGCCGGACCGTATCGTGGCCTCAGCCATTGGCCTGGACGCCTCTGTGGTGCCGGTGGGCTGGAAGACCGTGGAGGAAAATGGCCAGGAAGTGGCCGAATGGGAGGTCGCTGATTACGCCGCTGGCTGGCACAAGACCTCGGCCTACCCTGGCAACGTCGGCAACACCGTCATCTCCGGGCACCACAACATCCGAGGGGAGGTTTTCCGCTACGTGGTGAACCTGGAGCCAGGCGACATCGTTGACCTTTACGTGGGGCCGACGGTCTACCGCTACATGGTCACTGAGAAATACATCCTGAAAGAGAAGGGGATGCCGCCAGAAGTGCGGCAGGAGAACGCCCTCTGGATCGCCCCCACTGATGACGAGCGGCTGACGCTGGTCACCTGCTGGCCCTACACCAACAACACCCACCGAGTCGTCGTCGTGGCCAAACCAGGTTAGGTGAGTCGTGAACCCTTGTATTCTGGCCATAGATACGGCCACACGGATGGCCAGCATAGCCCTCTATGATGGGGAACGGGTGCACAGTGAGGAGACGTGGCACTCGGAGCGCAACCACACCGTGGAATTGATGCCCAGCCTGGTGCGCCTGTTGGACCGACAGGGGGTCTCGCCCCAGGAACTGACGGGGGTGGTGGTGGCCCTGGGCCCCGGCTCTTTCACCGGCCTGCGCATCGGGATGAGTGTGGCCAAGGGCCTGGCCCTGGCGCTGAAGGTGCCACTGGTGGGCGTCCCGACCCTGGACGCTTTGGCCTACGCTCAGGCCAGCCAGGATTTGCCCCTTTACGCTGTGGTACAGGCTGGGCGGGGACGGGTTTGCACCGCCCTCTACCAGAGGGAAGGGGGGCAGTGGCGACGCGCGACGGACTACCGCATCACCACCCTGAACGACCTGTGCCAGCAGGTCGAGGGGCCTACCCTCTTCTGCGGCGAGATTGAGGCGGAGGGTGTTCGATTCTTGCGGGAGAACCTTGGCCCGTGGGCTGTGGTGGCTTCACCGGCCTCCTGCCTGCGCCGGGCCGGGTATCTGGCCGAACTGGGTTGGCAGCGCCTGAAACGGGGCGAGGCCGACGACCCTGCCACCCTGTCGCCTATCTACCTGCACCATCCCAAAATCGGCGGTGGACCATGAACCTGGACGGTTTACCCTACGTCATTGAACCGATGCAGTTGCGTGACGTGGCCGAGGTGATGGAGATCGAAAGGATCTCTTTTCCTTCGCCCTGGTCGGCCCGGGCCTACCGCTACGAGTTGCAGGAAAACAATCTGTCCCACTACCTCGTTGCTCGCCCACGGAGGCCATTGGCCAAGAAAGAGCCTGGCTTTTTGACCAGGCTTTGTCGTGAGCGTTTAGTCGAACGGCTACAGCGTTCCCTTGGAGTGGCAGTGCCTCCGGAGGTCAACATCCTTGGCTATGGCGGCTTCTGGCTCATGGCTGGCGAGGCGCACATCAGCACCATCGCCGTGCGGCCGGACTGGCGGCGGCGGGGGATAGGCGAGTTGCTGCTGGTTGCCATGCTGGAGCGGGCCGTCGAGTTGGGTGCTGACCTGGCCACCCTGGAGGTGCGGATATCAAACGTCGCCGCCCAGGGCCTCTACCAAAAGTACGGTTTCGCCAAAGTGGGCCTGCGTCCTCGCTACTACAGCGACAGAGGTGAGGACGCCCTGATCATGACTACCAAGCACCTGACCAGTGCCGCCTTTCAGAGTGCGTTCCAGCGCCTGAAAGCTGAGCTGAGGCAGAAGCTGGTGGAAAGGTTTCCAGCGCAGCCTCAAGGGGTGCTCGATTCCCCTTCCCCTTTTACCATTCCCTGATCTCTCCTCCCAACGACTCGACTTCCCCAGGCACTCTTTAGCGTTCCGGGAGGTCAATGACCAGGCGGTCGCCCTCTCGTCTTATCTCCGTCCCCATTTCCCTCGAAAGCTCAGCTATCCGCTCGCAGATTTCATCGAGAACTGCCCCCGTGGCCTTGTTCACCTGCATGTAAGAGATCAATAGAGGGATGAGCTCGATTCTCTCCACCCCGTCGGAGGTAGCGTAGACCAGGAAGAGCAGTTGCTGGTCGTTCCTGTACTCTTCATCAACGTAGTAGTCATCAATCAAATCCCCGGTGTCGTAGAAGATGGGCTTCCCTTTGTAAATCTCGATGCCCTGGAAGACGTGGGCGCTATGACCGTGGAAGATGTCGGCCCCGGCATCCATCACTGCGTGGGCAAAGTCCTTGAAATCCTGCGTGGGGACGTGTCTCATGTTCGGCCCCCAGTGGATGGAGAACACCACCAGGTCCGCACCCGCTGCCCGGACCGCCTCGATGCTCTCCTTGACGCGGTGGAAATATCGGTCATCAAGGGTAATGGGTATGATGTTGGTGCCCGGCGTTGATTCCGTAGCCGCATACTCCCGAAAGTGGTCGGCGAAGGCCACCACACCGACCTTGATCCCCCTGGCCTCCAGCAACGCGTATTGGGACGCTTGTTCTGCATTCCTTCCTGCCCCGGCGTGAGCGATCCCATGTTCGTCCAGATGCCTTATGGTCTCCAGCAAAGCTGGCCCCTGGAAATCCAGGGCATGGTTGTTGGAGAGAGTAACGTAGTCTATGCCAGCCAGGGTCAGCACCTCGATGGCTTCGGGGTCCGCCTTGAAATAGAAGACCCGGGGTGGGATAAAGGGCTCCCCGCTCTGGGCGATGACGCATTCCAGGTTGACCAGGGATAGGTCAGCCTCTCGAACCAGGGTCAGCACATCGCCCCAGGGATAGAGGGGCCCTTTGGCGCGGATGGCCTCGTTAACCAGGCGGCCCAGCATCACATCTCCGGCCAGAGCCAGGGTGATGCCCTCACGAGGAGTCCTACGCGACGGGTGACTTGGTATGGGGGTGGTCGGCGTCTCCTCTGGTGTGGAAATATCAGCTTGAGCGCAACCGCTGAGAAGAAGTACCAGCATCAAGAGAGGAATCATTCCTTTGGGCATGATGTGTTCTCCCGAAGACTATCTTCGCAAATACAAGAAAAATGTGCCGCTGAGAGCAATGCGGCCTCTTCCCTCCGGAGTGGTGTTGGCCCCATGTTGGAGGGTCAACGAGAGGGAGTGAGTGAATTCAGGGGCTTCCAGAGGGAGGAAGTAGCGATAGATGGATAAGTCCTGCCTCTCTGGCTCGATGAAAGCGATGCCCCCAAAAGCGATGTTGGCTCTCTCTTTGATCCCCTCCCAATTCCAGTGCGAGTTCCAGTATGAGCCAGCTCCCGTGATGTCCTCCCAACTCGAAAAGTACAGAGGTGGGTTGTCGTCAATGTGGATGGTTACGTTGGCTTCGGCAAAGCAAAACTTCCACTTGCCCTTCGGTGGATCCACTCTGATGGCCTCGTAATCGAACTCGGCAGAATGTAACATCAGACCCACCAGGCGTCCGTGGCCGTTGACGGCAAGCGGTTGGTATTCTGGTGTGTCTGGATCGAGGGTGACCCGAGGGCTGAAGCGGACTGTGAATCTGGTGTCAGTGGTCTGTGGATCAAGATAGAGGACAGCGTTGACGCTTGCCGTTTCCAATCCAGAGTTGGTGATGACGATCCGAGCACCGTCCTGGAAGGGCATAGGAAGATTTGAATAGAAAAGGTTTTTCTTTTGCAGCGATAAAAGGCCTGACCTGGCAACGATCCCTGTGGCAAAAGACTGGTACGGCGAGGTCTCGTCCGGCCTCCCGAAAAGAGCCCGGAAGGGGAGAGAAACCGAAGGGGTGGTTTCTCGGTCCCAATACATTTCGAGGCCAAGTTGACCTTCCGCTCCCTGGGGCACTTCAAATCTCAGAGCAGTGATGGTCCCGCTGCCTGAGACCCGGATTTCAGCGCTGTTTCCGGGCGGAATGGACAACGATCTCGTCTCCTGCTTGCTTCCTATCAATTCAGGGTAAATCAATGGATTGGCCCACAGTTTGTCCAATTGGCCAATCTCCTCGACCTCGGCCGGTCCGATAGAGTGATGGGCTAAGGTTTCAGGGGGCTGCTGAGGCTGGAGGAAGCGGGTTACCCCGATGGTAAACCACCGGGGGCAACCGGTGGTAGCCACCTCGATGGTGCGGTTGTAGGTAATGGGAAACAGGCAGCCGTTGCCTCCGTTCTTGGCGTGATGCCAGAGGAGAGGCTTGATCTGCGGGATGGTCTGGCCGCCCACAAATTCCGTAATGGGCGAGTTGATGGCCAGTTGGCCGTCAATGTAGACCCGGATGTTTCCCACGTCTCCCATACGGCCCCATTCCATCAGGCCCGGTTTCCCATAAAGAGGGTCATTGGGGTCATCGCTGCTCTTGTAGGCAAACCACATGAAGGTGATGGCCCCCGGACCCTGGGTCTCCCGGATATTGGGCACGATGAGGTATTCCTGATCGCCAAAGTATGGACTTTGGCGGACGGTGTAATGCCCAAAGCTCCCTCCCTCCAGCGGATAACCGTAGTAGACGGTGGTGAAGAACGATGGGGACTCGAACTTGTCCCAGAAGCTGTAAGGTGCCACGTCAGGACCCAGAGGGAAGTAGACGCTGGAGAAAAGCCTGGTCGTGGTATGGTGCATCCTGGCCAGAGACCTCAGGTTCCAGATCTCACGGATCAGAGCGCTGGTCGAGTTCTCTGCTTCCACGGCTGGTGGTCGAGGGCTTGGCTTGGCTATCTCGGGCGAAGGCGTTGGCTTCTGGGTAGCGGTGGAAGTCAGCGTCGGAGAGGGAGTAGCCGTGGTTGTAGGGGTAGGGGTGACTTCCTTTCTGGAGTCGGGCCCTGATGGGAAAAGTGGGGTGTCCGTGGGTGTCGGGACGGGCCGCGTCCACGTAGGAGTAGGAGTGAGGGGAGCGGTAGGGGTGGGGGTAGCAGTGGAATATCTTTGGGCAGGGCGGGTCTGGGTGTGAGTTGGAGGTTGGGGCAATGCGGTGGAGGTTGGTTGTCCCTCGTCCAAAGCCATGGCGATGGACGTGAGAGTCTCTAAACTTCTCTCTTCAAGGTCCCAGGAGATCAGGAAGTAGTCGCCAATTGCCAGGAGAAGCGCAAACAAGATCATCAGGAGCAGATAACGACTGAGGGGACGCTGCTTTGGCGCCGTCGGTGTAGACATGGTTAAAACACCTTACACGTCTCCAGCCTATTGGGCCAGCAACCTTTCGATGCGGGTCACGAGCTGGTCTTCGGTCAGAGGGCCGATGTAGAGGCTGGCGATTTCTCCTTCCTTGATGAAAAAGGTCTCGGGCACCCCCTGGACGCGATAGGCTCGGGCGACCCTGTTGGCTGGGTCGAGGGCGTTGGGGTAGGTGAGGCTGAACTCGTTGAGGAAGGCCCGTGCTTTGGCCTCCGTATCTTTGTAGGCGATGCCGATAAAGGTCACGCCCTGGCCCTGGTACTCCTGCCACGCTTTCTCCAGGACCGGGGCTTCATCCTGACAGGGCTCACACCAACTGGCCCAGAAATTGACTACGATCACCTGGTCATGGAGATTGGCCAGAGAAAGTTGACCGCCGTCGAACAGTTGTAAGCTGAAATCCGGAGCAGGGCCTTCACTCAGAGGGCTACTCCCTGGCCCCGAAAGCAGGCCATAGCTCAAGAGCAGGAGGAAGACAACGACAGCCACCCCGACGATGGTGGAAGTGACCTTTCCTTTTTGACCTTCGCCTTTAGCGACGTCAGTGGCGGGCTCGGTCATTTGGTTAGCCTCCGATGTTCATGCACCACAACCTACTCTCCCATGATTTGCAGCACGAGTTGGCGGGAGCGCGGGCGGTTGTCAAAGTCAAGAAACACAATCTGCTGCCATGTGCCCAGGGTAAGGCTCTTGTCCACGAAGGGCACCGTCAGCGAAGCCCCCAGGAGCGAGGCCCGCACGTGGGCGTGGCCGTTGCCATCGCCCCAGCGCCGGTCGTGCTGGTAGGGGATGTCGGTCGGCACCACGCGATCAAAGAGTCGGCGCAGGTCCGACACCAGCCCGCTTTCGTATTCCACCGTGGTCACTCCGCCCGTCGAGCCAGGCACAAAGATGGTGACCGTCCCATCCTTCAACCCCGTCTGGGCCACTTGCTGGGCCACCTGGCGGGTGATGTCAATGATGTCGCAGTTGCCTTTGGTCTTCAGCGCAATCCTTCTGGTCTGTACCATTTTCCCTCTCCCCCTTTTGGAATCGTCACGGCTAATTATACCTCAAATCGCCGCAAAGGGCTAGCAGTATTGCGTGGCTGAGGACGGCGTGGTATAATCAACATACATCAAATGGACGCCAGAAGCAAGCTGTTAGATGTCGCATCGGTCAAGAGATTGGCCCTCGAACACGACTTCGATAAGGTAGGCATCGCCTCGGCGGAGGATTTCGACTTCCCGGCCTGGGTGCACTCGGCAATCGTGCTGGGCTATGCCACCCTGGACGAGGCCTACGACTACGAGATGTACATCCAATACCAGGGCCAGCGCAAGTGGCACAAGCCCATCTACACCTTGCTGGAGGCCCTCTCGGCGAGGCTGGTGCACACCCTGCGCCAGGAAGGTTGCCGCGCCGAGCACCTGACCTTTGAGGATAGCATCTCTACCATAGACCTAAAGAAGGCAGCCGTGCTGGCCGGGCTGGGGACACTGGGGCTGAACAACGTGGTGGTCAACAAAGAATACGGCCCGCGCATCCGCTTCGGAGCCGTATTCACTGACCTGGAGCTAGAGCCTGACCGTCCGCTGGACGACTACTATTGCTCCAGTTGTACGATTTGCTGGGGAGCCTGTCCCACACAGGCCTTGGGCCCCAATGGCTTCGACCGCTCCCGCTGCATCGCCGAGTTCAACCCTACGCCGGAGATGCTGGAACGGCAGAAACAGATGTTGAAATTCCCCACGCCGGTCACCCGCCGGCAGTGCATCAGTTGTCTGACCTCCTGTCCCATCGGCAAGCGTCTGTCGGTGGAGACGTGGTTCGACGTGAGGAACGAGTAAGCTTCCGAGAGACCCTAAGGGTCTTTTATTCCACCACCACCAACACCTCACCCATCTCCACATCCGAGCCCGGCTCGACGGTGATCTCTTTCACCACCCCGCTCTTGCTGGCGCGTAACTCGTTCTCCATCTTCATGGCTTCCAGCAAGCAGAGCACGTCGCCTTCCTGCACCTCGTCGCCTTCTTTGACCAGCACCCGGATAATCTTGCCAGGCATAATGGCCGTGACCGCTCCGGCTTTCTCTGCCGCAGCCCTGACTACCCTGGGCGGCGCCTCAGCGCCCGGTCTTTCTTCCTGGACCTGGAGAGCGTAGGCGATGCCGTTGACGGTGGCCTGGTCGCCTTGCAACTCCACCTCGTAGCTCGCGCTGTTGACTTCGGCTCTGTTACCGTCGAGGGTCACGCTGAAAGGACGACCGTTGACCGTGACGGTCTCGGCTTCTATTTCGATCTCGTAGGCCGTCCCTTCAACGGTCAGGGTGAACTGTTTGCTCACTTGATCAGACCTCCCCAGCCCGGCCGGCCTGGACGCCAGGCTATCTTCCAGGGTGAAATCGTCATCTGGGGAAGTGGCATTTCCAATGGACGGGTGGGGGCAGCAGCCCTGGCTGACACCATAGCTGCGATGGCAGCCACGATTTCCTCTTTGCCGCCGCTTCCACTGGCCCGTCGCTCCAGGAAGGACTGCGCCACCCGGGGGAAGAGAGCATGGGAGATGATGTCCTCCTCGCTGCGGGCCAGGTCTCCAATCTCCTCTTTGGCTTTCTCATAGCCTGGCGGTATCAGATCAGCCGGGCGGCAATCAATGGGTTCCTCGTCGCCCAGCACCAGTTTCTTCACCTCACGGTCAATGGGCGCTGGCGGCCGACCGTACATCCCTTTGACATAGTTCTTGACCTCTTCGGGGATGACTTTGTAGCGTTCGCCCAGGATGACGTTGAGCGTGGCCTGGGTGCCCACGATCTGGCTGCTGGGGGTCACCAGGGGCGGGTAGCCCAATTCCGCTCGCACACGCGGCACTTCTTCTAACACCTCTTCGTAGCGGTCCTCAGCCTTCTGCTCGCGGAGTTGAGAGACCAGATTGGAAAGCATCCCTCCGGGTATCTGAAACTGTAGCACCCGCACATCCACGCCCGTCAGTCCGCTTTCGAAGTTGGCGTAATGCTTGCGGGCCTCGGCGAAGTAGGCCGAGATCTCGGCCAGCAGTTTGAGGTCGAGGCCCGTGTCGCGGGGCGTCTCCTGCAGTATGCGGACAATAGATTCGGTAGGGGGCTGAGAGGTGATGCCGGCGATGGACGAGATGGCCGTGTCCACCACATCCACCCCGGCCTCCACGGCCTTGAGCACGGCGGTGCTGGCCATGCCGCTGGTGTAGTGGGTGTGAAGTTGGATGGGCAAATCCACCGCTTTCTTCAGTTCGTTGACCAGATCGTAGGCCACATAGGGCGAGATGAGCCCGGCCATGTCTTTGATGCAGATAGAATCAGCCCCCAACCCCTCCAGCTCTTTGGCCATTTTGATGTAGCTGGGGATGTCGTGGACGGGGCTGATGGTGTAGCAAATGCTGGCCTGGACGTGAGCCCCCTCGCGTTTGGCCACCTTCATGGCCCAGGCCATGTTGCGCACGTCGTTGACGGCGTCAAAGATGCGAAAGATGTCAATGCCGTTGCGCTTGGCCAGCACCACGAATTTCTCAACGATGTCGTCGGGATAGTGCTTGTAGCCGACGATGTTCTGGCCGCGCAGCAGCATCTGGAAGGGAGTGTTGGGCATTTTCCCCTTCAGCTTGCGGATGCGCTCCCAGGGATCCTCGTTCAGGAAGCGCATGGCCGAGTCAAAGGTGGCCCCGCCCCACATCTCTACAGAGTGATAGCCCACCTGGTCCAGCTTCTCAGCGATGGGCAGCATGTCGTCAGTGCGCATTCGCGTGGCCAGCAAGGACTGGTGCGCGTCGCGCAGGATAGTGTCGGTGATTTTGACTGGTGTGGATTCCATGAATAGGTGCCTCGATTCTCCATCAATGTTCATTTGGATTCTCAATCGTCAGCCCCTCTGCCTCAGCCGCTTGGCAAAGCACATCGTCAGCAGAGACGAAGGTAAGTGGCTCCAATGCTTCGTCGGTGAGAGCCTCGTGGAGCATCAAAGCCGTGGCCAGATGAACGGCATCATAGCCGCGCAGCGGGTGACGTTGAGTACGGCGTTCTGCCACTCTCCTGAGATTGTGGTAGCGTCAATCAGGGAGCTAACCCACACGCTCCCGGTTTCGGGGAGATAATGTTTGACCAATCCGCTGGAATCCATGTAGAAGGCGGCCATCAACGCCTCTCAGCTCGTTCAGCGATGATCAGATCGGACAGAGTGGCGCCTTGAAGTTGTTTCCTCAATTCATCGTGGCTTACCGGCTTGTGCTTTTCTAGACCCAGTGTCTTTATGAGCCCTTCGAAGAAAGCAAGTTGCTCTTCAGGCGAGGGCAACAGCCCTGTTTTGGCGATGGCTTTCATGATTCTCTGTTGCTCCGACGTAGGGGGCAGTGATGGGGCCCGACGCTTGGCCAGCCATTCCTCTAAGGCCTCAGCCATAGCCTCATTAACAGGCACACCCTCTTCTTCCAAGCGCTTCACCAGCGACTCTGGCAATTGCACAACTACCATGTCCATGTTCTGCTCACTCCCATCTTCAACTATACCTCGTTGGTCTCAAAGGCATTTCCATCTTTGCTCTCTATCTCAGCGGCAACACCCGTTGTAGCTGCTCTTCGCCACGCTGCGGCGGCCTGCTCTGCCATCTCCGCCGCCTTGGCCCAATCACCCCGCAGTCTGTACACCTCCGCCAGGGCGTGCAGCGTCTCCCCGACCTGCGGCCAGGCTTCCAGTTCCTGCCGGATGGCCAGCGCCTCCCGGTAGCGGGCAATGGCCTCGTCGAGTTGTCCCTGCCCCTTGTGCCACTGGCCCAGGTTGTGCAGCACGTAGGCTTCGCCCAGGCGGTCGCCCAACTCCCGGCGGATGGGCAGGCTCTGGTCGACGTACTCTTTGGCTTCTTGCCAGCGGCCCTGCATAGTGTAAGTCTGGCCCAGATTATTGAGGGTCTGGCCCTCGCCGTGGCGGTCGCCCAGCTCGCGCTTGATGCGCAGTGACTCCTGGTAGCACTCGATGGCCTGCTCCCAGCGGCCTTGGGAGTAGTAGACGTTGCCCAGGTTGTTGAGAGTCTGGCCCTCGCCGTGACGGTTGCCCAGCTCGCGCTTGATGCGCAGGGAGGCTTCGTAGCACTCGATGGCCTGGTCCCAGCGGCCCTGGGCCTGGTGGACGTTGCCCAGATTGCCCAGGGTCAGGCCCTCGCCGTGGCGATCGCCCAGCTCGCGCTTGATGCGCAAGGACTCTTCATAGCACTCGATGGCCTGGTCCCAGCGGCCCTGGGCCTGGTAGACGGCACCCAGGTTGTTGAGGGTAATGCCCTCGCCGTGGCGGTCGCCCAGCTCGCGCTTGATGCGCAGGGACTCCTGGTAGCACTCGATGGCCTGCTCCCAGCGGCCCTGGGAGTAGTAGACGTTGCCCAGGTTGCCCAGGGTAATGCCCTCGCCGTGGCGGTCGCCCAGTTCACGGCGGGCTTTCAACGTTTCCTGGTACACCTCCACCGCCTCGGCCCACTTGCCCTGGCTGTCCAGAGCCAACCCCAGTGCGTTCAGCGTCCATATGCGCAGTCTCTCCCCTCCTTCAGGGAGAGAGGCTGGGGGTGAGGGTGGCAACTCGGCCAACAGCTCCCGGTACCCCGCCGCGGCTTCGGCCCAGCGGTCCAGCACCTGCGCCAGCCGCGCCCGGTAGTAGCGCAGCCACCGCCGCTGCCCTTCGTCCAGTTCCTGCTCTTGCTCGTCGGCGGCGGCCAGCAGCGCCCCGCACTCCGCCCGGCGGTAGAACTTTTCCGCATCCTGGAACCGCCGCTCGAACTCAGCCAAGGCTCCGGTAGGGTCAAAGGCGAAGCGGTGATACAGTGCCTCCCATCCCTGCTCTGCTGCCAGGGCGTGGTCATACAACGCCCGGCTCAGTTCGACGTAGCGCGCTCGCCGCTCTGGGACCTGCCAGTCTGCCAGCAACACGGCCCGCACCTCCTCGTGCAGGGCGTAGCTGCGTCCCTCGGGGTCGGGCAGGACGAAGGAGTAGCTGGCCAGCCGTTGCAGCGCGGCCTGGTTGCCCTGGACGTCGTCCAGCGCGCCGCGCAGCGCTCCCACCACGCCTTCGTCTAGCCGGCGGGGGATGGCCGCCGCCCGCAGCAGAGCGCCCCACTCGGGCTCCTCGGCCTCGGCGC
>JBGVTF010000126.1:0-26153 GCA_041862415.1 Anaerolineae bacterium | reverse complement strand
CTTCGAGTTCACGGCCACCCTGGGGTTTCACATTTTGGGTATCTTCGCAGAAAAGACCTCCATTCGCGAACTGGAATACATTCTGCTCGACTTGAATATTCCCCCTGACAGGCTGGATGCTGGCTCTACTGAAGTGGGGGCTACCACCGATGTCCTGACCGCTTACCGGATCATTGACGAGGCTGGGGGATTGGTTATCGCCGCCCATGCCAATTCCAGCCACGGGGTGGCCATGCAGGGCCTGGCCTTCGGCGGACAGACCAAGATTGCCTACACTCAGGACCCTCATCTCCATGCCCTGGAAGTGACCGATCTGGAGAAGAAAGGGCGGCGCACTACTGCCTCCTTCTACAGTGGTTCCAAGCCTGAATATCCCCGCCGTATGCACTGTATCCAGGGCTCCGACGCGCATCGTTTGAATCGGGACCCCCGCGACAGAAATGCTCTTGGCGTCGGTGATCGGGTCACTGAGGTGTTGCTGCCCGAAGTGAGCATCGAGGCTTTGAAGGCGGTTTTCCTGGGCGATGACTTTGCCCGCACCCGGCCTTATAGGCCAGCCAAGGCTCCCTTTGACCACGTGCGGGCGGCCCGGGAGCAGGGGCCCAGTATTGTGCAGTCGTTCCACGAAAGTATGGCCAAGAGTGGAGGTCGCCTTCATGCCGTCGTCTGTGACGTGGTAGCCTTTGCCAACGCCAACGGCGGCGTCATCTACGTCGGAGCTCACGCTGATCCCAAAGTCCCTCCAGTTGGCATCCATAATCCCGAGGAAGCCATTGGCATCCTCAGGGCCGAGATTCAGCGCAGGGTCACCCCACCATTGGATGTGGCCATTGATTCTTTGGAGAGCGAGGGGAAGAGGGTCATCCGTCTGGTAGTACCCAAAGGGTCAGATGTACCCTACGCAGTTGATGGAAGCAAGGTCTACGTCCGTTCAGAATCGGAGACCAGCCTGGCTCTGCGTGATGAGATTGTGCAACTGGTGCAACAGAGTTTGGCCCCCCCTCAGCCAGAGGCTGTGGAAGAGATGGAGCCCGGTGAGGAAGAGGCCATTGCCCGCATTGAGGCGCCCAAAACGGGGGTTGAAATCATTGATACGGTGGAACGCAAGGGCACCCTCTACCATACTGTGAAAGACCTGCGTAACGGCAACGTGGTGCAAAACGTGAGTCGCTCCTCAGCCCGTAAGCTGTGGCGCTATGCCATCACTCAACAGGAGCAAACTCCTGTTGACAGCGAGAAAATCACCTGGTATGGTGACATCGGGTTCTGGAAGACCTACAAGCGGGGGGGCAAGGTGCGCTACAACCTGGCCCAGCGCGACCCTGACGGCAAAATCCACATCTACTACGGCGTGACGGAAGAAGGCTTTCACGGGGAGTGGAGGAGGTTCCTGGAAGGAGAATAATTTAGTTGAACGAAAGCGGAACTCGTTTCGCGCTGCGACAAAGGCGGAACGAGTTCCGCTACTCCGCTGGTACGGAAAGTGAGTGTTTGGTGTTCAATCGCCTGGCAAACGAGACCAGCCCCTACCTGCTCCAGCACGCCGACAACCCGGTGGACTGGTATCCCTGGGGTGAGGAGGCACTGCAAAAAGCAAAGGACGAAGACAAGCCCATCTTTCTCAGCATCGGCTACTCCGCCTGCCACTGGTGCCACGTGATGGCCCACGAATCCTTCGAGGACGAGCAGGTGGCGGCTATCCTGAACCAGCACTTTGTCAGCATCAAGGTGGACCGCGAGGAGCGGCCGGACCTGGACCGCATCTACATGAACGCCGTGCAGGCCATGAGCGGCAGCGGCGGCTGGCCCATGTCGGTCTTCCTCACGCCCGAGGGCAAGCCCTTTTACGGCGGTACCTACTTCCCGCCAACGCCTCGCTACGGGATGCCCTCGTTCACGCAGGTGCTGGCTACCGTGGCTGATGGCTGGCGGAACCGACGCCCGGAGCTCGTCGAAAGCGGCCAGCGCCTGGTGGAGGCCCTCCAGCAGCAGAGCGCGATCGCTCAAGGCGTGAAACGTGAAGAGGTGAAACGCGAGACGTTGGGAGCTGCTTTCGAGAACCTTTGGCGACGCTTCGACCGGGTTCACGGCGGGTGGGGCGACGCGCCGAAATTTCCCCAGCCGATGGCCCTCGAGTTCCTGCTGCGTCACCACCACGTCACGAACGATCCCCTGGCGCTGCAGATGGTGTCCCAGACCCTGCAGGCCATGGCCCGTGGCGGCATGTACGATCAACTGGGCGGCGGATTCCACCGTTACTCTGTGGACGACCATTGGCTGGTGCCCCATTTTGAGAAGATGCTCTACGACAACGCACAGTTGGCCCGCGTCTATCTGCACGCCTGGCAGGTGACCGGCGACCCGTTCTATCGCGCCATCACCGAAGAGATCCTCGATTACGTCGTGCGAGAGATGACTGACCCAGCGGGCGGCTTCTACTCCACCCAGGACGCCGACAGCGAGGGGGAGGAGGGCAAGTTCTTCCTCTGGACGCCAGCTGAGATCCGTGATCTGTTGGGCGCGGTTCGACCGGGCGCACCACAGGCGGAGGCAGATGCTTTCATGGCTGCCTACGGCGTCACCGAGGCGGGCAATTTCGAGGGCCAGAACATCCTGGAATTTGTGGGGCATGTGGGCCAACGCGCTGAACTGGCGGAAGCGCGGCGCAAGCTATTTGCCGCCCGCGAGCAACGGGTGCATCCGGGGCGCGACGAGAAGGTCCTGACCTCCTGGAACGGGTTGATGCTGGCCGCCTTTGCCGAGGCCGCGCGGGTACTCTCCCCCTCGCCCAAACCTGGGAGAGGGGGGCGGGGGGAGAGGGCCGAAATCTACCGGCGGGTCGCCGAGCGCAACGCCGATTTCCTGTTGCGGGAGCTCCGTAATGCGGAAGGCCGCCTGTGGCATACCTGGAAGGCAGGAGTGGCCAAAATCAACGGCTACCTGGAGGATTACACCCACTTCATCGAAGGGTTGCTGGAGCTATACCAGACCACTTTCGATCGGCGCTGGTATCAGGCCGCCCGTGAGTTGGCCGAGGTGATGATCGAGCACTTCAGTGTCCCCGACGGTGGTTTTTTCGACACCAGCGACGACCATGAGACGTTGATCACCCGGCCCAGGGAATTGCAGGATAACGCCGTCCCCTCTGGCAACGCCATGGCCGCCCTTGTGCTGTTGCGCCTGGCAGGGCTGGCTGTCGAACCGCGCTATGCCGAGTTGGCACAGGCTGCGCTCGGTCCGATGCAGCCGCTGCTGGCGCGGTATCCGCTGGGCTTTGCCCAATGGCTGATCGCGCTGGACTATGCCCTCTCGCATCCTCGCGAGATCGCTATTGTGGGTATCCCTGAGTCGGACGATACCCGCGCCCTGCTGGACGTCTGCGCCACGGGCTACCGTCCCCATCAGATCGTGGCGCTGGGCGCTGCTGACGCTGAGGCGTCCGCCGTTCCGCTGTTGCAGGACCGCAGCCAGATCAAGGGTCGCGCCACCGCTTACATCTGCATTGACTTTGCCTGCCGCGCACCAGTCACCGACCCGGAGGCGCTAGAGGCATTGCTCAAATAGCGAAACTCGTTTCGCCCCCGACTGGCGCAAAACCTGTACCGCAACAGATGCAGTCAAAAACGGGCCTACAAACTTTCCCACTTCCATAAGTGCGGTTATAGTAAGACAGCCTGCTGTAATCTCCCTGATCATGTTTCACGCATCAAGACCGGCCCCGTACGAAAGATACGGGGCTTTCTTGAACGAATTACGTACGTTTACGGATAGACAGGCCCGGCAAAAGTGTGTAGTATGATAAAGGAAAAGTTCATGATCACCGTAGAGGTCGTGCCGCCGGCCAGCCCCGACGCTGAACCCGTTCTCACCGCCCTGGAATCGCTGGCCACTCTGTCTTTTGACGGCTTCAGCGTGGCCACCAACCCGGTGGCCAAACCGCGGATGAGCGCGCTGGCCTTGTGTGCTCTGATCCAGCAGCGGACGGAGAGACCGGCTACCCTGCATTGCACCACCCGCGACCACAACCGCCTGAGCATCCAGGGGTTGCTGTGGGGAGCGCGTGCCCTGGGCATTGAGACGGTGCTGGTCGCCACCGGTGATTTTGTAGCCCTGGGCGACCGGGCGCGGACGACCACCGTGCGCGACGTGGACGTCTTTGCCCTGGTGCGCCTGGCGCGAGAGGCCGGGCTGCACACCGGCGTGGTGCTGGACCCCCACCCCGAATCCAACGGACTCGAGCAGGCGGTACGCCGCTTGGAGCGCAAAGTCGAGGCCGGAGCCCAGTTCGCCGTCACCCAACCGGTCTACGACGAGGCCAGCGCCAGGACGCTGGCCGAAGCCACGGGGCACGTCGGTATGCCCGTCATTTTGGGCATTCTGCCCCTGCGCACTGCCCGCCACGCCGAGTTTCTACATCACAAAGTAGCCGGCATCGCCGTGCCGCAACAGGTGCGAGAGCGGATGAGCCGCGCCAGCGACTCCGTGGCCGAGGGCGTGGCCAACGCCCGTAAAATGCTGGCTGTGGCCGGGCAGCACTTCGCGGGGGCGTGCCTCATGCCGCCTTTTGACCATTACCAGGTGCTGTTCGACATTTTGAGGGCTTAGCTTTTTTTCGCGTCTATCGCCGTCCTATCCGTTCCAACTGGGCCTGCGCAGCAGGCTTCATCGTGAGCGCCCCTCGGCCTGAGCTCGGGACGAAGGCTCAGCCGAACGGTCAGGGGGCGTGGGGGGTGTCCCCCAAAAAATCCTCTCCCCCTTGCCCGCTGTGGGGCATTAGCCTTCCGGTCCTACTCTCAGGAGGGGAACAGTGGGGTTGAGGGGTTACCCCTCAAGCCCTCGGCCTGAGCTCGGGCCGAAGGCTCCCCAAGCTTCGCTGCGCAAGCCCCAACTCTCAAGAATTGGACACATACCATAGTATGGGGTATAATCCATTCAGGAAAGGGCCTGTCCTGATTGTATCAGCGGAGTAGCGAAACTTGTTTCGCGCCGCAGAGTTGGCAAAGAGAACAGATTCTCTGACGGGAGGTGCGCAATGACGGATGGGAAAATAGAAGTGGGGGACGTGGCCCCCGATTTTACCCTCAAAGACCAGAACGAGAAGGACGTTACCCTCAGCGATTTCAAAGGGAAGAAGAAGGTGGTGCTTTCCTTCCACCCTCTGGCCTGGACGAGGGTGTGCAAGATCCAGATGCAGAACCTGGAGAAGTTCAAGGCAGACTTTGACCGGCTGGACGCTGTGGCCCTGGGCCTGAGCGTGGACAGCGTGCCGTGCAAGAAAGCCTGGGCTGAAGACATGGGTGTTAAGGAAACCTCCCTGCTGGCCGACTTTTGGCCTCACGGAGGCGTCGCTCAGGCTTTCGGCATCTTCCGGGAGAAGAACGGCTTCAGCCAACGGGCCGTCTTTCTCGTGGACAGGGAGGGGGTGGTCCGGTTCAAGAAGATATACCCTATGAGGGAAGTGCCGGACATTGGGGAAATCCTCAAGGCGCTGGAGAATCTGTAGAACGAAGGGGGGAGAAGCGGAGATCAAATGACGGGGGAAAAAACCTAACGCAACCTTTACCAGGCTTTTGTGGGAGAGGCCAAGGCCCACTTCCGCCTGCTGGCCTACGCTGAAAAGGCGGAGGAAGAGGAGCTGCCCCAGATAGCTGCCCTCTTCAGGGCCGTGGCCGAGGCTGAAAGGATCCACACCACCCGTAACCTCCAGCTTCTGGGGGAGGTGGTGGTCAAAGACACCGAAACCAACCTGCAGGCTTCTTTCCAGAGGGAAGAGAAGGCCAGTGGGGTCTTCTACCCCCAATTCATCCGGGAGGCGGAGGAAGAGGGAGACCGGCGGGCTGCCATCTCTTTCAGCCACGCCAGGGACGTGGAAGAAGGGCACGCGGCTCTCTACAAGCGAGCCCTTCAGCACCTGCTGGCCGAGACTGTCCAGGTGTACCACGTATGCCAGGTGTGCGGTTACATCGCCGAGGGCAAAGCCCCCGAGCGATGCCCGATCTGCAGCGCCCCCAAGGAGCAGTTCAGGCCAGTCACCTGACACAGGTCCCTTGCCCCCCCGAGGATGCAGGGACACATCCCCATCACAAGAGGTAATTGCCATGAGCCGATTATCCCTACGTTCAACGTTAGCAGCGATTTTTGTGGTCAGCCTGATATTGACCATGTCCTGGTCCCTCGTCGAGTCTGGAGCCCCGTCCGTCCCCTCCGGGCAGACAGGCGCTCTGTTCTATTACGCCGACGGGCAGCGTATCCCTCTCACTCCTTCCCCCGGGGAGATTGCGCTTCGATTCAAAGCCGGAGCAAGCCAGGATCAAAAGCGCCAGGTCTTTGGAAGTCTGGGGGTCTCCACGGAAGCAGGGCGTAGAGATAACATTCTGGAAATACCCAATCCGCGCCTTACGATTATGCAGGTCGGCCTGGTTGGGGCGGCCCAGATTCAGTCCCTGGCCGCCGAGCTGTCACCTCAACCCCAGGTCGAGTTTGCCCATCCCCTCTTCGTATTCGACAACGACGACACAAAGTTGGCCCTGACCGACGAGTTCCTGGTGCAATTCAAGGCTGGCGTCTCCCGTGCTGAAATCCAGGCCCTTAATGCCCGGCACGGCGTTGAGATCGTGGAGGAGACCTTCTGGGCCGATAACAATTTCACCTTGCGCGTCACCCCGGCCTCGGACCTGGACGTGCTGGCCATGGCCAATCTGTATCACGAAAGCCCTCTCACCGAGTACGCCGGGCCGAACTTTGTGCGGCTGATGAAACCGCTGGCCTGGCCCAACGACACCTACATTGGTGACCAGTGGTCGCTCCGGAACACCGGCCAGCACGGCGGGACGGTGGATGCCGACATTGACGCCGACGAGGCCTGGGACATCACCACTGGCAGCGCCGACATGACCATTGCCGTCATAGACGAGGGCGTGGAGACCGGGCACGAGGACCTGCGAGGCAACATGGCCCAGGGGTACGACGCCACCGACGGCGACGACGATCCCACCCCCAGGCCGTGGGACGCTCACGGCACCAACTGCGCTGGTATTGCCGCGGCCATGGGCGACAACGGCAGGGGGGTAGCTGGCGTAGCGTGGGGCTCGCGCATCATGCCCATCCGTATCGCCTACAGCACCAAGGACGGCGGCGACTGGGTGGCCTACGAGTCCTGGGTAGCCAACGCCATCAACTGGGCCTGGCAGCACGGTGCGGACGTGTTGAGCAATAGCTGGGGCGGGGGCAGCCCCTCCAGCCAGATAACCACGGCCATCAGCAACGCCAAGACTCAAGGCCGTGACGGCAAAGGCTCCGTCGTCGTCTTTGCCGCTGGAAACCGTAATGACTCCATCCTTTATCCCGCTACCTTGAGCACGGTCATGGCCGTCGGCGCCACGAACCTGTGCGACCAGCGCAAGACCCCCGATTATGACACGTGCAATTACTTCGAGTATTGGTGGGGGAGTAACTACGGCTCCCAACTCGACATCAGCGCCCCCGGCGTGGCCTTACACTCCACTGACAACAGCCTGGCGGCAGGGCGCAGCCTCAGTAGCTACTTTGGTGGGATGAATGGCACATCCGGGGCCACCCCGCACGTGGCGGGGGCGGCGGCGCTGGTCCTCTCGGTCAACCCGACCCTGACCGCCAGCCAGGTTGAGAGTATCCTGACAAGCAATGCCGACGACAAAGGCTCCGCAGGCTGGGATCAGTACTACGGCTGGGGGCGTCTTAACGCTCACAGGGCGGTCAGCAGCACGACCCATTATCTCCAATTGAGCTCAAACTCTCTTATTTTCATGTTCGAGGACAGCGGCCCGGCCACGCTGGACCTGGACATCGTCAATCCCGCCACCAGTGCCGGGACCTGGAACGCGGTCTGCACCGGCGGCGACTGCTCCGACATCTCGGTCGGTTCCCCCAGCGGCAACACGCCATCCAGGGCTACCGTCACGGCGGACAAGCCAGATTTCTACGGCACTTACTCCGCCACCATCCAGGTCTCCAGCACCCGACCTTCCCATGCCAACAGCCCGCAGACGGTCAACGTGACCATCAGCCGCGTTTCCAGTATCAGCGAGGTATATCTACCTCTCATTCTTCATGGCAGCTCCGGTCCCAGCCTGGACATCGGTTTCAGCGACGACATGGAGAGCGGCACGAGCAAGTGGACGGCCAAATGGCCCTGGTGGCTGACAACGACGACATACAACAGCTACTATCACAGTTGGGCCGATAGTCCTTCCGGCTACTACAGCAATAACCGCCGAAGTCTGACCCTGACCTCGATTCCCTTCAGCCTGGCCGGCATCGGCAGCCCGCAGATGACGTTCTATCACTACTACAGCATACACTCCAGCATAGAGTACAAGGATTACGGCCTGGTTGAGGTCTCGAGTGACGGCCTCAACTGGGAGACTGTTGGCGTTTACACGGGCTACCACTCCTACTGGGCCCAGGAGACAATCAACCTTTCTGCTTATGCCAACTCACCCTACCTGAGGGTTCGCTTCCGCTTTGAAAGTGATGAAGCGGTTACCGATGATGGCTGGTATGTTGATGACGTGACGGTCAGCGATTGATACCGGCCCCGATGTTGACGGTTGTTCTTTCACGGCCTGCGCGACGTGGTCTCCGAGGCTGACAAAGAGGTTGTCGCCCCGCATCATGCGGCGACTGGGGGGACCTGGTTGCGCCACGCTGTACGACGAGAAAGGACTGGCCATGGCCACCGAACTCAAGCTGACTTTCTCAAAGCGGGGCAGGGGCTGGAGGGTCGTCCTCGGCCCTGGCTGGGGCGCACAGCCCAGCCAGCCAGCCCCTTTCCGCTCGCCGCTGACGGAGAAGGACTACGAGGACCTGCGCTGGTACCTGGAAGAGTTCATGGACTTTCCCGGCGCGGGCGACTATGTCCGCGCCCGGGACGTGGAGCAGCGGCTGGAGGCGTGGGGGCTCGACTTCTACGAGCAGCTCTTCGGCCACGGCGACTGGCGCGAGCTGCTCAACGACCTGCTGGACGGCGACCCACCGCGGGTGCTCAGCGTCGCCAGCAAGGCCAATGAAGGTGAGGCGGCCCGCCAGGCCGGCGACGAACCGCTGGCTCGGCAGAGGTTCCAGGAGGCGGTGCAGCTAAGCCAAGAGAGCCTTGGTGTTTGGGAGCAGACCAACAATCGACATCGAGAGGCAGAGCTATGCAGCAATCTAGGCCGGCTCTATCTGCTCCTGGGTGACCTGGAGCAGGCTGAAGAGCACGCCCATCGCGCCCGCGAGATACGCGAGGAACTGCGCCTGCCAGACGTCTACAAGGGCTACTGGACGCTAGAAGACATCGCCCGGGCGCGGGGGGACGCGGCGGGGGCGGCGGAGTGGCAGTGCAAGAAGGAGGCGGTGCTGGCGGAGCTGGAGCGGCGGGCGGGGGGCGGCTACCCCCAGGCCTTCGTGGAGGCGGTGGAGATGCTCTGCCTGGCCGTGGGTCAGGCAGCCCTGGCCGGGGAAGAGGTGCCGCCCCGGGCGGAGGAGAACCTGGTCGCGCTGGAAGACTACCCCGCGCCGTGGGACCAGGTGGGCCGCTTCTTATAGGCTGTGGCCGCACACAGGCGTCCCTTGCCGCCCGTGCCCTCCGGCCTGCCCGGCGATCTGCAGCAACTGCTGCAGGCGCTGAAGCGCGAGCTGGGAGCATAAATGTGCGACGCACTTCCAAAGTGCGTCGCACATCGGCACAGACTTGTTACCCTACACCTACCGTCAAAGGCTGAAGAGAAAAGCTGGTTAGCATCCCGAGTAGGCCGAAACGCGTCCTGAGCGTACTGGAAACTCCGTAGGGCGGCTTTCCATAGCCGCCGCTGTAGGCAGGTATGGAAACCTGCCCTACTTTCCAGACAAGAACCAATCTAGCACTGTAGGCAGGTATGGAAACCTGCCCTACTTTCCAGACAAGAACCAATCTAGCACTGTAGGCAGGTATGGAAACCTGCCCTACTTTCCAGACAAGAACTAATCTAGCCATTTGGGCAGCGAACAAATGTCTGGGGTAGGGTAGCGAGGGCACAGAAGGGAGTCACACGATGAGCAACATGAGCCGCCGCCGGTTTACTCGTTTGGTTCTGGGAGGGATCGCCCTGTCTGCCCTGGGCGGCTGCGCGCCTGAGGAGACACTCCAGGCCACACCTGCACCCATGCCCTCACCGAAGGAGACGCCGAGCCCCATTCCCTCGGTGACGAGTGTGGCCTCGCCTACCATCGCTCCAACCCTTCGACAAGCTCAGGACACGGCACCCAGCCCCACCCCGCTCCTTTTGCGGAACGAGAACCGCCCCGGCTTCTTCGTCCGTTACTACAGGCCCTTGGAGCCGGTGGACCCGGACCGCTGGGCCCTTTCCGTGGAAGGGCTGGTCAAGACACCCCAGGAGCTGACGCTGCCGGACGTTCGGTCCCTGCCCCTCGTCTGGCAGGTGTCCCGCATGAAGTGCGTGGAGTGCTGGTCGGCCCCAGCCAGGTGGGAAGGCTTTCACCTGCGTTCCCTGCTGGAAATTGTTGACCCGCTGCCGGAGGCCCAGTGGCTCCACTTCTACTGCGCCGACGACTATTACGAGTCCTTGAGCCTGGAAGAACTTCTGATGGAGCGGGTCCTCTTCGTGCACCGCATGAACGACGAGACCCTCCCCGACGCCTATGGCGCTCCGCTGCGGCTCATCGTGCCCTTCAAGTACGGCTACAAGGGTCCCAAGGCCATCACTCGCCTGGTCTTTGCCGAGGAAGAGTTGCCGGGCTACTGGCCGATGGTGGGAGGCTACAGCACGGCCGGAAACATCGAGCCCGGTCGCGACTATCCCCTCGACCTGGAGGAAAGGCGCCAGATCCCCGGCGGTGAGGTCATATACCCGGATGGCATCGAATCCAAGAGTGAATAGGCTGAACGCAGATTTGCTCCGGCTGGATTTGCAATCCAGCCGCCAGCCCGCCGGATTTGCAATCCGGCGGGAGCGGAAAGACCCGCTTAAGCCTATGAATAGATTAAGGAGGTAATTACCATGCCAGAACTGAGCGAACGCATCCAGAAAGCTGACTGGAAGAAAGAGAAGCACGTGCCGGTCATCGAAGCCCCGGATCAGGTGAAGGCGGACGAGTTCTTCGAGGTGAAGGTCAGCCTGGGAAAAGAGATCGCCCATCCCAACACCACCGAACATCACATCAGTTGGATCTCCCTCTACTTCCATCCAGAGGGAGAAAAGTTCACCTACCAGGTGGGCCACTTCGAGTTCTCTGCCCACGGCGAGTCCGTCGCCGGCCCCAATGAAGGCCCCGTCTACACCCATCACGAGGTGGCCACATCGCTGAAGGTCAGCAAGCCTGGTACGCTGCACGCCCTGGCCCTTTGCAACATCCACGGGCTGTGGGAGAGCAGCAGGGAGGTCAGCGTAGGCTGAACTGCACGGTGCGGACCCCAGAGGTCCACGCGGGTCCTCGGGGTCTGCACTGCCCAGGTGGGAGAACCCCTGCAACCCTTGCGAAGGTTGCGAACAGCCCTGGGGACAGTATGGTTCTCGGTGAGCTGAGACGCCCTTGGCCTGAAAACTAGTGCAAACCTTCGCAGGGGTGACTGAACGCTTACCTTGAAGGAAAGGAGCGAACGATGGAGAGGGTGAAAGACGTGGTCTGCGGGATGATGATTGATCCCAAAGAGGCGGCAGCGACCTCGGAGTACAAGGGCAAAACCTACTACTTTTGCGCCAGGGGCTGCAAGGTCGCTTTTGACAAAGACCCGGAAAAGTACCTGCGAGGCGAGGGCGAACACGAGCACTGATCCCGCCAAACAATCGCTGGAGAAACGGATTGTGTGACACTCATTCGAAAGTTGCCATTCTTCTCCGAGCTTGGCCAGGACGAACTGGCCGAGGTCGCATCCCGTGTCCAGGAGCGCACCTTTGGCCGTGGTGAGGTGATCCTGCTGGAAGGTGAAGCACCTCGGGCCGTGTACTTCATCGTTCGTGGTCAGGTGCGCATCTACCGCCTCTCACCGGAGGGTCGTGAGCAGGTGCTGAAGCGGCTGGGGCCGGGCGAAGCTTTCAACTTGGTGCCGGTTCTGGACGGTGGCCCCAATCCTTCCAGCGCCATGGCCTGGACCGATGTGACGGTCTATGCCGTCGAGCGGGGCCACTTCGTGCAGATGGTGCGTGAGCACCCGGCCTTGGCTGTGGCCGTCTTGACCGACTTTGCGGCCAAGCTCCGCCACATGACGGCTTTGGTCGAGGACCTCTCGCTGCGCACCGTTGGGGCGCGGCTGGCCAAGTTGCTTTTGACCCAGGCTGCTGAAGGGGACGCCGCTCCCCGACGGATGACCCAGCAGGAGATGGCGGCCCAACTGGGCACCGTGCGCGAGGTGGTGGGGCGTGCCCTGGCCGAGTTGGAGCGAGAGGGGCTGATCCGCATGGAGCGTCACCGCATCGTCATTGTAGACCGCTCCGGCCTTGAGGCTAAAGCCATGCTCTAGTACCAACGTGACTTCGTTTCAGAAACCAGGTTTTTGATGTTCTACAGACAATTGGATTGGCCAGAGACCCTGTCTGTTTGACCTGAAAAACCTGGTTTCTTATTAGCTCAGGGCTTTTTGCGGAGAGTTCGCTGGGTGTGACTTTAGTCATGGACAGAAATCGTCTCTTCTGATATGCTGTATTCAGAAGAGACGATTTCTTTTATGGAGGATGATAGTGGACGCTAAAGAGCACGTGCTGCCTCAGATTAGCCTGGAACTCTGCAGTGGTTGTGGTACCTGTGTGGACACCTGTCCCTCGGAAGCTGTGGCCCTGAGTGACGGACGGCCTGTCATTGTGCATCCTGAAGACTGTGCCTACTGCGGCGACTGCGAGGACCTGTGCCCCGAGGGGGCTATCTCCCTCCCTTACGAGATCGTCTTTGAATAAGTTGAGGAGGACAGAGAGGGCAATGATCAAACGCCAGATTGTGCGTATTGACGAGGAGTTGTGCAACGGCTGCGGGTTGTGTGTCACCCCCTGTGCCGAGGGGGCCATTGAGATCGTGGACGGCAAAGCACGGGTCATCAGCGATGAACTGTGCGATGGGGCTGGCTTCTGCCTGGCCGTCTGTCCCACCGGGGCGCTGAGCATCGAGGAGCGGGAGGCGGTACCTTTCGACGAGGCCGCGGCGGAGAGGAAAATGCACGAGCGGGGCAAGACCTACCTCGCTCAGACCTGCTTCCAGTGTGGGGCCGGCGAGGAGCAGCGCGTCTTGTTGCCCTGCCGCAGGGCCGGAGCCAGCCTGTGGGTCTGTACCCGCTGTTTGCCGGTCCTTATTCATGGCTGATGAACAAACCGGCGATTGACTGGGTGTCTTTCCCAAAGTCAGGTGCCAGGCACTTTTGTGCCTCAGAAGGGGCTCTGACTGAAGCAAATACCCCATCTTGAACGCGGCTATGCCGACAGACAAGTGCCTGGCACCTGGTTCACAGCCCTGTGCTGAGAAGGAGAATCCAATGGCGTTGATCAAAGGTTGTCCGGGGGCCGTTTCTTTCCGCGAAGTGCGGCCCGAAGATATCGTCTGCCCCCAGTGTGGCAGTGAGGTGGAGATTTGGTCCGATGAGCCGGTGGCCCGCTGCCGCCAGTGTGGCTTCTGGGTCAGCAAGGAACGGGGTGCGTCCTGCATTGATTGGTGTGCTTCCGCCAAGGAATGTATCGGCCTGGCCAAATACGAGCGGCTGATGAAGAATCGTCCGCCGCAAACTGAGGCTGAGGGGAACGCAGCATGAGCACTGAGGGAGCGGTTCCCCTGTACGACGCCCTCAGCGCCGATTACGACCGCTTCGTCAACTGGGAGAACCGCCTGGCCTACGAGATGCCTTTCATTGAGCGGACCTTGCGTCAGGCGGATGCCCGGCGGGTGCTAGACGTCGCCTGTGGTACGGGGATGCACGCCATCGAGTTGGCGCAGCGTGGCTACAAAGTGGTCGGCGCGGACCTGAGCGCGCCCATGATCGAACGGGCGAGGGAGAACGCTGCTAGCGGCAGGTATGGAAACCTGCCCTACCGGGGTGAGGTGCGTTTCGTCGTGGCTGGCTTCGGCGAACTGGCGGAAAAGCTTGCCCTGGGCCAGGCATGCCCTGAGCGAAGTCGAAGGGTCGAAGGGGTGGGCGGTCCGTTCGATGCCGTGCTCTGTTTGGGCAATTCCTTACCCCACGTGCTGAGTGCCGGGGACCTGGGCGAGGCCCTGGCCGACTTTGCAGCCGTGCTGCGTCGGGGTGGGTTGCTTTTGATCCAGAACCGCAACTTTGACGCGCTGCTGGCCCGCCGCGAGCGTTTCATGGAGCCTGAAGCTCATCGTGAGGGCGACCGCGAGTGGCTCTTCGTCCGCTTCTACGACTTTAACCCCGGCGGCACCATCACTTTCAACATGGTCGTCCTGCGCCGCGATGCCGAAGGCAAATGGTCGCAGCGGGTAGAAGCCACCGAACTGCGCCCTCTCATCTCTTCCGAACTCGTCGCCTCGCTAGCTGCCGCCGGTTTCATCGACATTGTCTGCTACGGCGATATGCAGGGCGCGTCCTTCGATCCTGAGAGTAGCGGCGATCTCATCGCCGTCGCCAAAGTTCTTTAGATGCTCAATTACAATCTTTGGAGGGTTTACTGATGGAACCAATATACCTGGACGTGATCGTTCCTGTGGCGACAAGTTTCTACCAGTGACCGCATTGCGAGTCCCTCTACGACCTAGGGGGCCTAGGTCAAAACGTCCATGCCGGGATTATGAACGAATATCCTAATGACCTACTGGAAGACGAGCGTCGCCTGGCCGATTGGGTGTGGGAGCTATGTAATCGCTACGGAGACGCTTTGCTCATTCGGGTCATTGATCCCCAGTCGGGTTTGGGCTTTTACAAATGTCTCCGCCATTGGGTGCGGAGCTATCCGGCTTTCATCATCGGGGGGCGTAAGCGGTATGTCGGCTGGGACCGCGAGGAACTGGAAGCGGTGCTACAAGAGGCTATGGGGAATCACTAGTTGGAGGTGGATATGCAGCCGGGAGGAAGGGGGTGGGTGTCTTCTACAGGCGGGTGAACAAGGGCGGCTCAGGTTATTTCTTCGGCCGCTGGGCCGAGAAGATGGCTATTGTCAGCCCGCAGCCATAGACAGGGCGAACGCTGTCCAGAGCGTGAGTTTTTTTGGGGTAAATAGTTGACAAGATTGCTCAACTATGCTAAAATGGCCCACACAATCCATTGCCAGTTGAGGAGGATCTCCCATGCGGCTTTCGACCAGAGGCAGGTACGCTTTAAGGGCCATGATTGATCTGGCTTTACACGCGGGTGAGGGGCCAGTTCTCAGGAGTGACATTGCTGAGCGACAGGAAATCTCGGCCCACTATATCGAGCAGTTGTTTGTGAAACTCAGAAAGGCAGGGCTTATCGAGAGCGTCAGAGGGCCAGGTGGTGGCTACATCTTGGCCCAGAGCGCGGATCAGATAAGGGCTGGAGACATTATCAGGACGGTGGAAGGACCCATCGCATTGGTACACTGTGTTGCTAGCCCAAAAGAGGCTGCTTGCCACCGTGCTGATAGTTGTGTGACTCATCTGCTCTGGAGGAGGCTCTCGAACAAAGTGGCAGAGGTTCTGGATTCCGTCACTCTGAAAGAGCTGTGTGATCAGGCCCGTGAATTGAACGGGACCCTTTGTATAGAGGAGATCAGTCTGGAGGAACACGATGCCAACGTACAGTGAGAAAGTGATGGACCATTTCATGAATCCCCGTAACGTGGGTGAGATGCCCGATGCCGATGGGGTGGGCACGGTAGGTAACCCCGTGTGCGGTGACATGATGGCCTTTTACATCAAAGTGGACGACGAAGGGCGTCTGGCCGACGTCAAGTTCAAGACTTTCGGCTGTGGCGCGGCCATCGCCGTCTCCAGCATGGTCAGCGAGATGGCCAAAGGGATGACCCTGGAGGAGGCCAAGAAACTGAGCAACAGGGACGTAGCCAACGAGTTGGACGGCCTGCCCCCCAACAAGATGCACTGCTCCAATTTGGGGGCCGATGCCTTGCACAAGGCCATCGAGGACTATGAATCCAGGAGCCCAGGAGCCCAGGAGCCGGTCAAGATAAAGGACAGAATAGAACTTGTGGAGGGGGACAGGCACTGTATGTGCCCCTACTGTCATAGCGCTGTGGAGGAGTACGACTCCACCTGTCGAGTTTGCGGGGCCGAGTTGGATTTCTGCTCTGAATGTGATGAGCCTCTACCTCAGGAGGCTGAGGAGTGCTCTGCCTGTACCGCAGGCGTATGGCAAGATAATGAGAAAAGAAATGAGGTTTTGGAGGATAGGATTATGGCTGAGAAGGAAAAAGTAACCATCGTGGTCTTTAGCGGTGAGTTGGACAAGGCCCTGGCCAGCTTCAACATTGCCACTACTGCGGCTGGCATGGGGATGGATGTGACCATGTTCTTCACCTTCTGGGGGGTGAACGTCATCAAGAAGAACCAGGGGCCTCTGAAGAGTAAGGGGCTGATGCGCAAGATGCTGAACTGGATGAACCGGGGTGGCAGTCAGCGCCTGGGTCTCAGCAAATTTCACATGTTCGGCCTGGGCACGTGGATGATGAAAAAGCTGATGGGTGAGGAGCGGATGCCCTCGTTGGAGGACTTGATGGCCACGGCCAAACGGCTGGGGGTCAAGTTCATAGCCTGTACCACCAGCATGGGGACCATGGGCCTGGGGGAGGACGCCTTCATCCCGGAGGTGGACAGCTTTGCTGGAGCAGCTACCTTCCTGGGTGAGGCTCGTAAGGGCACGGTGAATTTGTTCATTTAGCTGATTGGGAGGAAGCGATGGAAGCCGACGCTGTTCTGGATTGCATGGGGTTATACTGTCCGATGCCTATCATTGAAACCACGCAGAAGATCAAGGAAATGGAAGTGGGCCAGGTGCTTGAGGTGATAGCCGATGACAAGGGTATCGTCACCGACATGCCAGCCTGGTGTGAGAGCACGGGCCACGAATTCCTGGGCATTGAAGAAAAGGATGGGGAATACAGGGTCTATGTCAAGAAGCGAATAGAGCCATAGCCAACTGTTCATTTCGAGTGCAACATCCAACATTGGTTGGACCAACCTGTCCACAGACTATTTGAAGGGGGGAATGAAAATGCTAGTACACGAGAGAATGTCCAAGAAAGCCATTACGATCACCGACGATATTCCTATCAACCAGGCGCTAAAGTTCATGCGGGACGAGAAGGTGCGCCGTCTACCCGTCCTCAACAAGAAAGGCGAACTGGTGGGCATCGTCTCTGAGAGGGACCTGCTGTATGCCTCTCCCTCGCCAGTGACTTCTCTGAGCATCCACGAGCTTCACTATCTTATCTCCAAAATAGCGGTGGGTGAGGTCATGACCAAGGATGTCGTTACCGTGTCTGAGTATACGCCCCTGGAAGAGGCAGCCCGCATCATGGCCGACCACAAGATCGGTAGCCTGCCAGTGGTGCGCGATGGGAAGCTGGTGGGCATTATCACTGAGAGCGACCTCTTTAGGATCTTCATCGAGATCCTGGGGGCCAGGGATATGGGAGTGCGCCTGAGTATGCTTGTCCCAGAACAGCCGGGCGTCCTGGCCGACATCACCCGCGCCATAGCCGATGTAGGAGGGAACATCATATCCCTGGGCACTTTCCTGGGAGAGGACCCTACCAACCGTCTGATCACCGTCAAAGTGGCCGACGTGCCCGAGGACAGGCTGGTGGCTGAAATGAAGACCCTTGCGCTGGAGATAGTAGACGCGCGGACGTGTGCCAGTTGCCGATAGAGTAGTCACCCTATTCAAAACAGTATGCGAGACTACGCTGGCAAAGTCCCCCTTGTGCTCAAGCTCAACCACCCTGTTAGACAGCCTGCTGCAATCTCCCTCTCCTGACCACATTTCACGCATCACAACTGGCATCATACGAAAAATACGGGCCTTTTTTGCATTAATTGCGTACGTTTACGGATAGACAGACCCGGCAAAAGTGTGTAGTATGGTAGTGGTTCCTAACCTGATGGTATCTACTCTAGCTCTTACAAGATGAACCCTATTCTTGACCAACCAGGTCATCTACGCTGACTCGTACCTGGGTGCTTGAGCAAGTCAATCCCAATGAGGGTAAAGAAACCCAGGAACGAGGGTCTGGTTGGGATGACTGGCATAAATATTTTGGGGAGGTGAGGTGACATGAAATACAAGGAACTGATCATCAATCTAGTGATCCTGGTCATCGGCGCGGCCCTCGGCTATGTCTATGCGGTCAAGGCCGGACCGGCCAGGATGGAAGGCGTTCCCACCCTTCGACAAGCTGAGGACACCGCGGTCGAGAAGGTCGAGTTGAAAGTGGGCGATGTCGCCCCGGACTTTACTTTGCCATCGGCCAAGGGACCCACGTACACCTTGAGCGATTACCGTGGCCAGAAGAACGTGGTACTGGCCTTCTATCCGCTGGCTTTCACCCCCGTCTGATCGCAGCAGTTGCCCTCGTACGAGGCAGACCTTGCCGAGTTCGAGCGGTATAATACCCAGGTTCTGGGTATCAGCATTGACAGTCCGCCTTGCAACAACGCTTTCGCTGAGTCACTGGGATTGGAGAACGTGCCCTTGCTGTCCGACTTTTGGCCGCACGGTGAGGTGGCCAGGCGTTACGGCGTCCTGCGCAAAGAAGGCTACTGCGAACGAGCCCTATTTATCGTGGACAAAGAAGGCATCATCCGCTACATTGACATCCACGACATTGACGACCAGCCCGACAATCAGGTGCTGTTCGGTGTCCTAGAAGAACTGGAGGGAGGTTAAGGATTTAGAATTGAGAAATTAGAAATTGAGAATCGGAAAGGAGCCAACCGTGAAATACAGATTGCTCGTCTTGGCCTTGGTTGTCATCGCCGCCGTGGGGTACATCGTTATCACAACGACAGGCGGCGGGAAGTTTGATGTGGGAAAGGGACCCGCCCTGCTTTACTTTCGGGAAGATACTTGACCGATCTGTCAGAAACTTGATCCCGTCGTGAATGGGATAGAGAAGCAATACAAGGGACAGATCAAGTTCATCCGTGTGGACATGGCTACCCAGGAGGGTAAAGACCTGGCTGGACAGTACTACGTATTCGGCACCCCCGTTATGATCCTGTTTAGGGAGGGCAAAGAGGTCAATCGCTTGATAAGCTATCAATCTGCTGAGAGCCTGACAGTTGCCTTCGATGCGCTGTTAGAGAGATAGCGGCCCATAATAGATCCAACGGCGAATAGCGAAAGAGGAGGTGGATTATGCCGCTGCTTCAGGACAAGGATAAAGAAGTCGTCGAGACCCGGTTCCAGGAAGAGTTGGTCAACCCGGTCAGGCTGGTGAACTTTACCCAGGCCCTGGAGTGTCAATTCTGCGCCGAAACCCGCCAGTTGGTGGAGGAGGTAGCCGCCCTCTCCGACAAAATCGAGCTCGAGGTCTACAATTTTGCCATTGATAAGGAGAAGGTGGAAGAGTATGGGGTGGACAAGATCCCAGCCATTGCTATCATAGGCGAGAAGGACTACGGAGTGCGCTATTATGGCATCCCCTCAGGCTACGAGTTCAGCTCTCTCCTCGAGGACATTATTGATGTCTCCAAGAGGGAGGTAGAGCTGTTGCCAGCCACCAGGGAGGCCTTGGCCGGAATCACAGAGCCTCTGCACTTTCAGGTTTTCGTCACCCCCACTTGACCGTACTGTCCCCAGGCCGTGCGCCTGGCTCACAAACTGGCCATCGAAAGCGACAACGTCCGAGCCGATGCGGTGGAGGCCATGGAGTTCCCACAACTGGCCATCAAGTACAACGTCCGAGGGGTGCCTCGCATCGTCATCAACGAGACGATCCAAATCGAGGGGGCCATACCGGAACCGATGCTCATGGAGCAGTTGCAAGAGGCGCTCAAGCCCGCCGAAGATGAGTCCTGAGCATCTCTGTTTTACCCCTGTTGCACCACTCCTGCACCGCAACAGGGGTCGTTGCGGTACAGGCGCTATCGCCCCCGCATAGGGGCGCGGAGGATACCAGAGTTTTCGGACAGGCATTAACTACATAGCAAGGAGGCAAGAAGATGGATTGGACCAGCCCATTGGGCATCCTGCGCCGCGCGATGCAGATTGAGCGCGACGGCTACAAATTTTACCACGAGGCGGCTGACCGAGCCGTCGGTGAGCGGGGCCGGAATATGTTTCGCGGCCTGGCGGCCGACGAGGAAAAGCACCTGCGTATTCTGTTGGTCGAATACAGGGCGCTAGAGTCGGGCCAGGGCTGGGTTGACCCCATCCAGGCCCTCGAGGAGGACTTTGAACTCGACCCGGCCAACCCCGACCTGCCTGGCGAGGAGTATCCCGAACCGTCGCCGATCTTCACCCCGGCCCGCGAACCGTCGCTGGAGGGGGACATAGCTGCCCTGGAGTTCGGTATGGAGACGGAAGAACTCTCCTATGACTTGTACAAGAGCGCGGCCGAGGAGCAGACCGACCTTGCTGCCAGGCAAGCCTACGAGCTCCTGGCTAAAGAAGAGAACCGTCACTACGAGATCCTGCAAGGCTCCCGCGACTACCTGGTGGAGAATCAGACCTGGTGGGACAGCGAGCAGCTTCCCTTCTTTGAGGGATAGCACGACATAGAAGAGGAGTGGCGAGCTTGAAAAAAGTAAGATTTTTCGCTTTGAGCACTTGTGGTTGGTGCAAGAAGACCAAGCGATTCCTGGATGCTCACAACGTTGACTATGAAATAGACTACGTAGACCTCTTGAGCGGAGCCGAGAGGGCCCGGGTGATGGCAGAGATGGAGCGCTGGAATCCCCGACGCACTTTCCCCACCGTCGTCGTTAACGATAGCGAAGTTGTGGTGGGCTTCAAAGAGGATCGCTTGCGGGAGGTGCTGGGGCTATGAGTTCACAGGAAGCTCAGGCATTGTATGAGCGGTTGAAGCGTGAGGGGGAGGCGGCGGGCTACTATCTCAACCCTGACGTCGAGTTTGTTCTCGACTTGATGGAAGGGCTTTTGGCCAACGAGGAGCGGTATGGCTACTGGTCCTGTCCCTGTCGTCTGGCCGAAGGGGTCAGGGAGAAGGACCTGGACATCATCTGCCCCTGCGACTACCGCGACCCCGACCTGGACGAGTACGGTGCCTGCTATTGCGCTCTTTACGTCTCGGAGGAGATTGCCCGGGGCGAGAAGGAGCCCCAGCCGGTGCCAGAGCGACGGGGTACTGAGGCAGGGCCTGCCCCGAGCCTAGTCGAGGGGCCTCCAGCCGAGGAGCACGAGGAAGAGCTGGTTGGCTTCACCCGAAGCGGTATCCCTGTCTGGCGCTGCAAGGTTTGTGGCTACTTGTGCGCCCGTCCCCAGCCACCTCTCAAGTGCCCCATCTGCAAAGTCGACCGGGATCGCTTCGAACGTTTTGCCTGATTCCCACTTAGCGCTATAACGCTCCAGCCCCAGCCTTGACGTAGCCCCCCTACCTCCAGGGCAAGATCCCATCCTGCCCTCTTATATCGCAGTCCTCGGAGAAAAACATGATGCAGCCAGGCATTGGCGACACCTTTCAAAGGGAGACAAAGTATCAGCGAGGCCATCTGCCAGGTGGCTGGCTGGATTGGGCCAGCAAACCCAAGACCTACAAAGCGTATCCCTCAGCACCTAAGGTTCGACTAAGCCCGCCCCAACTCACAGATGGCGCACCTGTCTGGGACGTGATCCGACAACGTCGCAGCGTGCGCGGCTTTCAAGACGCTCTGCTGAAAGAGGCCGAGCTGTCGCAATTGCTGTGGGCGGCGCAAGGGATCACCCGCGTCATCCGAGGCTTTGGACTGCGAACGGCCCCCTCGGCCGGGGCCTTGTATCCCGTGGACACGTACGTGGTGGTTCACTCTGTCGAGGGGATTGAGCCAGGCGTCTATCACTACGCTGTCGAGACCCACGAGCTGGATCAGTTGAAGGTAGGGGACTTTCGGGAGGCCATCGCCCGGGCGGCTCTCGATCAAAAGATCGCTTATCGGGCCAACGTGGTCTTTGTCTGGACGGCGGTCTTTGAACGGTCGAAATGGAAGTACAAGCAGAGAGCCTATCGCTATGTCTACCTGGACGCAGGGCATATCGCCCAGAACGTGGCCCTGGGTGCGGTTGCCCTGGGACTGGGCAGTTGCCAGATTGCGGCCATCTACGACGACGAGGCGAACGCTTTGCTCGACGTAGACGGTGTAGCAGAAAGTGCGATCTACATGACCGTGGTTGGGAGGGAAGGATAGTCTATTGTGAGCGCGGTTGTTTATACGACGCCGACCTGTGGCTTCTGCCAGCAGGTGAAGGCCTATCTCAATCAGCGGGGGGTGCCGTTCACTGAATACGACGTCAGCCAGGACCCGCAGGCAGCCACCGAGATGGTACGGCTGTCGGGGCAGCAAGGAGTGCCGGTGGTGGTGATTGACGGCCAGGTGGTCGTCGGGTTCAACCGACCGCTGATTGATCAACTGTTAGCTCAGCGTGCGACGCGGCCGCCCAGGCTGGGGGCAGCGATTGCCGATGCTGGCCGGATCGCAGCCAGGAAGGGATTGCAGTTGCCGGACGGGGCCTACGTGGGCCGGGTGGACCCTGGTTCAGCCGCAGATGCGTCTGGCCTACGCCCCGGCGACGTCATCGTACAACTGGCGGGGCAGGCGATCGGGACCGACCGGGACGTAGATCGAATCATGGCCAACGTGCGCTTCGGTCAGACGGTCGGGATGACGGTACGATTCTAGAACACGAATTTCGCGAAGAGACGAATGGCACGAGTTTGATTGGATATGATGGGCCCACGTTCGTGAAATTCGTCCAAAGGAGCAAAGTGTGAGCAAGTTAAAAGAGCTGCAGACGCCTGTTTTTTGGGCCGAGGGACACCCCGGCCCGTTGTCGGCAGAGGGGTGGCAAGTCAGGTTGGGCGGACTGGTCGAGAAGCCGGTCACGCTGAGCTACGAAGAGATCCTGGCGCTGCCCAAATCCATGGCCGACGCCCGATTGACCTCGGTGTCGGGCTGGAGTGTGCGAGGCAAATGGGGCGGTGTGCGCCTCAGCGACCTCCTGGCCCTGGTCAGGCCCAGGGCTGAGGCCGCCCACGTTCAGTTTACCTCGTACCGCGAGATCTATACGACGTGCATCCCACTGGATGTGGCGTTGCAGGAGCGCACCTTGCTGGCCTATGAGTTTGACGGCGAGCCGCTGGATTCCACCTACGGCGGCCCGCTGCGCATTTTCTGCCCCTACCTGTGGGGCTACAAGTCGGCCAAGAGCGTGGTGGCCATCACCTTGGAGGATCATTCGATCCCTGGCTTCTGGGAAGTACGGGGGTATCCTGACAATGCGCAGATCAAAGCCAGGCAGGTGCTGGATGTCAACAGCCAGCGCTGGCGGCACATCCCCAGCGGCGAGGTCATCGAGTTTCTGGATTGACAGTTGGTGAATGGCGAATAGAGAATGGCCAACAGTGACGTAGAATAAGGAGCAAGGAGATGCAAACGCGAAAACTTGGATACAGCGACCTACACCTGACGACGGTTGGGCTGGGCACGTGGGCTATCGGCGGCGGTGGGTGGGCCTACGGCTGGGGCCCGCAGGATGACGCCGAGTCCATTGCTGCCATCCACCGCGCTCTCGACTTGGGCATCAACTGGATAGATACCGCCGCAGTCTATGGCCTGGGGCACTCGGAGGAGATCATCGGCCGGGCCATCCGTTCGACAGGCTCAGGACGCCGCGCCGGGCGGCGGGACGAGGTCGTCATCGCCACCAAGTGCGGCCTGGTCTGGGACGAGGGCAGTACCACCCCCTATGGGCGGCTCAAGGCCGAAAGTGTCCGCCGCGAGGTGGAGGCCAGCCTGCGCCGCCTGAACGTGGCGACGATTGACCTGTACCAGATCCACTGGCCCGACCCGGACAGGGACATCGAGGAAGCGTGGAGCGTCATCGCCGACCTGATCCGGGAGGGCAAGGTGCGCTACGGCGGCGTCTCCAATTTTAGCGTGGAGCAACTCAAGCGTGTGCAGGCCATCCACCCGGTGACCTCGTTGCAGCCGCCTTACAGCATGCTCAGGCGTGGCATCGAAGAAGACCTGCTGGCCTACTGCGCAGCCAACGACATCGGCGTGATCGTCTACAGCCCGATGCAGGCGGGGCTGCTGACGGGCAAATTCACCCCAGAGCGCGTCGCGCGTCTGCCCGACGACGACTGGCGCAAGCGGAACCCTCACTTTCGGGAGCCAGAACTCGGCGCCAACCTGGCACTCGTCGAAAAGCTGCGACCCATCGCTGAGCGCACCGGCAGGACGGTGGCCCAGTTAGCCATCGCCTGGGTGCTGCGGCGGCCCCTTCGACTTCGCTCAGGACAGGCCGAGGTGACGGCGGCCATCGTCGGCGCACGGCGTCCCTCTCAGATCGAGGAGACGGCTCCGGCAGGAGACTGGGTGCTCTCGGCAGAGGACGTCGCCGAGATTGACGCCCTCCTGGCAGAGCGAGAACGGGCGCTGACCCAGGCCTAATACCGTTCAGTTAAGCGCCGCCGGTCGAGTAGCGCAGTATATCGAGACCCAGGTGCTGGCTCAAACGCGATCGAATCGAGGAAAGGAGTTCCACGTGACCGGACACGTCGCCATAGGACAGACAGCGCCTGATTTCGAATTGACCGATGTGGAAAGGCGCACCGTCCGCCTGTCAGATTACAGGGGCAAGAAGAACGTGGTCCTGGTCTTTACTCGGGGCTTTATATGACCGTACTGCCGTGCCCATCTCGCGCAGTTGCGTGAGGACTATGAAAAGTTCGTGGAGAAGGATACGGAGATCCTGGTCATCGGCCCGGAAGGTCCGCGGCGGTTCAAGGCGGTGTGGAATCACGAACAGTACCCGTTCGTGGGGTTCCCAGACTACAAGCACACGGTCGCCAATCTGTATGGACAAGAGGTCAAGACGCTGAAGCTGGGGCGGATGCCTGCCATGCTGATCGTGGACAAACAAGGCGTGATCCAGTTCGCCCATTTCGGTGACGACATGGCCGACATTCCCAGAAACGAGGACGTGTTGGCGTTGTTGGATCGCCTGAACAAGGAGGCATGACATGAAACCCACTGCAGATGTTTGGCAAGCAATTGAGACCGCGATTCAGATCGAAAAGGACGGCCTGGCGTTTTACACCGAGGCGGCCAGACAGGCCGGCGACCCCAATGGCAAGAAGATGTTCCAGTCGTTGGCCAGGGACGAGGCCGCCCACCTGAGGTTGTTCGAGACCGTCCACGAGTCGCTGCTCAAAGAGGGCCACTGGCTGTCGCCGGAACAGGTTGCCGCCATCAGCCCCAAGAGACTTGACAGCCCACCCATTTTCCCGAAGGGCGACGCGATCGCAGCAACAGAGACACCAGAGCGTGAGCTGTCCGCCCTGCGGCGGGGCATCCAGGCCGAAAAGGATTCCATCGCCTTCTATTCCCAGGAGATGGACAAGACCGAAGCCCCGGACGCTAGGGCCATGTATGCCTATCTGATCGAGCAGGAGGAAGGTCATCGCACCATCTTGCAGGGGGAGTACGATTACCTGACCCGCACCGGCTTTTGGTTTGACATTCAGGAGTTTGACCTGGAGGCGGCAGGATAGCGTAATGGGGGAGAATAACATGGAGAAATACGAGTATACCATCACAACCCATACCGCAGATGAAATCCTTGCCACGATTTCAGACCTGTCGGCGGTAGGTGAACCACCCGTGGTGTATTGCGACACCCAGGGCGCGTGCTTTTTTGACGATGCCCCCAACCCTTACACGGCAGCCATCGTCGAGATACTCAACCAGCAAGGGGAGCAAGGTTGGATTCTGGTTCAGGTCGCGCTGCGCGAGCAGGATATGATCTGCTTCTGGCGGCGCAAGCGATAAGGGTTCATGAAAGAATAAGTTCTGCTCCCGCCGGATTTGCGGCACTGTTGCGCTACAGGCAATCCGGCGGTCCGGCGGCTGGATTACAAATCCAGCCGTAGCAACTGAATGTGGAGGGGTAAAATGACAACGAACAAACCTGTCCTGAGCAAAGTCGAAGGGATGACGTTCAGAATCGGTGCAGCGGCGGGCGACGGGGTGGAATCGAGTGGTGCCGGCTTCTGCCAGGCGCTGGCCCG
>JBGVTF010000125.1:0-7795 GCA_041862415.1 Anaerolineae bacterium | reverse complement strand
CCGTACTCCCGGCCCCGCCGCGTGCGTACCTCGACAAAAACCAGGCAATCACCGTCCTCGGCCACGATGTCCATCTCGCCTACGGGACAGCGGTAGTTGCGCTGGCGGATGACATAGCCCCGCTGCTCCAGGTGATCCGCCGCCAGGCTCTCCCCCAACCCCCCCAGCTTCTTCCTCGCGTCCTTCATCGTTCCCCTTCACGTTTCACGTCATTACGCTTCATGTTTTATTGTAACACATCACTTCCCAGCAGGCAACTGGCTTCTTTACCTCTCCTGATCCCTGGTCACTGCTATGAGCGTTCCGCGTTGGCGACTCGTAGTGACGACTTTAGTTGTTCAGGTGGCGCAAGAGCGACTGAAGTCGCCACTACGCTCCCTTGTCCCTAGCCCTGAGAGGTGCTATAATAGAGCCATGTCTCCCAACGTGATCTTCCTCTTTTTGGACGGCGTGGGGCTAGGACCAGCCGGGGACAGCAACCCCTTCTGGCTGGCTCCCATGCCGAACCTGCGCCAACTACTGGGTGGGCCGCTGGTTGACGGGCGCGCCGTAGAACGGCCGGGCCTGCTGCTGAAAGGCATTGACGCCTGCCTGGGGGTGAAAGGGCGCCCCCAGAGCGCCACCGGCCAGACAGCCCTTTTCACCGGGGTGAACGCGGCCCAACTCCTGGGCTACCACCTGACCGCCTATCCCAACGCCCCCCTGATCGAGCTCATCAACGAACACAACATCCTCAAGCGGGCCACGGAGAGTGGCTATCGAGCCACCTTTGCCAACGCCTACACCCCGACGTACTTCCAGCTTGTCAAAGAGGGCAAACGCCGCCATTCGGCTACCACCCTTTCCGTGTTGGCCGCCGGGCTGCCCTTCCGCTCGATGGCCGACCTGGAACGCGGCCAAGCCGTCTACTGGGACATCACCCACCGCTTTCTGAACGAATACCTGAAAATCCCCACGCCCATCATCGAGCCGGAGCTGGCCGGGCAGCGCCTGGCCCGGCTGGCCGACGAGCATGAACTGGTCCTCTACGAGTGCTTCCTGCCCGACGTCATCGGCCACCGCAAGAACGTTCAGGAGGCTCTGATCTTGCTGGAGACACTGGATCGCTTCCTGGCCGGCCTGCTGAAGGAGATGGGGCCGACGGTCAGCCTGGTAGTCAGCAGCGACCACGGCAATCTGGAGGACTTGGGCATTGGGATTCACACTACCCATCCGGTGCCGCTGTTGATCGTCGGGCCGGGGGCCGGTGCGTTTCGTGAGGCCCAGGCTATCACCGACGTGGCGGGAGGGATCATGGCCGTGCTAGAGACCCATCACGAATAGGAACACTATAGCGGGCTAGTTAGTTCTTGTCTGGAAAGTAGGGCAGGTTTCCATACCTGCCTACAGCGCGGCGGCTATGGAAAGCCGCCCTATGGAGTTTCCAGCCGGAAACTAGTCAGAGGTGCCCCCTCAAAGAGGATTTACAGGGTCAACAGTAAGGACTTTGTACTTGAAGCAGTTAAAATTGCCAATTGTGGCCAAAAGTGATACAATATAATAGGGGAGGAGATTATCCCCTTCACGGGGGGAAAACAGGGATGGGCTCTATGGCAGACGAGACAAAAAAGAGTTTCGAGGAGCTTAGACGGGAATACCAACTGGCCCAGGAGCGGATTGCGGCCCTGACAGTCCTCCAGGATGTGGCCCGGAACCTGACTTCAGAACTGGATGTGAACAAGCTTCTGAGGAAAATCCTGCACTCGGCTGTTACGGTGCTCAAGGCCTCGGCGGGCTCGCTGCTCCTGTGGGATGAGGCCACCAACGAGTTGGTCTTTGTCGTGACCGATGGTGGAGCTGGAGAAGCCCTGGAGGGACAGCGAATGCCAGCCGACAGGGGCATCGCCGGCTGGGTCTTCACCCACCGCCAGCCGGACATCGTCCACGACGTGCGGAGCGACGAGCGTTTCTACAGAACCATTGACGAGAGCCTCGGCTATCGCACCAGCTCTCTGATTACTGTCCCTATGATAACCAAGGGCCAGGGCATCGGCGTGCTTCAGGTTTTGAACAAGAAATCGGGGGAGCGCTTTGACGAAAACGACCGGGATATGCTGCACGCTCTGGCCGGCCAGGCGGCTATCGCCATCATGAATGCGCGTCTATATCAAGAGGTGCGCGACGAGAAGGACAGGATCATCGCTCTGGAAGAGGATGTGCGCAAAGAACTGGCCCGTGATTTCCACGATGGCCCTGCTCAGACGCTGGCCGCAATGATCATGAGCATCGAACTCGTTGAAACTGTGCCGGAACCGATTTCAGAATCCGTAGCCACAGGATTGGCAGAACTCAGGACCATGGCTGCCAAGACCCTGCACCAGGTTCGCAACATGATCTTCGAACTGCGCCCTGTCATGCTCAAAACCCAGGGCCTGGAACCTGCCCTTCACTCCTACGTGGAGCGCCTCCGCGAGGCGGAGCAGATGAACATCCACCTTAAGGTAGAAGGACTGGAGGAACGCTTGCCCACCAGGCTCGAGGAAATTTGTTTCTCTATTATCCAGGAAGCGATCAACAACGTCAAAAGACACGCCGATGAAGAGAACGTCTGGCTAGCCGCCATCCGGCGCGGTAACGAGTTCCGGGTGATTGTCAAGGATGATGGGGAAGGCTTTGATCTGGCTGAATTGGAGAAGTCGTACGACAGGCAGGGGAAGCTGGGCCTACTCAGTATGCGGGAGAGAGCCGAAATGATCGGGGGGCGGCTGTCCATAGAGTCGGTTCCGGGGGAAGGTACGACCGTCACTCTGAACGTTCCCTTATCGCCTTGATCAACACCTGACGCTGTCTTACGGCGCTTAGTTTCTATCCGAAAACCCAGCGGAGGCGGCTCCCACGCCTGTCCTGAGCGCAGCCGAAGGGCCGCCGGATTGCCGGGCGTGGGAGCCCGGCCAGCTAGTTTTCGGATAGGCTCTTAGACGGTCTCGTCTTCTTCGTCTCCCTTGTCTTCAAGAGGCGGTAGCTCGGCCAAATCCTGTAGGCCGAAGTATTGGAGAAACTCGAACGTAGTGCCATAGAGGATCGGCCGCCCGGCCTGTTCCAGGCGGCCGATTTCCTCTATTAAGCCCTTTCGGGCGAGAGTACGTAGCACGCCATCGCAGTTAACACCCCGCACGGCTTCGATTTGGGCTCGGGTGATGGGTTGCTGATAGGCGATAATGGCCAGCGTCTCGAGAGCCGCCGTAGAGAGTTTGCCCGAGAGTTGGAGGCCCAGAAAGCGCTCAATGTGGGGAGCGGCCTCCGGGGCGCTCACCATCTGCACCCGCCCGCCTTTGCGCTGGATGCGCAACCCCCGCTGGCTGTATTCAGCCCTTAGCCTCTCCAGCGCTTCCTCTATGGATTTCACCTCGATTTCCAGGACCGTGGCCAGTTGGCTGACAGCCACTGGTTCATCGGCCACAAAGAGCAAACTCTCAAGCAGAGACTCAATCTGGTGTGTATCCACGAGTGGCTCCTTACTGGTTCACAGCGGGGGCCTCAGTAATAAGAAAGTAACCGCTCAGACCTCTCTTTTCCATCCCACCGAATTGGCTCGAAGCCCCTGCAAAATCGCCGTGCAGGGCAAGATGCATCTTGCCACGAACTGGCATATGAGCGTGTGTTGTGATATAATAGTGAAAGACTTCGCCAAGCCCCGGCAAAGATGTAACCCCATGTCCAATCTTCAGGGAGGCCGAAAGCAGTGGACAAAAACCGACGTCAGTTGGCATTCAGCTTGAGCTTGCTCGTTGCTCTCACCGTCGTCGCCTGTATAACGGCTGGTTCCGCCACCCTGCCAGGCGGCCCGGTGGAGGTCTCTCCCGAAGCTGCCCAGCGCGTTGAAGCCAAGTTGGTGGAAGCCTTCACGCTGGATCCGAGCGCTCAGTTCATCCTGCGCTTCACCGATGAAGAGGTCACTTCCTATCTGGCTATCAAACTGGAGGAGACCACTGAAACCCCTATCACCGATCCTCAAGTCAGGTTCACCAAGGGCAAGATCTACATCGCGGGCAAGCTTACCAACGTCGGCCCCGTGCAGGTGAGGGCTATGATCGTTGCTGCACCGCATGTCACGGATGATCAACTGGTCATAGACATAGAGAGCGTATACCTGGGCCCTATCTCCGCTCCCAACGCTCTGCTGGACTCCCTCTCGCAGACCATTGACGAAGCCTTCGAAGAAGCACAGGTTAAACTCAAGATCACCCAGGTGGAGGTCTTTGAGAGCGAGATAGTGATCGTTGGAGAGAAACGGTTGTAGAGCCTCATCTATTTATCAGGGAAGGCTCTGGCCCATGGCACGTCGCCTGTACCGGCTGTGCCGCCATCACCACCGTTGCCACCACTGTTACGGTGTAGACGGTACAGGCGGTGCGGGAGTGGTCGCAACAGTGATAGATGCCTGGGCCATTTTTATTTCCACCGGGCCCATTATTCCAGAGGGATGGACTCTTCGTACTCAATGTCCGGGGCAGGTGTTTTCTTCACCCCTGACCAGTCTTTGGGATAGGGCGCGTGTTTAATACTGATCTCAAGCTTGCCTGCCAGCTTGAGCCCCATCCTTTCCTCGATGACCTCCCTGGCTACCTGGCTGATCTCCTCGGTTTTCGCGGGTACATCTATCTCGGGACCCGTTTCTACGTTGAGCCGAACGTGCACCCCGCTCCCCTTAGCCGTGATCTTTGGCTTGACCGAGACGACCTCGGCCAACTGGTCAATGTTGTACTCCAGGCGGCGGGCGATGGAATCAGTGGTTACTTTGGCCTCGTCGCCGCTGACTTTCCGAACTCTGACCGCTTTGCCACGAGGGCGCCGCACCTCCAGCCAGAGCAGCAGGACGCAGACGACAAAGGTCAATACGCCTGACAGAATCCCCCCCAGGATGAAGAGGGGCGGATTCTGCCCGCCAATGGCCTTCAGCCAGTTCAGAGCCTGCTGCACTATGATGGTCACTACGTCGGCTTGAGCAGGCACCATAACCAGCATCACAGGCAAGGCGATCATAACCACAGTCAAGACGATCGCACCCACCACCAGGAGCACTATCATCACCAAGCGATTGAAGACGTTCATACTATGACCTCCTTCTTCTCTAACTCAAATCGAGAGACATGTGCCACCGCCTCTATTATACACCACGTAGGGCTATTCGTCCAGTAGAAGTAATAATCGTTCAGGGGGTAACCATGAAGCATCCTGAGTAGGTCGAAACTGCGTCTTGAGCCTGTCGAAAGGAATGGTAGCTCTATTTCCGCCGAGCTGTACCAGACTGAAGAGGGCCTGGACGCTTACCCCCTGTCAACGCTGCTGGACCAGCCACCAGAAGTCCGACCACGATGACCAGCAACGTGGCCAAGCCGATAGCCATACCGATTTCCAATGAAGCCGGCTCGTAGGAGAACTCGACCCGGTGCTGACCCGCCGACAATCTGATGGCCCGAAACAGAAGGTTGGCCCTGATGATGGATGACTCCTGTCCATCAACGCGAGCCTGCCAACCGGGATAGCAGGTGTCCGTCAGGATCAGGTAGCCCTCGCTGGCCAAATCGGCCTCGATGATGACCCGCTCTGGCTCGTATGAGACAATCGTCACCTGGTCAGGGTTGAGAGTTTGAGGAGACACCGGAGCCCCCCACCCCGGCGGGGCCTCAGCCAAAATGGCCTCCTCGTTCGGCCTGAAGCTCTCGTCCCGTATGGCTGCCACCGCAGCCTCGTCGTCCTCTATCACCCGCGCCCGGTGGACGACGAAAGCCCTGGACAGGACGTCCAGGTTTTGGTAGATCTTCACGTCGCCGCTGTGCACCAGCCTGAAATGGCCCCTAGACGAAACGACGACGGACTTGCTGATCCCCGTGCGCTCATCAATCAGGCTCAGGCCTCGCAGGTGAAATCGGCCAGCCTCGGCCAGGTAGCGCAGGGTGATCTCCTTCAAGGCCGTGGCCTCTCCCAGATCAACCAGGGTGATGTAGTCGTTGCCGCCTGGATGGTCACGCCAGTGGTGGCCGATTCTGGCCTTGGCGTGCTGGATCGGTCGGGTGGCAACCACGGCGTCGTAATCGCCCTCAGCCGTGTCGAGGCCAGCCCGCAGGAGATGGCGCTGGATGTGGCCCTCGCTATCGCCCACGACGACCTCGACCACGGGGGTCCCATCGGCCAATCCTTCAGCGCCCTCCAGGTACGAGACCAGGCCCAGAGAGGTGGCGGCGAACTGGGGCAGGTCCTGGATCACTACCTCTGGAGTTGTCCCCTTACCCAGAGTAGCCGTGTGCTCCAGGTCATGGTAGACGCCGTCAATCCAGACGTCGAACACTTTATCGGTGATGACGTATTTGACGTTGAGCAGAGAGAGCAAGCGCCCTTCAGGTATCTGCCTGAGCTGTTCGCGGAGACGGCCATCGGGCAGGATGTCCTCTTCCGGCAGGAAAAGGCGCAGCAAGGTGATGTAGCGTTTCAGGGGCAGCAGCCCGCCGTCGTAGCCATCCACGCTGGCGATTTTGTAGAGCACAGGCAGGTTGGGAGCCAGAATCTCCTTGCGCTTGGCCGCCACCACGTAATCGTAGATGGCTTTGGGCGGCAACTGGCCCTCGAAGATCTGCTGGATTTCTTTCAAATCACCGGGGTCGTAGACGATGCCCGACATGCTGATGAAGCGATACAGGCTCCGGTCGGTGAGCAGGTGGGCCGGAGCAGTGCGCAGCGAGGAGAAGGCCTCCGGTGCCGTCGGGTTGTTGTAAGCCAGGCCCCGGCTGGCGGCAAAGAGCTCGCCGACGATCAGCAGGACCACCATCAGGCGCAAAGCCAGCCGTCCGCCCCAGCGCGATAGCCCGATCAGGATAAAGCCAAACCCCACACAGGCCAGAAGAACCCAGACCATCAAAGTGGGCCACCGAGGGAAGTCCAGGATGGGTGACAGAAGGACGACAAAGGCAGCCGGTATGCAGAGGAGTACCAGGATGCGGCGCATCAGCCAGCGTTTATACTCCGCAGTCCGCGCTTGTTCAGGCAGGGAATAGGCCAGAGAGTCGGCTCCCAGGCCAGCCAGTACGGCCACGGCAGTGGTATACAAATACAGCCAGCGGGCCGGGGCACGGAAGAGGGAGAAACCGGGCACCAACTTGTAGAGGATGAAATAGGCAGGGTTGACCAGGCCCAAGGCCAGGAAGAGCCCCAGAGCACCCAGAAAGACAAAGAAAAGAGTGCGGCGACGTCGCCACTGGCCCAGGACACCGACCAGAGCCAGGAACAGCGCTAACACCCCTACATAGCCCACGTACTCGCTGAAGGACTCCCCGCCAAAGACCTGGCTCAAGTCCTCTCCGAAAGTGGGCAGCAGCGAGTACAGGATCAGGTGTGGTCTGAGGGAGAAAGAGACCGCTTCCCGGTAGGGCAGCCCCCCGCTGCGAACGGAGAGGCGCGAGAGCTCGTAGCTGGGCAGAAGCTGCACTGCGGCCAGGACTAAGCCGACGCTCACGGACAAGACATAGACCAGCAAGTTGCGTCCAAGGGTTTTCGCCAGTCTCGGTAGATCACGAATCGGGCTTCCTGCTCCTGCTGGATCGCCAGATCCAGCATCTGGGCGACGGATCTGGCGATCCGTCGCGAGCTTTTTGTCAGGTCTCAAGTTGCCCAGCAAAGCATACAAGCCCAGGGCAAAGAGGTTGATGTACGAGGCCTGCAGGTGTCCAGCGGTGAATTGTAGAGCGATGGCCAGGCCAAGCCCCACCAGGGCGGGGAGGAACCGGCTTGACCCTTCCTCCGGCCCCCTCCCTACCAGGGA
>JBGVTF010000124.1:0-3176 GCA_041862415.1 Anaerolineae bacterium | reverse complement strand
AGCTCCTGGGCCAAGTCCAGGATGGTCTCCACTTCCTCTTTGGTGTAGTCCAGCAGGGTCAGAAAGTCTCTGCCTCTAAAGGTATCGGTTTTCATTTCAAATTCTCCTTTTCTAGATTATTGGTTTGGGTGGTCCCTCTCTTGAGTGCTGCTGACCTTCCCGAAAGCTACAAAGATGCGCTAGCAGATGTGATTAGCACTTTTCAGGCGAGTTCTTAGCCAATTCGTTGTACCTGAAAGCTTTCGGGAAGGTTTGCTAACTAACAACACTTGACAGGGAGACTACTTTGGTTTGAGCCTGGCTAAAACAAGTTTGTTTCACTTGACTATAACACGAAAAGCCCCTTGTGTCAATAGCGGTCCCCTGGGGGCTTGCGCAGCGGAAGCCTGGGGAGCTTGAGGGGTACCCCTAGGCCCGATTTACTTGACAAACGGAGTGCGGACGCCAGTCCGCAGCAACGAAGCCGGGCCAGGCTTGCGCCTGGACTCCCTGTCCCCAAGGTGATACGCTCACGGTCATATTGTTATGCGCCGAAGTCTGGAGAGCCCTCATCATTGAGCCATGATGCTCTGCAAAGCCTTCTCGTAGACTTGATAGGCCTGCTGACCGTACAGCACAAAGCGCACCAACTCGATGTCGGTGTGGGTCTGGAGGTAATCAATGGCCGTCTGCAAGGCGATGGGGGCGGCTTCCTGCATGGGGTAGCCGTAGGCGCCCGTGCTGATGGAAGGAAAGGCCACACTGCGCAGGTTGTTCTCAGAGGCTACCTCCAGGCTGCGACGGTAGGCGCTGGCCAGCAACTCCGCCGACCGGGGCGGGCCCTCCTGATGGTAGACCGGCCCCACGGTGTGGATGACGTGCCTGGCCTTGAGCCGGTAGCCCCTGGTGATCTTGGCCTCTCCAGTGCGACAGCCGCCCAGGGTGCGGCACTCCGCCAGCAGATCCGGCCCCGCCGCGCGGTGGATGGCCCCATCCACCCCACCTCCGCCCAGCAGGCTCGGATTGGCCGCGTTGACAATGGCATCGGTGTCCTGGGCAGTGATGTCCCCTTCGACCAGTTCCAGCCTGGATTTGTTGATCGTCACTTCCATGGTTGACACACCCCTTTCAAAGTTAGCTCTACCACTCACAGTACACCCAGCTCTCGCAAGGTCGCTTTGGCCTGGCCTGGATCGCGAGCTTCCACGATGTCCGCTCCCATGCGGACCGCCTCGGAGTGATCGGGCAGGAACATCACCAGGTTGACGGCCAAACCCGCCTGCTGAGCCTGGGCAACCTCTTCGGGAGTCGAGTGCTCCCACCACAGGCTCAGCCAGTTCACCTCCAGGGAGCGCGCCAGCGGGATCAAATCTACAAAGCGCCCACACAGAGAGACCCCTGTGGCCATCTCGGGGTTGAGGGCCTTTACCCTGCGCAGGGCAAACTGATCCCAGGCGATGATCACCACCTCGTCAACCATCTGCTTCCCCTCGACCAGTTCGACCACCCTTTCTTCCAGACGATGGTTGAAGGCAAAGCCCGTCTTCAGGTCTATGCACAGGGGGACGCGCCCTTTGGCCCAGGCCAACACCTCTTCCAGCAGGGGGACGCGCTGGTCAGCGTAACGTGGGTCGAACCAACTGCCCACGTCCAACCGGCGTATCTCTTCCCAGGTGACATCCCGCACCCAGCGTGGGTCTGAGGTCTTGCGGCCCAGGGCGAAGTCGTGGAAGACGATCACCCGCCCGTCGGCGGTGAGCTGCACGTCCAGCTCCAGCATGTCTGCCCCGGCCTTCAGCCCGGCCTCAAAAGCGGCCATGGTGTTCTCTGGAGCCAGGGCTTCTGCCCCCCGGTGCCCCATCACCAACGCCCGCCCCGTGTCTGCCTTCCGCAACTTGAGCATTTCGGTGATTTTCCTTAGACCAGCACGTGCAAAGCCTGAGGGATGATCTGGAAAGTGGCCGGTGCCTCGCCGACTAGCTCGCCGTCGGCCTGGAGGAGCATGCGCTCCCGGGCTTGAACCCGTACCTCCCGGGCGCGGTACTCGTCAACCTTCGGGTGGCTGAGGTGGGTGCCTCGATAGATCCTGGGCACGTTGGCCACGATCTCCAGCCTGCTGGTGTCGCCGATGATGACCACGTCGAAAAGGCCGTCGTCCAGAGCAGCATGGGGGGCGATGTGCATACTGCCGCCAGCATAGCGCCCGTTGCAGACGAGGACGGAATTGGCCTTTTGTTGCAGGCGCTGCTGGCCGTCAAAGGTGACCTCCACCGTCTTGTTCTGGTAAGTCAACAGCTTGACGAAAAGGCTGCTGAGGAAAGGGAGGGTGCCCCCCAGGGCTTTGGAGCTGCGGTTGACCCGCTCGGCTATCTCGCCGTCAAAGCCCAGGCCAGCCACGTTGAGGAAATAACGCTGTGTCTCTCGTCCCTCGCAGACACAGGTGATCAATCCCAGGTCAATGCAATGGGGCTTGCCGCGCAGCAGGCGGTGGCAGGCTGCCCGGTAGTCGTGGGCGATGCCCAGGGTGCGCACCAGGTCGGACCCCGTGCCGCCGGGGATGATGCCCAGATTCACCGTGGGGTCCACCGTGGCCTCGATCACCAGGCCGTTGACCACTTCGTTGAGGGTGCCGTCGCCGCCCACGGCCACGATGGTCCGGTAGCCAGCGTACAAAGCATCTCTGGCCAACTGGGTGGCGTGGTCCGGCCCTTCGGTGAAAGAGGCGTCGAACTGCCCCCCCTCGGCCTGCAGTGTGTCTCGCATCTGTGGCCACCGTTTGCCCACCGCCCCGTTGGCAGCCACCGGATTGACAATCACCCTCATCGCGGCTTCCATATCCCCCCACCCTTCGCCGTAGGTGTTACTCCATGACATCGAATAGGACTCGCGTTGGAATTATAGCATCATTGCCGTCATTTTTCAACAGCGAGCCTTGCCAGGGTTCAGAACAAACCTTCGTAAGGCGCAAGGCTACACCTTGACAAAAGTCGCTATTGGGGGTACATTTATGGGCGTGGTGCATCATGGTGTGAAGGGATTTGCGTAGGGAAGGGAGGTGCCGTGTCGGAAACCGAGAAATACGATGTCACCAAATATGAGCGGCCATCGGTGACGGTGGACGTGGTCATCTTTAGCGTGGTTGAGGGCCAGTTGAAGGTGCTGCTCATCCAGCGCAAGAACTGGCCCTTTGAGGGAAC
>JBGVTF010000123.1:0-6430 GCA_041862415.1 Anaerolineae bacterium | reverse complement strand
CCAATGGCTAGAGTGGCTGCTTATACTCGGAGTGGTAGCTTATCTAGCGAAACAGACCCAAACTGTTGTACTAAAGCTGGTTTCCAACCTATCTTACGCGATGTTGTTCTTTTACCTCCAAGCTCTGTTTTACTCAGTGGAGTTTTATGGATTTCCCTTGATTAAGTCAGAGCGAGTTAGAAGAATTGCATCACTAATTCTGTCTGCGGCTCTTAGCATAGCGCTTTGGTTATTTTTCAAGAGCTTTGTGTCAGCGATCCAAGGGAAGGTTTAGCTTGCCAGTATTACAGAGCCCTTAGGAAGACTGCTTTGGGGTTCCAACCTTAACCCCAAGGCGGCTCTTTGCTCTCTGGAAAAATCCTAATAGTTTTCTCAACTCCTAATAGTGATAAGGAAAAGCCCTCTGGTAGTGAGCCAGGGGGCTTTTACTATTGTTGCGATACAGGCGGTGACTCATGCCGCCGGGAGCAGCATTCCTCGAAGTGCCGCACATAGGAGGCCAGGCTGATCGGGCTTCCCTCATCAAGCGATCTCTATGTGATCCAGAGCGAAAGTGACATCGGCAGGAACCAGTAAGCCTGCCTGACCACAGTTAGGACAAACAGCTTCGGGGTCATCGTTCTCGAAGCGGAGGCCACAACAGTTCCAACAAATAAAGCGGCTAGGAGCCGGACGGGTGATCACTTGAGCGCTCCCGGCCGGCGTGTTGGAACTCAGTTCATTCAATATCTTTCGTAAGGCCTCCTCTGTTTCCTCAGACGAATCATACATCACCAGATGCAATTCGGTAATTCGATTGGCACGGCGTGAACGAGCCTCGGCCAAGGCCTGATTAAGCATAGCTCGCACGATTTCAGTATCAGGAATCATAAAGTCCGTTCCGCTTGTAGACTTTTCACCTTACCGCATTTTCGAGCATAGCAGATAGAGCGCATCCCAGGATAGGACATGCACCAGCGATCGTCCAATTGCTGATAGCTTGTGGCTGATTAGCGTATCTCATACCTCCCACCATCGCTGGAGAAGACGCGCGCTCTAATCCTTTGGCTCACCAGGAAGAGGGCCTGATATACGTCGGAGCCAATCTCCTCATCGTCCAGCAACGTAGCCAGGCTCTCGGCCGTGACACGGTCGTCACCCAGGGCCCCCAGGGCTTCCACGATCTTCAGGCGCATAGAGCGCTCCAGCTCCCGGTCAGGCAGGAGAGCTAAGAGCTGAGGGACCTTGGACCTGTCACCCAGAGAACGCAGAGCCTCAGCGGCTTCTCTTCCTACAGGTATAGGAGTTGGCAGCCGAGGCGTGACGGTCTTCTCACCCATGGTCTCAGCCACGATCACGCGCACAGAAGAGTCCACCTTCTCATTGGACAGGAGAGCTAACAGTTCAGGGGCAGTGGCTTCGTCATCCATAGCGCCCAGCTCACGTAAGGAGTCCACGATCCTCCAGCGTATAGAGGGGTCTATCTTCTCATTGGCCAAAAGGCGTAGAAGTTGGGGGAGCACCGATTCATCGCCCAGGGAGCCCAAAGCAGCGGCAATACTAGCTCGCACATCGGGATCTATTTTCTTCTTGGGCAGGATGGCCAGGAGTCGGCGGGAGATGGACTTATCGCCCAGGGAGCCCAAAGTCTCGGCCACGCTCATACGCACGTTGTAATCCACCTTCTCGTCGCGCAGGAGGCGCAGAAGCTGGGAGGCTATAGATCCATCCCTTCGACTACCCCTTCGACCTCGCTCAGGGCAGGGCTCAGGACAGGCGCCCAGAGCACCCAGCACCTCAGCCACCCTTACGCGCACCCTGTAATCTATCTTCTCGTTGGGCAGGAGGCGCACGAGTTGAGGGATGACGGATTCATCGCTGCGACTACCCCTTCGACCTTGCTCAGGAGAGGTACCCAGGGCACCCAGGGCCTCGGCCACCCCCATACGCACCCTGTAGTCTACCTCCTCGTCGGGCAGGAGGGCCAGAAACTGGGGGACCACCCCCCACTCTGTCCCCTCCACGGGTGAGAGGGAGGAAGGGGGGAGGGAGCTCAGGGCAGCAGCGACATTGATCCGTAGAGCGACGTCTATCCCCTGGTCGGACAGGAGGGCCATGAGGTTGGTCACAGTGGATTCATCGCCCAGAGAGGTCAGGGCGGTAGTGACTAACCGGCGCACGGTTTGGTCTATCTCCTTGGCAGTCACGAGGGACATGAAGCAGGCAGCGATGGAAGGGTCGCCTATCTCCGCCAGCACGCCGATGGCCTGCTGTCGCAGGATCAGCGAACTTGGGTGAACTTCCCCTTTCACCAGCCCCTGGAGCCGTTCAATGATGTTTTCTCGCAGACTAGCTCGCTTGATGCGCGGCTTGCCAGCCAAACAGCGCCCAGCCAGCAGGAGGTTGCTACAAAAGACGTCATCCTCTTGATTCAGGATGCCCTCTAGCAGGGGGGTGGCGTCCTCCAGCATCTCGGCCAGAAACAGGATCGTCCCCTCCCACCAGGAGTCAGACACGTCTTCCAGCACCAATTCAAGCTGGCCTCTCTTGCTGATGGCTGCAGCAGCAAAGTACTCCTGCCAGGCCAGATGGGGGAAGCTGTACCATCCGAGGACCTGTTCCCCGATCAATCCATATTGGGCGCTGAGCCTTTCCAAAGCCCTGGGAACCCAGTCGGCCGGCAGGCCCACAGCAGAGAGATAACTGGCAGTGATCCCGCTCAGTTCATACCTGGGGAAATAGAGGTGCCTTCGAAGGTGGAAATGCAAAGCCACCTCTTCCTGCAAGCCGCGTTGGTGTTCGGCGGTGAAGCCGGAAACCCGCTTGCGAACTCGGTCGGTCTCCCATTTCTCCAACAGCAGCTCCACACCACGCCCGTAGAGTCCCGCTCGACCCTCCGGCAGTTTCCCGTCCTGCTCGAAGGCGAGGGCCATGAGGGAGAGGAGCAAAGGGTTGGCGGCCATAGCCCGGACCTGGGGATTCTGCAGGATGTTGCTTCGCAGTTCACCTGCCTGCTTGGAGCCTTTACCGAACCAGTCCTCGATAAACCCTTGGATGTCGTCCTCTCCCAACTGTAACACCTCCAGGGTGTGGAAGCTGGCGGCCAGGAGCCCTTTCCAACCTGCCCGTCGCGATGTGACGACGACAGGAATCTTAGGGTAGCGGGCAGTCAGGACGTTGATCTGGCCAATCACGTGGCGATAGGTGGCCTCGGCTTCCTGGGGAGGGCCAACGCTGGCCTCATCCAGAGCATCCAGTAGAAGAAACACAGAGCCTTCCTCCAGGCGTTCCTCCAGATAGGAGCGCAGCGCTGGGGAGCCCGACAGCGAATTCTTGTGGAAGGCGTCAATCTCCGTTATCACAAAGTCCAGGAGGCTGATCTGGGAGGCCGCGGCCGCAAAGTGGCCCAGGGAGATAAAAACGGGGAAATCAGGCAGTTCGTCCAGTTTACCCTGGGCGGCCTGAAGAGCCAGGTGTCTTAGCAGGGTGGTCTTGCCGGCACCTGGTTCGCCCAGCAGGGCCAGGTGGCGGAATCGGACCAGGGCCTCCTGAGGGGACATGGTCTCACCCCCTCCCTCTGTCTGCCCCATGAGTGGGAGAGAGGAAAGGGGACGGGGAGTCGCGCCATTTCCCTCAGAATAAAGCCGGGGGGGCTCTCGAACTCTGAGAGGAACGTAGGACGTTTCCAGTTCGAATGGCCTAGCCACGTCCATGACTCTCAGTTGGCCAAGCTGGGCCATGAGCTTGTGGCGATAGGCCATGGCCAGGGCCTCGGGTTGGATCTCGGCTTGCCTGCTCTCTCGCCGCCTCGCCAGCCAGTCCCTCAAGCGACGACTGAGGAGATAGCCGATCAGAAGAAGCAACAAGCCAATGAGTCCAGCGGCGATAAACAGGCGATACTTCTGGTAGATGTCCGGAACAAGAGTTGGCTGTGGAATCTGAAGGGGAGAAGGAACCAGAACGATCAGGCCAGCCAGAAGAGCCAAAGCCAGGAGGAAGGCAACAACGGTGTCGTAGGTGGAGCATCTGGAGGCTTTCAAAATAGCCTCCTTCAGCGCACTTAATTTGGCGAACTTGGCTACAGTTCCGGTGACGGTTATATTACCTGGCAGGGTGTTCAGGATTCTGCGGCACTGTGCTCTCAGTGTGGCCCCCCAGGCGAGGACGCTCGTCGGAGGAACCTCTTGCCTCTCCCTCTCGACGCCTTCCGGCTTCGTCGGAGTTAGCGGAGGGGCTTCCGCTGCCATTGGCTCACCTTTGACGATCTCGGCCTCGGCTATCTCAGCTTCGGCTGGGCCAAAGACTGCTTGTTCCAGCAGAGATTTGTCCTCCTCTGCCTCCGGCTCGGGAACGATGTCGGAAAATAACCCTTCGAGCTGGCTTCTAAGGTCTTTGCCGCTCACGGTTCATCAACTCTCCTCAGCAAGGGTACGGTACTGTCGAGTCCCCCAAGTCCTGGGTGCGTTGTCTACTATGATACCACAGATTACATAGGTGAGGGGCATCACCCGAATTTGGGGGACTGTCTCATTATAATTGTATATCACCTCTGTAAACATTGTCAATAGGATTTATGTACTGTCCTTTCTGGAATCGGACTTTTGCCCGGAGAAGGGCTCCGGGCGACTGCGCCGAGGACTGTAGATGGTGAAGTACAGGACTTTCTGTGAAGTCAGTGGGGTCTGCACCCCTCAAAACGCTCTGCGCGAAAGCGGCCGATGTCCACTGAACTCGCTTTTCCATCAACGATCCATTCGGCCAGTACAATGCCGGCCGCTGGGGCGTGCATGATGCCATGCCCGCCCCAACCGCAGTCGTTGAAAAAGTCACGCAGGTGGGACGCTTCGCCCAGGATGGGATCATCATCAGGAGTGATGGGGCGCAGACCTGCCCAACCGCTCTTGACCTCCGCCTCGGCCAGGGCCGGGGCGCGATGCATAGAATGTTCGGCCACCACGTCGAGGAACGACCAGTCCACCTGTGGGTCTTCCTCGTCGCTCTCCACAGCCCCCATGCCGATGAGCAGCCCCGGTCCCTCGCGGCGCATATACCAGGCCACTTCAACCTCGTAAGTGAAGGGGATGGACCGGGAATAGGTCGGTATCGGCCCGCTGACAAAGATGTGGCGCTTCAGGTTGGTGATAGGCAGGTCCATGCCGGTCCAGGCGCCAACCTCACGGGCGCGAAAGCCAGCGGCATTGACCACACGATGCGTGGCGATAAATCCGGCTGTGGTGTGGACGCCCATCACCCTGTCGCCCTTGATCTGAAGCCCGGTTGCCTTCACGCCTTCGGCAAATTCCACCCCCAGGCGACGCGCGTGTTGGGTGTAGGCCATCATGATGGAATGGGGGTCTATGACCCCACCGCGAGGGTCATACTGCCCTATCTCGATCCCCTCCAGGTTCAAACCAGGCGTCAGGCGAGAGATCGTTTCCCGGTCCACCAGGTGGCTGTCTATACCCTTGCTCTGCAACAGTGCGTGGCGGCGGCGCAGGTCGGGCGCGCCTTGGGCGCCGGCCAGCAACAAGCAGCCGATGGGCTCGTAGCCGGGGTCGGCGTCCAGTTCGTCTTGGAAGCGCATCAAGGCTGCAAATGACAATCGGACGAGGGGCAGGCAGTTCTCGCTGGGAAAAGCGTGGCCGATAATGGCTGCCGACCGCCCCGATGAGCCGCTGCCGAGGGTCTTCATTTCGAGCAGGCATACGTCGGTGAGGCCCCGCCTGGCCAGATGATAGGCCAAGCTGATGCCCTGGATGCCGCCACCGACGATAACGACTTCCGCTGTGCTTTTCACAGGACGATCTCCACCCAGTAGGGCGACTACGGAAAGCCGCCCTACTTCAGCCTCACCAGCGTTCGTACCGCACCAGTTCAGATAACGCTTTGCGCTTTTTGGGCCCAGGTTGGTCAGCCGGATACCCTAGCGGCGTAAACGCGATCGGTTCCACGTCGTCAGGCAGGTGTAAGACCTCGCGTGCCGCCCTCGCGTCGAAAGCGGCAATCCAGCACGTGCCCAGCCCCAGGTTGGCAGCGGCCAAAATCAGGTGATCCATGGCGATGGTCACGTCCACGTCATTGTAGTTCTTGCCATCTCCGCGGACCCAGCCCTGGGCTGGAATCCCGCAGGCGCAGATGACCAGCGGTGGCTGCACGAACCAATCCCTGTTGTAGATGCGCTTCAACTCTGCTTCGCGACCCACCGTGCGGATCACAACAAGCTGAAAGGGCTGCCGGTTGGACGCGGTCGGCGCCAGGCGTGCTGCCTGGAGCACCTGTTGCAGCTTGTCATCCTCTACCGGGTCGGGTTTGTAGGCTCGTACACTGTACCGCTTTTCGATGAGCTCTGAAAACTCCACAGTTTGCCTCCTTGTTCTCTATTCTTCATTAATCAATACTCGTTCCCCTACACCTCCCGTCAAAGGCTGAGGAGAAAAGCTCGTTAGCATCC